>JANNFI010000029.1:0-5370 GCA_031379665.1 Ignavibacteria bacterium
GGCCCGGGTCTCGAGATCACACAGGCCGCCGTCAATACACTCGTGCGCGGAAACATCATCGGCGCCGACTCGACCCGCCGCGCTCAGTTGCCGAATATCGGCGACGGCATCCGAACCTCCGCCACCAGGGATTCGATCGTCGATAACGTGATCACGGGGAATGCGAACGGCATATCGATCCTGAGCCTGGCCGGCGGAACCGTCATCCGCGGCAACATCATCGGTCCGAACGGGACCCTCGACAGCCTTTTCGGAAACCGGTTCGACGGCATACAGCTCATCGGGGCCAGCGCCGTCATCGACAGTAATGTTATCAGCGGCAACAAATCTACCGGCATACGGATCACCGGATACGGGGGAGCGGTCGTCCGTCGCAACCTGATCGGCACCGACCCCACCGGAACGCTCGATTGGGGAAATACTTTCGCGGGTGTGCTGATCCAGGCGTGCACGACCACCATCGGCGGACCGTCGGCCCCCGACCGCAACATCATCTCGGGCAACGGCGGCGCAGGGATCGAAGTGTACGGTTTACTACCGGCGCCAAATACTGTCTACGGAAACATCATCCAAAATAACCTGATCGGCACCGACATCACGGGAAACCTCAGCCTGCCGAATTCCACCGGTTTGCTGATGCGCGGATATGTCGACACCAACTTCGTGCTGAACAATCTCATCTCCGGCAACCATAGTCACGGCGTCTGGACACGGCGGACTCCCTCCGCCCCGTCCCGTAATCTTTTTCAGGCGAACCTGATCGGCACGCAGGCCGACAGCACATCGCCGCTCCCGAACGACAGCGCGGGGGTGATGATCGACAGCGCCGACGTCAACACGTTTGGCGGGACGGACGAGGTCGATGCCAACATCATTGCATTCCATCAGCTGGCGGGCATCGTGATCAAGGCCGGACGGGGAACCACGATCCTGCGAAACTCCATTTTCAGCAACGGAGGCCTCGGTATCGACCTCGGGAACGACGGACCGACACCCAACGACTCCGCCGACGCCGACAGCGGGGCGAACGCCCGCCAGAACTTTCCGCGGATCACCTGGATCGACCCAGCCGGCGGTTCGACGACGGTGAAGGGACACCTCCGCTCCCTGCCGGACACGGATTACCGGATTGAATTCTATACGAACGATGAAGCGGACACGACGGGCTTCGGCGAGGGGCAGACCTTTCAGCACACCGTCGATGTTCACACCGATACCGGCGGTTTCGCTGCGTTCGAAATAAGTATCCCCGGCGAGTACGGACGGGTGGTCGCGACAGCGACCCATCCGGAGTTTGGGACCTCCGAGTTTTCAAAATCGCCGATGATCGTCAATTCCGTCGCCGACCGGCCGGCCGCGAACCCGACCGGCGGCACCGCCGCGACATCGGGGCCGCAGGTCAACGGCGCCCCGGAAGTGACGCTTCGGTCTGCAATCCAGGCCTCGAACCACATCGAAGGCGAGGACGACATCACCTTCAATATTCCGGGGCCGGACCCATACTTCATCCAACCGCAGAGCGCCTTCCCGGACATTGCGGATGATATCGCGATCGACGGCTCGACTCAGCCGAATTACGATTCCACCGCAGTCCCGGTCATCCGCCTGATGGGATCGGCCGCCGGTCCTACGACCGACGGCTTTCATCTGATGGGGAACGAATCGATGGTCCGGGCTCTCCACATTTCGGGCTTCACCGGGAATGGGGTCGGGATGGATGGCGACCACCTGAGGCTGGCCGGGATGACGACCAGCGCCAACAAAAATTGCGGCGTCCGGGCGGCAAAGGATGTCACGCTCGAGGGCGCGTGCATCTTCAGCTCCAACGGCCCGTCGACCGATCGGAACTCGATCGCTTGCAGCGATGACGACATCGCGGGTCTCTGGCTGGCAGGCTGGCTGCGGGGTCCGGGAAATGTGACAGCGTCGGGAAATTGCGGATCCGGCATACGTCTCCACAGCGCGTTCGACACCGGCGAGGGCGAGATCGATCTCGAGGCGAGCGTGACGGCGAACGGAAACAGCCTGGACGGACTTCTGTCAAACAATAGCGTTCGGCTCAAGGGACCGAAATTCGAGTTTCTGTCGAACGGATCTCCCACGTGGTTCGGCAGTGGCGTCCATCTCGGCGGCGGCCATCTGTACATCGAGGCCACGGATACAGGCGACGCTCCGCTGATCCGGGCAAATGGAAATTCTTCCCATGGAATCCTTTCGTTCGCCGGGCTTGTGACACTGAAGGGGCGCGCAGAGCTCAACAACAACGGCGCCGGCGTGTCGGAAGAGCGCAGTTTCAACAACCTGATATGCGGTCTATGGACGCAAGCGAATGTTCATACAACTACAATAGAGGCCAGCGGCAACGGGTGGGGTGGCCTCAAGGTGCGAGGCTCGCTCTTCGTGGACGGCGACCTGACGGTGAAGAACCACCCCGGCAGGGGAGTCTGGGCCACGTTCAATATCACTCTCGACGGCGCGGAACACTTGCTCGAGAACAACCGCGATCAGGCGCTGTGGGCGGCGAACGGGTGGATCAACGTCAAGGGGGAGCTCACGGCGCGCAACAACAAGATCGCCGGACGCTATGGAAGCGAGGACGGACCGGTCCCGGCGGATCTCAGAGTGGGCGCCGTCATGGTACATATGGATTTCACGGGCGAGGATGTCGTCATCGAGGACAACGAACCTGCGGGCCTGACCTCCTGGGGGGACGTCGTGATCCGCGGAAACGCGATCGTGCGTCAAAACTCTCTCCGCGGTATCTTCGCCAAGGAAGCGATGACAATCGAAGGGACATCTCACGTCGTGTCGGACAACGGCGGCGACGGGCTCTCGGCGGGCAATCTGGCAATCCGGGTTACGGGTCATCTTCTCGCAGAGAGGAATGGCGCCGATCCGGTCCTTGTCGCGGAGGGGGAAGGATACGGAGTCGCCGGGCAAATCATCGATCTCCAGGACGCAACGATCCGCGACAATGCGCGTCACGGGGTGTGGGGATCCAAGTCTGTATTCATACGCGGCCGCGGTATCGCCACTGGCAACGGTGGATCCGGTCTGGCCTCCGATCATTTCCTTTCGATTTCAGGCGGACGGGTCTGCGAAAATTTGGAATATGGCATCCTCTCACCCGTCGTCCGCATCAGCGGGACTCAGGTGTGTAATAACGGATTGGGAGGGATCTCCGGCAAGGTTACCGGACCGGCGCCCGCTACGGTCGCCGGCCACACGCCCGGCGCGTCGATGATGCCGTTATCGTTCGCCGAACCGGCTGCTGCGCTCTCAGGCAGCGTAGTCGGGGGCAGTTCCATCGACGGAAATGCCGGGGACGGCCTCGCGGTCGATCATCTCCTGCCGTTTCAGATCTCCGGATCGAACATCTTCGGCAATTCCGGTTTCGGGGTGAACAACGAGGGGGCCGGGCAAGTCAACGCCGACGGCAACTGGTGGGGATCGCCGTCGGGTCCGGGAGGGGCCATCGGCGGATCCGTTCAGGCAGCAAGCTGGTTGGCGACCCCGGTGGTGATCTACGCCGGCACTGCGCTCGATTCCATTTTCGTACTTCCGGGCGAAATTGACTCTCTCTCCCTCGCCGTGGCCAATTGGTCGAATCCGACGGATTCCCTCTCGATAAACGTCGCTGACGACAAAGGATGGATGACCCCGGTCATCTCTCAGACAGTCTCGTTGCAAGACTCGACCCCGGCCGTGATATCATCCCCGTTCAATATTCCGACCGGCGCGCTCATCGGTGAGGTGTCACGCGTGATCGTGACAGCCGGATCGCTCACGAATCCCGGTGAAACGGCGGCAGATACATTTTATCTCGTGGTATACCAACCGGCACTTTCGGAGGTGACGATCCTCCGCGATACATCGAATGCTTTCCCCGGGGATACGCTGATGATCCCCGCCATCGGCTTCGATCAGACGGGGCGGGAATGGCCATTCATCCCGCAATGGAGCGCCACTGGGGGCACGATTACGCCCCAAGGCGTCTTCACGGCGGGACCCGACACCGGCATGTTCATCGTCGCCGTGAGCGATTCTCTCACGATACTGGCCGATTCCGCCGTTATCCGGATTTCATACCCGACAGAGGTTTTTACGCCTCCCGTTCTGGCCCTGAGCACTTCGTCGGTGGCCATCGGAGACGTGCCGGTCGGTTCACGGGACTCACTTCCGGTCGCGCTCACCAACACTTCCGGCGATATCCTCCGGATCGATTCCATCCGGACGCGCACACCCTGGTTCACCGCGATCTATTATCCGGACGTGACGCTGCTCCGGGTGGGCGATACGTTGGAGATCCTGATCGAATTCGCGCCGGATTCGATACGGCCCTACGAAGACACCCTTTTCGTCTTCAGCAACGCCACCAACTCTCCCGCAATCGTGTCGATAACCGGCAACGGCGCCGTTACCGGCGTGGCCGCGGAGGAGCGGGACCTCCCGTCGACATACGTCCTGGAACAGAACTACCCGAACCCCTTCAATCCCACGACAACGCTGAAGTATGGCCTGCCGACACGGAGCAGGGTGTCACTGAAGGTGTACGATCTGCTGGGAAGGGAAGTCGTTTCTTTGTTGGACGACGTTCAGGACGCTGGTTATGCGTCGTTTTCGTGGAACGCGGTTAACGGACACGGGCTCCCGCTGTCGAGCGGCATCTATTTCTATCGTCTCGATGCGACGAGTACGGCTGACCCAGGCAAGTCGATTACGACGGTGAGAAAGATGCTGTTGTTGAGATAGGGAGGACGAAACCCGAGGGTAATACGATCTGGCGAGCTCCGATATTGTTGAAATTGCCGACCTTAGTCGACGGCTCTTTCTGGAGGGTCTCCGACGCCGACATCCCCACCTCGACGCCGCGCAGCTTCGGTCCCTCTACCTCGAACGTCTCACCCGATGTCACAACAGGAATTACTGAAACGCGTCACCGGCGCCCTGACTGAAAGCGGCAATCAGGGAACAGTCGATGTTCAGCGTCCTCCACGTGCCTGACGGAGATAAAATCAATTTCTGGATGCTGATCTCCGACCCGTTCGATGAGTCACGATTCAGAAGGAAAATGCGCGAGCGGGCCCTCGGGATGGATCTCGTCGTCTCGGCACCCGAGGACTCCATTCTCGCGAAACTCCGATGGGCCAAACTCTCTGGCGGTAGCGAGAAGCAGTATCACGATGCGTTGAGGGTGTACGAATTGCAGAATGAGGGGTTGGATATTGCCTACATCCGGAAATGGGTGAGGATGCTCGGGGTGGAAATCGACTGGGAGCGGATCGTTCGGGATGCTGTTATCTGAAGTACAGACAGACAACAGACTTTATAGAAACGAGATGGCCCGGATTTACCGGGCCATTTTCGCTT
>JANNFI010000040.1:0-4470 GCA_031379665.1 Ignavibacteria bacterium
ATCCGCACTGACGGCGCCGGCCGCGGACACGAACTATGACGTCACGTGGTACAAACTCGACCTCACGATCACGACCGACCCGAAACTCGTCACGGGCGTCGTCACGATCCGGGCGACGGCACTCATCGACGGCCTCTCGTCCGTCAGGTTCGACCTGAACGACTCGCTCACCATCGATGCCGTCTTCGACGGGAACACACTGCTCTCCTTCACACGCGCATCGGACGTCGTCACCGTCCAGCTCGATTCACCGCTCCTTAACGGAGACCTTTTCGACATTCAGGTGACGTACCACGGCCTCCCGCCCTGGAACAATTTCGGAAGCGGTGGCTTGAGCATCGGGTTCACCGGACAGGGCGCGCCCTGGATATGGTCGCTCAGCCAGCCCTACGGCGCGAAGGACTGGTGGCCCTGCAAGGACCAGCTCGCCGACAAGGCCGACTCGGCGGATGTGCTCATTACCTGCGCCGACTCGCTCCTCGTAGGATCGAACGGGTCGCTCGCCGGCGTGGTGAACAACGGCGACGGCACCGCCACCACACACTGGAAGGAGCGCTACCCGATCGACACCTACCTGATCTCGATCGCCGTCTCGAATTACGTCCCGCTGTCGTACTGGTTCCACTACGGACCCGGCGACTCGATGGAAGTTCTGAACTACGTGCTCCCGGTGAACCTCGCCTCCGCGCAGGCGGACCTGCCGCGCACCGTGACGATGCTGGAAATCTACTCGGAGTTGCTCGGGCTCTATCCGTTCATCAGGGAAAAATACGGGCACTGCGATTTCGGGTGGGGTGGCGCGATGGAACACCAGACGATGACCTCCACGGGGACGTACCAGGAGAATACCATCGCCCACGAGCTGGCCCACCAGTGGTTCGGCGACATGATCACCTGCCGGAGCTGGGCGGACCTCTGGCTGAACGAGGGCTTCGCGACCTACCTCACGGGCCTCTACCGGGAGCGGGCCTATGGCGCGATGTCGTATTACAATTATATGACAGTCCCGTTGAACGCCGCAAAATCGGCCGTCGGCACACTTTATGTAGAGGACACCGCCGACGCCGGAAACCTCTTCGCGGGCTCGAGGGTCTATTTCAAGGGGGCGTCGGTCCTCCATATGCTGAGGCACGTGATGAGCGACAGCGTCTTTTTCAGGGCGCTCTACGAGTACGCGAACGATTCAACGCTCCGGTTCGGCACCGCGACGACCGCCGACTTCCGTGCCGTCTGCGAGTCGGTGTCGGGGAAGGACCTGGGATACTTCTTCGACCAGTGGGTGTACGGGGAGAAGTACCCGCGGTACAGCTACGGGTGGAAGGCCTCACCGGACTCTGCCGGATACGTCACCGCGCTCAGGGTGACACAGTCGACGTTGACGGCGAATCCGGTCACGTTCCGGATGCCGGTGGACGTGAGGATCCGCGGCGTCGGCCTCGACACGACGATCGTCATCACGAACGAACTCCCGGAGCAGGATTATATGTTCACGACGCCGGTCGAGCCCACGAGCGTGAGGTTCGATCCAGATCGGTGGATCCTGCGGGACCTCGACTCGGTGTCGTACGCGCTCCTCGCCGTCGTCGACGCTCCCGCCCATCCGGCGACACCATTCCTCCTGCAGAACTATCCGAACCCCTTCAACCCGTCCACGACCATCGCGTACGGGGTCGCCGCCAGGAGCAGGGTAACGATGAAAATATTCGACATCCTCGGCGCCGAAGCGGCGCAGCTCGTCTCCGGGATGAAGGAACCCGGCAGGTACGAAGCGGTCTGGGATGCGACGGGAATGCCGGCGGGAGTGTACCTTTCGGAATTCGTCGCCGAGCCGGTCGACCTTTCAACGCCGGCGTCGAAGTTCGTGAAAAAACTGCTCTACATCAGGTGACACCGATCCCCGCCAGGGTGGACAATTTCGGCAGGCGCTCTCAGAGGACCTCGCGGTAAGCGGCCGCGAACCTCGCAAGGGAACGGGTCCCGCCGAGCCCCAGTTTCTGCGCGATCCTGCACCGCCGGTTCTCCACCGTCTTTTCGCTGAGGGCGAGCCGATCCGCGATCTCCCTGGTCGTCATCGAGCCGGCGACCAGGCGCAGGACCGTCCGTTCGGCGGGAGTGAGCGCTCCGAGGCCATCCAATATCTCAAGATTCATCGTTCGGTAATGTAATCCGGCGGGCGGGGGGGAGCAATGGGGTCGATCGACCATTCGCAGTTATTCGTTCCTGAGCGCCTCCACCGGGTCAACGCGCGCGGCCCGGGCCGCAGGGTAGAGGCCCGCGACGACGCTGACCCCCACCCCAACCGCCAGCGAAATACCGATGAGCCAGAACGGTAGCGCGAAGAGGTCGATGGGTGGTATCCCCTTGTCCTCCATGAACGATTGCGCGACCGCCGAGGCCACGCGGGTGATGCCCCAGCCGAACGCGATCCCCGCCACCGTCCCGATCAACCCGATCACCCCCGATTCGACCAGGAAGAGCATCCTGATGTCGCTCTCATCGGCGCCGAGCGACTTCAGCACGCCGATCTCCTTCCTCCGTTCGTTGATCGACATGATCATCGTATTGGCGATCCCGAGCGAAGCCGTGCTCAGCGCGATCAGGCCGATGAGCCCGAGCGCCATGTTCAGGTAGAGGAACACCTGCTGGATCTCCTCGAACTCTTCGGCGAAGCTGAAGGCCCTGAACCCGAGCCCTTCCACGGAATCCTTCACACTCCTGTACGGCACCTTCGGGTCGAAGTCGAGCGTCACGCGCGAAAAGGTCTGCCCCGAGGCATCATCACCCTCGTCGAAAAGCGTGCCGCTGCTCAGCGCCCCGAAGATCTCCGTGGGGGATCCGCCGAACCCGCCCGACTTGAACATCACCGCGGTCGCGACCGGCATTATCACGTCCTCGATCCTCGATCCGCCCACGTGGCCCGTCTGTCGGACCCCGCAGATCGTGAGCGTGTCGCTCACCGATGCCTGAGCGTTGAGGAATCCGCTCACGAACCGCCGGACCACCTCGCTTACTTCGCCTCGGATCACGCGCCCCCGGTATTCCGCGTGGCGCAGCGAGTCGAAGTCGATCTTTTTCGCGCGGTCGAGGAGAGACTCGTCCCGGTCGACCAGGATGTGCGCCAGGCCGCTGTCGATCTGTGACACGCTGATGGTCAGCGTGATCGGTTTGCCGAGGACCGAGTCGAAGTTCGTGATGCCCGCCTCTTTGAGGATGTCGTCCGAGACGATGACGCTACGGGAGGAATCGTTCTCGAAGAGCGTGCCGGCCGCGAGCTGTGAGAAGAGACGGGTCCGGATTGCGGTCGCGGGGAGCGCCTGCGCCTTCGTGACGATGACGGTGTCGCCGATCGCCATTTCGACGCTCACCGCGTCGAATGGGTAGACCAGATTGACCCCCGGGATCGCCCCGAGCTTCGTGAGGGCGTCGCGGTCGAGTTTCGCCTTCGGGAGCGAGTCCTTCACGTCCTCGTCGCGCTTCGGATACACCTGCATCGTCGTGAAGAGGCCCAGCTTGTTGAACTGCGTCTCGATGTACTCCTGATTTCCCGCGCCGAAGGAGACCATCGACACGAAGGCGGCGATGGCGATGAGCACGCCGGCCACGGTGAGGATCGCCCGGAGCTTCATCCTCCAGAGGTTGCCCATCGACACTGCCATCAGGTCGCGAAACGTCATCGGGTCATCTTTCCCGGGCTCGTCTCCACCACCCGGCCGTACTCCAGCCGGACGATCGTGTGGGAGAGTTCGCGCGCCATCTCGAGGTTGTGGGTCACGAGCACGATCGTCAACCCGTCGTTGTTGAAGTGCCTGATGAGCGACGAGATGAGGCGCGAATTCTCGTAGTCGAGGTTGCCGGTCGGCTCGTCGGCGAAGAGGATTTCGGGGCGTTTGACGATGGCGCGCGCCACGGCCACTCGCTGCTGCTCGCCCCCGGAGAGGTCCGCGGGCCGGTGGGTGAGCCGGTCCGCGAGCCCGAGCCGCTCGAGGGCCCCGGTCGCGAGACGGCGCCGTTCGACCGGAGGAGTATCATTGAAATAGAGCGCCGTCTCCACGTTCTGGAGCGCGGTATAATGCGAGATGAGGTTGAAGGACTGAAAAATCATCCCAATTTTCAAGGCCCGTTGACGGGCGCGTTGTTTGCGCGGTACGTCGCCGAGAGAGACGCCGTCGAACTCTACCCGCCCCTGCGTGGGTGTGTCGAGGCCGGCGAGCAGATTGAGCAACGTGGTCTTTCCGGAGCCCGACGAACCGACGAGACTAACGAACTCGCCCTTCCCGATCGAAACCGACACCCCGTCGAGGGCCTTCACCTCGTGCTTCCCGCGACGATAGTATCGGGAGAGGTCCTCGGTGCGGAGGTGGGGGGAGTCGGACATGGTTGCGGAAGGAGGAGAATGAATTGGGAAGTGTATTCAGGAGATTAGACGAAAACCGCCCGGATTTGTTCCAATGTACACCGGCGTGGCGGGAA
>JANNFI010000042.1:0-15179 GCA_031379665.1 Ignavibacteria bacterium
GTGAAGAAACCCTTCGTGAAAACGGAGTTCAGCGAGGCAAACGCGAAGTTCTCTCCCGACGGACGGTGGGTGGCCTACAACTCCGACGAATCATCGCGCAACGAAATTTATATTCGGGCCTTTCCGTCGGGAGAAGGGAAATGGCAGGTGTCGTCCGGTGGGGGTCGCACTCCAATCTGGGACAAGGCGGGAATGATGATCTATTATAATACCGACCAGGGCGTGATGGGGACGACGGTGAACGGGTCGGGGGCGTCCTTCACCATCGGCGAGACGAAACTCGTTCTCAGGAATCCCTCACAGGCCGGCCTCCTGCTCCACGGCGTGACCGCCGACGGGAAAAAAATCCTGGTGAGCCATCTCCCCACCAACCAGGTCACCATGCCGCTCACCCTCGTGACCGACTGGCGCAGGAAGCTGGACGGGCGGTAATCAACCGCCCCTCAATCATATAGCCCTGGATTCAACCGGGCAGATTTCCATTAATCATTTTTCCGTATGATCGGCCAAACGATATCTCATTACCAGATTCTCGAAAAACTCGGCGAGGGCGGGATGGGCGTTGTCTACAAGGCCCGCGACACCAAGCTCGACCGCGAGGTGGCGCTCAAGTTCCTCCCGGCACACCTGGCCGCCTCGGAGAGCGACAAGGCCCGATTCGTCCAGGAGGCCAAAGCCGCCGCCACGCTCAACCACCCGAACATCTGCACCATCCACGACATCGGCGAGGAACCCGATCCCGGGGGGAAGGGGCCGCAGATGTTCATCGTGATGGAATATGTGCAGGGCCAGACCCTCCAGGAGCGGAGGGCGTCGCTTACACTGAGGCAGGCGGTCGATATCGGCATCCAGGTGGCCGACGGGCTCGCCGCCGCGCACGAGAAAGGCATCGTCCACAGGGACATCAAGCCCGAGAACGTCATGTTGCGCAAGGACGGCATCGCACAGATCATGGATTTCGGGCTGGCCAGGGTCCAGAGCTCCCGGGCGACGCGCCTGACGAAGGAGGGGAGCACCGTCGGCACCGCAGGGTACATGTCGCCGGAGCAGGTGCAGGGGCAGGACACCGACCACCGTTCGGACATCTTCTCCCTCGGCGTCCTCCTCTACGAAATGTTCACCGGCCGGATGCCGTTCCGGGGCGTGCACGAGACGGCGATTCTCTACGAAGTGGTGAACGTCGATCCCGCACCGCCGTCGTCGATGAAAACCGACCTCGACCCGGAAATCGACCGCATCATCCTCGAGTGCCTCCAGATGGATCCCGACGAACGGTACAACGCCGTGAAGGACGTGGCGAAGGACCTGAAGCGTTTCAAGAGGGAGTCGAGCAGGGAGAGAACGAGCAGAGTCACCGCCGTGAACCGGTCCGCGATCCGATCCGTGTCGAAATCCGGTGGGGTGCCTGCCGGTTCCGGTGAGGCGGGCGTGGGAGATCCCGGGTCCGGCGACGGACCCCGGCGGGGTTTTCTCTGGCCAGCGATAGCGATCGTCTCGCTGGTCGTCGCTGGAGTACTGGGGTTCATGGCCCTCCGCGGCGGCGGATCGACGCCCGAGGTCACGAAGTTCGTTTTTTTGCTGAAACCGGGCAGCGTCCTCTGGTCGAACGGCATCCCGCTCGACGTTTCGCCCGACGGCCGGAAGATCGCCGTGGTCACCTACGACGCCAATCCGGCGAATCGCATGATCTCGATCCGTCACCTGGACGAATTAACGGAACGATCCGTTCCCGGTACGGAGCGGGCGATCGACATCGCGTTTTCGCCCGACGGCGAATGGCTCGCCTTCGGGGCCAATGGGAAAATCAACAAGATTTCCGTCAGGGGCGGATCGGCGATCGCCCTGGCGCCGGCGCTGATCTCCCGCGGTCTCGACTGGGGGGATAACGATAGGATCGTCTTTACGCCAAACACGAGCAGTCCGATCTTCATGGTATCGGCGGCGGGGGGGGACCCTGAAGCCGTGACTACGCTCGATTCCGCCGCCGGTGAAGTGAGCCACCGGGTCCCTGAACTCCTCCCGGGCGGTGACGTCCTCCTCTATACCATTAAAACGAAATTCATTTCGAGTTTCAGCGAGGCGAAAATCGCCGTCCAGCGGATCGGCTCTCACGAGAAGAAGATCCTGGTCGAGGGGGGCTCGTCCGCACGGTACCTGGGGAACGGGCAGCTCCTCTACGCTCAGGGATCGTCGTTGTTCCTCGTGCCGTTCGATCCGGCGAAGCTCGAACTCACCGGACCCCCGCAGGTCGTCCTCGACAGCGCCGGGATGCTGAATGAAGGGTTCGGCTATTTTACGGGCGCCGTCTCCATGAACGGAACGTTCGTCTACGCAGACGGAGGCCCGCTGCCGACCGTGAAAAACCGGCTCACCGTATACGATCGCGCTGGCCGGGTGGTGCCGTTCCTGGATCTCGAAGGTGGCTATGGCCCGTTCTCCATCTCCCGGGACCGGAAGCGAGTGGCCACGCAGTTCTATGCCGCGAACGACGACATCTGGGTCTATGACGTGGAGCGGCAGATCCCGTCGCGGTTCACCTATGCCGGCGGGAACAACTGGTACCCGCTCTGGACGCTCGACGGTAAATCGGTCGTCTTTTCGAGCGAACGGGGTGGTCAGGCGAATCTCTTCATCAGGTCGGCCGACGGGAGCGCTGAGGCGAAGCGGCTGGCCACCTCGCCCTTCCGGCAGTGGGCCCGGTCGTTCGGCCCCGACGGCAAAACGTTGCTCTACGAGCAGATGAACCGGGATGGCAACTCCGACCTCTGGACGCTCACCATCGACGGTTCGCAGCCTCCGCGCCCCGTGCTGGAGTCCCGGTTTGAGGATCTCGCGGGATCGATCTCGCCCGACGGCCGGTGGATGGCCTATGCGTCGACGGAATCGGGGAAGATGGAAGTCTATGTGAGACCGTTTCCGGCCGGCGACGGCAAGTGGCAGATCTCAACGCGCGGTGGGCATTTCCCCTTCTGGACGAAGGGGGGGAAGGAAATTGTGTATCTTTCGACCGAATGGGACGTTACCGCGGTTCCGGTCGATGACACGGGCGGGTTCCATCCCGGGAGGGGGAACATTCTCTTCCGGCTTCCGAAAAATCCTCTCCATACAGAGGTTTCGCCCGACGGGGAGCGGATCGCCGTCGCCACCTCCGGCTCGCAGGTCGAGATCGGCAGGTTGAACGTCGTCCTCAACTGGTTCGAGGAGTTGAAGCGGAACGAGGGCGGAAGAACGACTAAATAGTCGCCCGTCTGCCGCGCCGGGTCTCGACATCCAACTGGGCATATTTACAGGAAATCATCATGGTCGGTTCAACAGTTTCCCACTACACCATCATCGAAAAACTCGGCGAAGGCGGGATGGGCGTGGTCTACAAGGCCCGCGACACCGACCTCGACAGGGACGTCGCACTGAAATTCCTCTCGCCGCACCTCGCCGCGTCGGAGGCTGACAAGGCGCGCTTCATGCAGGAGGCGAAGTCGGCCGCGGCGCTCGACCACCCGAACATCTGCACGATTTTCGGGATCGAGGAGTTCGACCCGGCCTCGACAGGGGGCAAAGGGGACAAACAGCTCTTCTTCGCGATGTCGTTCGTGGACGGGACGACGCTTCGCGAAAAAATCCCGACCATCTCCCAGAAGCAGGCGATCGACGTCGCGATCCAGATCGCCGACGGACTCGGTGCAGCGCACGAAAAGGGCATCGTTCACCGCGACATCAAGCCCGAGAACATCATGATCAGGAAGGACGGCATCGTCCAGGTGATGGATTTCGGCCTGGCGCGGCTGCGCGACAGCTCGAGCAAGATCAACCGCCTGACGATGGCCGGCAGTACCGTCGGGACGGCGGGCTATATGTCGCCGGAGCAGGTGCAGGGTCAGGACGCCGACCACCGCTCCGACGTCTTCTCTCTCGGCGTCGTGCTCTACGAGCTGTTCACCGGCCAGCTCCCATTCAAGGGGGTCCACCAGACCGCGCTTGCGTATGAAATCGTCAACGTCGATCCGCCGCCGGTGTCGGCGGTGAAGCCGGGCCTCGACCCGGCGCTCGACGCGCTGGTGTTCGAGTGCCTCGCGAAGGAGCCGTCGGAAAGGTTTCAGTCGGTCGCCGAACTCGCCAAGGAGCTCCGCCGGTACAAGCGCGAATCGGGCAGGTCGAGAGTGAGCACCGTGTCCCGCGTTCAGGGCGGCTCCACGCCCGGCACGCTCAGGATGAGCTCGTCGGGGGGCGCCACGACGACCCACCCGACATTCGACCCCGCATCGCCGGAAGGATCGGGCGTCCGCACGAAGTCTGCTTCGAAGGAACGCATCGCCTGGGCCGTTGCGCTTGTCGTCGCGCTCGCGGTCATCGGTTATGGGGTATTGACGATGAATGGAGGCGATCGGAGCGGGCAGATCCCCGTGCGGTTTACGATCGCGCCCCCGCCGGGTTCGGTCATCGAACAGACGACAGTTTCACCGGACGGCCGGCATGTAGTCTTTACCGCGAGCGGGGAAGGAAAAACCGCCCTCTGGATCCGCCCGATGAAGGGGCTGGAGGCGCAGGAGCTTCCATCGACGAACAATGCGGACTTCCCCTTCTGGTCACCCGACAGCCGCTTCGTCGGTTTCTTCGCGGACGGAAAATTGCACAAGATCGACATCACAGGTGGGAGTCCGCTCTTGATTTGCGACGCATCGAATCCGCGTGGCGGGTCGTGGAACGAGGCGGGAGACATTCTCTTCGCGAGGGGTACGGCCGGGATATTTCGGGTCCCATCAGGAGGAGGAATACCGAAGCTGGTGATGGCGACCGACACCGCGTACAAGGAAGAATCGATATGGTGGCCGGTCTTTCTCCCCGACGGGAACCAATTTCTTTTTACGAGCATCGGGGTATTCGACGAACAGGTGAAATCGTACATGGCCGCGCTCGACGACACTACCCGGAGCCTGCTTCTGTCGTGCGACGCGAACGTGATCTTCGCGCCCCCATCCCGGATCCTCTTCCTCAACAACAGGACGCTGATGTCGCAGGCGCTCGACATCGGTGCGAAGCGCATCGTGGGCGAGCCGTCTCCGGTGACCGTCGATGTAGGGATGATCCCGCGCCTCTCCCTCGGAGATTTCAACTATTCCCCCGCCGGCATCCTGGTCACCGGCACCGGCAGGTCGATCTTCCGGCAGTACGCGTGGTTCGACCGGGCGGGGAAAAGTTCCGGGCCGGTGTGTCCCCCGGGCAATTACTTCGACATCGCCCTCTCGCCCGCGGGCGACCGGGCGGCGGTCCAGCGCGCCGACATCCAGACGGGCAACTCCGATATCTGGATCATCGACATCCCGAGGGCGCTGATCTCGAGGTTCACGTTCGACGCGGGCGTGGACGACGATCCGATCTGGTCTCCGGACGGCCGGTACGTCTATTTCTCGAATACCGCGAGCGGGCGCTACCTGATCCACCGTAAGCCTTCGAACGGGGTCGGCTCCCCGGAGAAACTGTTCGACATGGGGATGTCCCAGACGGCGTTGAGCTGGGCGACGGACGGTAAGCATATGATGATCGGCGCCATCGATCCCTCCGGCGGCTCCGACATCTGGGTGATGACCGAAGGCGCGAACCCGCCGGCGGCGCCGTACCTCGCGAGCCCCTTTGACGAATACAGCGCTCAATTTTCCCCCGACGGAAAATGGGTCGCTTATACGTCGAACGAATCGGGAAAACCGGAGGTGTACGTCCAGAGCTTTCCCGCGGGAGGGGGCCGCTGGCAGATTTCCGTCGATGGAGGGGCCCGTCCGCGCTGGAAGCCGAATGGCGGAGAGCTCTATTATATATCGCCGAACCTGGAGTTGATGGCGGTGGAGGTGAGGCCGACGTCCACCTTCGAGTACGGGACGCCGAAGGCCCTCTTCGTCACGCGGATCGACAACTATGGCGCGCCGAATCGGTACGTCGTGGCCGCCGACGGGTCGAAATTCCTGATCAACGTGCCGATCGACGAGCAGAAGGCGAACGTGGTGACGGTGTCGATCAATCCGTTCGAGTGAGGGCTACCCGGCGATTACCGCTTCACTTCCCGCCGCTCTCGCCACCGGCATCCTTCCCTCGCCCTTCGTCGTCCGTCTTCGGCGGGGGCGGAGATTTCGGGGGTGTCGAATCTTTGGGAGCCGGTTTGGCCGGCCGAGGCTGCGGCGCCGGTCTGCCGAATTGAGGTTGTCCACCCTTGCCGGGGTTACTTCCGGTGGGAAATTTCTGCCGATGGTTTTTCGCCGGCATCCTGAAGTTACTTCGCTGCATCAACTGCATCCTTTCCTTGATCGTATCTGGTACGTTTCCCCGTCGAATTGATCTGGCTCTATGGACCGAGTGCTTTCAGGAGACACAGGAATTTGGCATTTGGCCCGAGGTTGCATGCGCCCTGCCACTTTTCCCAACGATCCCCGACCGTGTTATTCTTCATGTTCGGTCAGTAATATACGAGAATGTAGAGAATGTAGTCAATCGTCCGAAGGGTTGAAAAAAGAACTATATCCCGCGGAGACGCAGAATGAGGCTGTTCTCTCAGCCTTCCGGAAGGTGTTTCGAGGGGCATAGACTGGCCGGCCCCCGGACGGATCCACTCGTGTGTTTCGATGGTGTAAACACCGTCGGAGAGCTGGACAACCTTGTAATCCTTGACGATGCTTGCAACGCGGTCGCCATCCGGGTGACCAGAATTGACTCCCGGACCACGGGAACTACAGCGGGGTGAACAATGGTCTATTGTCTACGCTGATGAATTGGTTGTATCTTGCGTCGTGGGAAATTGGTGGATTGGGGGGAGACCCGGTTCCGCGAGGGCCGGGTCTCTTTTATTCAGGCGTCGAGCACCGCGGACTCGAGCATCGCGATGGCGACCGGGAGCATCCGCGAGATGCTCGAGTGGCTCGATCAGCACTCATAAGCCCTTTTTCCCTCCGCCAGGAATTCGCCTCCCTCATTAGATGTAGTCCATCTTTCATCCTCTTGGGCGATTGATTGACGTGGCACATCGGTCGTATCTTTGAAGCGGTGGTGCTTGGCGAAGGCCGGGCACCAGGCACACAACACACTACCGATGAAAGGGTATCCAATGCTGTACACAATCGCCGCCGTTCTCGTCGCCTTATGGCTCCTGGGTCTCGTCACGTCCTCTACGATGAACGGATTCATCCACGTTCTCCTGGTAATCGCCATCGTGACCGCCCTGATCAGGGTCATCCAGGGGCGAAAAATCGTCTGAACCGGCACATGCGATGGGGCGCGATGCCCCATGCCCCATGGTCAACCTAACGTTACACTTGTAAAAGGGTATTCAATGAACAAACTCTTCAATTCCCTCCCGTCCTTATCTTCCATCTCGTTGCCCTCGTCCATCTGGTCCACCGGGATCTTCCGCGGACTGTGCTTCATGGCATTCCCGCTCGCCGTGCTCATTTCCGGTTGTACGAAAGATGATCCCATCTCTCCGGATCCGATCGTCATACCGATACAAACCACGGTACAGCCGGCAGTTAATCTCCAATCGACAAGCAGTTTCGCAATCCTTGCCGGCTCGCTGATCTCCAACGTGCCGACGTCCGCCATCACCGGGAACATCGGATTGAGTCCGTCCGCCAGGGCAGCTATCACCGGCTTCGGCGTCGGCGAGGTGACGGGCGATATCTACGCCGCCGACGATGTCGCCCCACCGGGTGTTCCCGCCATGCTGACCGCGGCGAAAGGCGATCTGACAACCGCATATAACGAAGTGGCCGGTCGCAGTGCGACGGATATGGTGACACTCGCCGGCAACATCGGCGGATTGACGCTGACACCCGGGCTCTATAAGTCGGGCGGATCTCTGGAAATATCGTCAGGCGACCTCACCTTCGATGCGAAGGGGAACGCGAGTGCGGTCTTCATCGTGCAGATCGCGACCGCGCTGAATACGACCCCCGGACTCCGGGTTATTTTGAGCGGCGGCGCCACGGCCTCCAACATTTTCTGGCAGGTCGGCTCTTCTGCGACGCTCGGGACGACCACCGTGTTCAAGGGGACCATCATGGCCGATCAATCGATCTCGCTAAATACCGGCGCGTCGGTCGACGGCAGGCTGCTGGCCCGCATCGGCGCGGTCACGCTGGCAGGCAATACCGTCGTCAGGCCGACGCCCTGAATCGGCGGAGTCGATCGTGCGACAGGAAAAAACAACATATATCACAATTCAACCACAATTCAACCACAATTCAACTGGAGGATTCATGAAGACTTGGTCAACAAAGACAACCGGGATCGTATCCCGATGGATCGGCTTTCCCGCGGCGATGCTGACAGTCGCATTGCTGCTGCCACCCCTTTCGCTTTCCCAATCGCCCGCACCGGTCGCCCTCGGATCGGCTTCCGATTTCGCGGTCCTGGCCAGCTCGGAGGTGACCAATACCGGTGCTACGGTCGTCACCGGCGATCTTGGGGTGAGTCCCGGCACCGGGGTGACCGGAACACCAACCGTAACCGGCACCATCCACGCCGGCGACAGCGTGGCGGCGCAGGCCCAACTCGACCTGACGACGGCGTATAACGACGCGGCCGGACGAACCGTCGGAGCAATCACAGTTGCCGGAAATCTCGGCGGACAAACGCTGACCCCCGGTCTGTATACTTCCACCTCCTCGCTGGAGATCTCATCCGGTGACCTGACCCTCGATGCCCTGGGAGACGCGAACGCGGTTTTCATCTTCCAGATGGCCTCTACGCTCATCACGACAACGGGTCGTCAGGTCATCCTCAGCGGTGCCGCGAACCCGGCCAATATTTTCTGGCAGGTCGGCAGTTCGGCGACACTCGGTACGACTTCGGTGTTCAAGGGGAATATCCTGGCGTTGGCCTCGATCACCCTCACGACAGGCGCCGTTCTGGACGGCAGAGCGCTGGCCCGAACCGGGGCCGTCACTCTGGATGGTAATACCGTCACGATTCCATCGGGTGTAACTGCGGTCGAGGCCGGGTCAACGCCTGAGGGGTTCACACTTTCGCAGAACTATCCGAATCCGTTCAATCCCTCCACGACGATTCAATACAGCATCGAGGAAGCCGGAATGGTTTCCCTGAAGCTCTTCAATGTTCTCGGCGTCGAGATCGCCACGCTTGTGAACGGGCGCCAGGATGCAGGCAGTTACGCCGTCCGGCTCGACGCGGGCGGGAATATCTCCGGAATCACGAGCGGGGTCTACTACTACCGTCTTGAAACCGGTTCCGTCCGTTCGACGAGGAAGATGGTCCTCCTGGAGTGAGAACGAGGCTGTATCGTGGCCCGGTTTCCCGATGAGCTAATTCAAGCGGTACACTCATTTACATTCTAAAATCACATAAATGAAAACATTACAGTATCTGGTGGCAATAATCGCGTTATGCATCTTCTTCACCGCCCTGGAATCCATCGCCCAGGAGCAGGTGCCTGCGCAGAAGAGATTCGGTCTCGGCATCATCGTCGGAGAGCCGACGGGGCTGAGCGCCAAGTACTGGACGTCATCCGCCACCGCCTTCGATTTCGCCCTCGGCTGGGGCTTCATCGACGAAAACAACAACGGCAACGGTAATGGAAACGGTGGCGGAACCGAATGGATCCATTTTCATATGGATTACCTCTGGCACTCGTTCGACGCCATCTCATCGAGCGAACGGTTTCCGATCTACTATGGCATCGGCGGGCGCGTCAACGCACGCGAAGGTGACAACTCCTCGCTCGCCATCCGCGGCGTGCTCGGCATCGCCTGGATGCCGCACGATGGGCCGTTCGACCTGTTCCTGGAACTCGCCCCCTCTCTGCGGCTGACGCAGTCGACCGGCTTCGCGATCGACGGCGGGTTCGGCGGCAGGTTTTACTTCTAACCTACGACTCCCGCGATGGGGCCACGACATTTAGCCGACGAAAGGGCACAATCATGAAAACCGCTGGAATGGTCATCCTCGTTCTTGGTCTGCTGATGACGCTCTTTACCGGCGTCACGTATGTCACCAGGGAGATGGTCGTGGACGTGGGACCGATCGAGATCATGGGGGACAAGGAGCATACCATCGACTGGCAACCGTACATCGGCGTCGGTCTGGTGGTCGTTGGTATCACGGTTCTCCTGTTCGGCAAAAAGGGTTCGATCTCAACCTGAGCTCCGTGCAAGGATCGCCCTCATCGTGGTGGGTAGGTGGCCCCCCGACACTTCCACCAACGGACTAATCACCTTTTCATTCCTTTCATTGGGGGCCGCGCCGCGGGCTTGACCGTCCGATGACGCAGGCACACTTTAATGCTGTGCCGATGAACAAGGCTATCCCTCTCACCCACACCGCGGTCCGGCGGATTCATTTTCCCGTACTTCGAATGATATCGCTGAAGCGTGCCCTCCTGTACGCAGGCTTCACAGTGCTGGCGTGCGCGCTGATCTGTCTTTTCTTCCCGGGCATTCTGATCAATCCCTTCATCGAGCACAGGATCACCAGGGCGATCGAGGACGCGTACCCGGGTTATACGATCAGGACAACGGGGCTCCAGTACAACATCTGGGAGAACCGCCTTGGATGCGACTCGGTCTCGGTCAACACACTGGATTCGGCGCCGGCACCGATCCCGCGGTCCAGACATTCGACAGCATCCGGCTCACCACAACGGGGATCGGCAATACCCCCGGCGGTGCACAAACCGTCGTCATCCGGGCCCGGGGTGTGAGGTGATCGTGATGGATCTGGCACCCGGCTCCACGTGGCGACGTATACGATCAGGAGCGTTTCCATGACCCAGCATTAGCCCGCCATCGACCCCGGGTCATCCCCCATTCCACCCACCACCACAACGCATTATTCCCATTTTCATCCCGCGCGGCGGTTACCTCTGGTGACGCGCCACTGCTGAAAGGTTCGGACGATTACGCCCCGAGCACCGGGTGGCGTCATACCCAGTTCGGCGAAACCAACGGTTTCAGTTTTGACGAACCGGTCGGAGTACCCGAGGTTTCATTGTTCGATCTCCCCTGCCGACCCGGCGGTCGTCACATCCTGGAGATTAGGCTTTCCCGGATGTGAAAAAATTCGTACCTTTCGGGTCGAATAAACCAGGAGAAGCCATATGCACCACTTTCGCGTCACATTCATCGCGTTTTGTCTCTTGATCGCCGCGCAGGCGTCGATCGGCCAGGAACGAAAATTCGGGATCGGCTTTATCTTCGGCGAGCCGAGCGGGGCCAGCGCAAAATACTGGACGTCGTCCAGTACGGCTTTCGATTTCGCAATCGGGTGGGGATCGATACTCGGGGGCGGAGACAGCCGGGGGCATTTCCACATGGATTATCTCTGGCATTCCTTCGACGCCATTTCCTCGAGCGAACGATTTCCGGTCTATTACGGGGTCGGGGGACGCGTGAACACCGGGGGCGGGAGCTCGTTCGGAGCCCGGGGCGTCATCGGGATCGCCTGGATGTCCCGCGACACTCCCATCGACATCTTCGTCGAATTCGTCCCGACGCTCGAGCTGGCTCCATCGACGGATTTCGTGCTCGAGGGCGGGCTCGGCATCCGGTATTTCTTCTAGGCGGCGGACGGCCTGGCCAAAACCGAGCCCGGTTCATTCAATCATCATTCATCAACATACCGACATGCGAATGCGCCGAATCACTCCGCTCACGATGTCCCTGCTCCTGACGTTTGCCGTCTCCTGCGGCTTCGGGCAAACCGCGACGATGGTGAAGGACTTCGACCCCGACCGGCTCACGCCGTCGTACTTCTCGTGGTTCACCAATTTCAACGGCACGCTCTTTTTCGGGGCGTACGACGGGACCTCGAACGGGATCTGGAAAAGCGATGGGACGGAAGTGGGGACGGTGCTCGTCAAGGGCCTCGGCAATCCGGGGGACCCTTCGGACCTCAAGGAGTTCATCACGATCGGAAGCACGATGTTCTTCCAGGCGAACGACGGAACGAACGGCTACGAATTATGGAAGACCGACGGCACCGACCTCGGGACCGTGATGGTTAAGGACATTTTCCCGGGGTCGACCAGCTCGATCATTAAAATCGAAAAACCCTACAACGGCGAGATATATTTCAACGCCTCGGGCGGGGCCTCGATGGGGTACGAGCTCTGGAAGAGCGACGGTACCGATTCTGGGACGGTAATGGTGAAGGACATCTATCCCGGTACCCAGCACGGCAATCCGACCTCCTTTGCCGTCTCGGACGGGACACTCTTCTTCACCGCGATCACAGCGGCGAATGGCCGTGAGCTATGGAAGACCGACGGCACCGACACGGGTACGGTGATGGTCAAGGACATTAATACCGGCGCGACGAATTCCGGGAACTCCGGCATTGGGAAACTCACCGACGTCAACGGCACGCTGTTCTTTACCGTCACCAACAGCGTCATCGGCCTCACGACCTATGTGGGATACCAGTTGTGGAAAAGCGACGGGACGGACACGGGGACCGTGATGGTCAAGGGTAACATCTATTCGAATCCCCCGGCGCCCTACGATCTTACGAATGTGAACGGCACTCTCTTCTATGCCGCGCTCACCGGCCCCAACGGCATCGAATTATGGAAAAGCGACGGCACCACCGCCGGTACGGTCCTGGTACGGGACAACCTCGCCGCGTCGTCTGGTCCTTCATTCCTCTGCAACGTCGACGGCACGCTGTTTTTCCAGCGATATGTCGACGCGAGCGTGGGCGCTGAATTATGGAAGAGCGACGGCACCGATTCGGGGACGGTGATGGTGAAGGAGATCAACCCCGGCCCCGGGGGCGGCGGCCCGTCCTATATGGCCAACGTGAACGGAACCTGTTATTTTTGGGCCAACGACGGAACGAATGGGACTGAAATATGGCGCAGTGACGGCACCGATACCGGAACCGTGATGGTCGTCGACGTCTATCCCGGGCCGGGCAGTTCGGGACCGATAGCCTTCCCGATCGTGAACAGTACGCTGTATTTTCCCGGATTCGGGGTCACGTACGGAACGGCTCTCTGGAAACTTGACGCCGGCATCACCGGCGTTGGGGACGAGGACGGCCCGGTCCCGTCGGGCTTTACCCTGGCCCGGAACTTTCCCAACCCGTTCAATCCCTCTACCACGATTTCGTTCACCCTTCCGTCGGCCTCGCGTATTTCGCTGAAGATCTTCGACGCGCTGGGGAGGGAAGTCTCGACGCTGGCTTCCGGAGAGCTGGCGGGTGGCTCGTACACCCGGCAATGGCAGGCGGCGGGTTTCCCGAGCGGAGTGTATTTTTATCGCCTCGAGGCGAACGCCGTCCGGGGGGGAGGAGCCGGCTCATTCACCGAATCGAAGAAGCTCCTGCTGATTAAATGACACCCCGTGTTTCCATCTAGTCCCGAAAACTCCTATATTTCACCGGTTCACCCAATAACCGGTACATTCCGTGGATACGAGCTGGCGGGGCATCTTCCCCGCCCTCACGACGAAATTCAGGCCCGACCTCTCGCTCGATCTTTCCGCCATCGAACGGCACATCGGCGCGCAAATCGACGCGGGCGTCGATGGCCTGGTCGTGCTGGGGTCGCTGGGTGAAAACGCGACGCTTTCCAACGACGAAAAACTCGATGTGATCCGGACCGCCGTTCGGGCTGCGAACGGCCGGGTGCCGGTGCTATCCTGCGTCGCCGAGAGTTCGACCGCCGGAGCGTGCCGGTTCGTCGAAATGACGTCCGCGCTGGGGCTCTCGGGCTATATGGCGCTCCCCGCGATGCAGTACCAGGCCGACCGGCGCGAGACCATCACGCACTACCGGGCCGTCGCACAGGCATCTGACCTTCCCATCATGATCTACAATAATCCAGTCGCCTACAGGGTCGACATCACTCCCGAGATGCTCGCCGAACTGGCCGACGAACCGAAATTCACATCCATCAAGGAATCGTCCGGCGAGGTCCGGCGGATCAGCGACATCCGCGACCTCTGCGGCGACCGATATGCAATTTTCTCAGGCGTGGACGATCTCGCCTACGGCGGCTTCCTCTTCGGGGCCGTCGGGTGGGTGGCAGGGCTCGTGTGCGCGTTCCCGAAAGAGACGGTCGCGATCTACCGGCTCGTGAGGGAGGAGCGCTTCGAGGAAGCGCTGAGGCTCTTCAACTGGTTCGTGCCGGTCCTGCGCCTCGACACCGACATAAAGTTCGTCCATTACATCAAGCTCGCCGAAGCGATGACCGGGCTGGGGACGGAATGGATGCGGCCGCCGCGGCTCACCCTTGTCGGCGAGGAGAGGGAGCGGATTTCCGGGCTCATCGCCGAAGCGATCAGAACCCGGCCGATCCTGCCGGCCCTCTGAGCAACCCTTTCAACGATCGATGACGCGCGCGCAATGAAACACAACTACATAGCAGGAGAGTGGAAGCAGTCTGACAAGGTGTTCCGGAACATCAATCCGTCCGACACCACGGACTGCATCGACGAGTACGCGGTGGCGTCGAACGCCGACGTGGCCGTTGCGGTCGCGGCCGCAAAACGCGCGCTCGCCGAATGGTCGGCCTCCACTCCGCAGCAGCGGTTCACCGCGCTCGACTTCGTGGGGACTGAGATACTCGCGAGGAAGGACGAGCTGGGCCGTCTCCTCGCGCGTGAAGAAGGTAAAACGCTCCCCGAGGCGGTCGGAGAAGTAGTACGCGCCGGACAGATCTTCAAGTATTTTGCGGGTGAGGCGGTACGCCTTTCGGGTGAGCACATCCCCTCGGTGAGGCCCGGTGTCGAGATCGACACGTTCCGGCAGCCGATTGGTGTCGTCGCCCTCATCACTCCCTGGAATTTTCCCATCGCGATACCGGCCTGGAAAACCGCGCCGGCGCTGGCGTTTGGCAACACCGTCGTCCTGAAACCCGCCGAGCTCACGCCGGGATGCGCCTGGGAACTCGCGGAGATCATTTCGAGGTCGGGCGTGCCGAAAGGCGCGTTTAATCTCATCATGGGCAAGGGCTCGGTCATCGGCGAACCGCTTGTCGCCAACCCCGACGTCGCCGGGGTAAGCTTTACCGGGTCGATCGGCGTTGGCGGCGCTATCGCGAAGACGTGCGCCGGACGGCTTGCCAAGGTCCAGTTGGAAATGGGCGGGAAGAATCCGCTCGTGGTGCTCGACGACGCCGACCTCGAGATCGCGGTGAACGCCGCCATCAACGGGGCGTATTTTTCCACCGGCCAGCGCTGCAC
>JANNFI010000045.1:0-8296 GCA_031379665.1 Ignavibacteria bacterium
TGTGTGCTTGTTGGACCTGAACTCTTCCTTGAGCGTCTCGTTGATCGCTTCGCGCAGCGTAAGGAGCGGGGTGTCGGCGGGAATTTCCGTCACGTGATGGTCTTCGGAGCCCTGCTCGTAGGCCGGGGGGATGACGAAATGCAGGGCCGTCTTAGGATCGGGTTCCGCTTCCGCTTCCACCCTGGCGCCGGCTTCTTCGACCGCCTTCGTGTTTTCCTCCTCGAGGCGCGTGATCTCGACCTCGGAGAGGTCGTCATTGGCTATCAGGTAATTTCGGAATCGGGCGACAGGGTCGGACCGCCGGGCCTCTTCGATCTCCCTGGCGTCACGGTACAATTCCTGCCGGTCGGAGTTGCTGTGCGAGAACATCCTGACGCAATCGGCGTGAACGATGGCGGGGCCCTTGCCATCCTTTACGTAATCGAGGGCGCCCTGCATCCCCCTCCAGGAGTCGAACACGTTGGTCCCGTCGACCCGTTCGATCTTCACGTTGGCGAACCCGGTGAAATTGTCTGCGACGCAGAGGTTGGCGGCTCCCTCAGCGAGAGGGACGGAGATGCCGTACCGGTTGTTCTGGATGACGAAGATGACGGGGAGCGCTTCGCGGGCGGCGCCGCTGATCGCTTCATACACATATCCTTCCGATACCGCGGAATCACCAAAGCTCGCGAACGCGATCTCGTCCCCCTTGTACCGGCGGATGGCACGGGCCGTACCCGCCGCGTGAAGGGCGTGGTTGGCGGTCGCCGAGGAGACGTTCTGGATCCGGATGGAGGGCTTCGAAAAATGGTTGCTCATATGGCGGCCGCCGGAGCCGGGGTCGGAGGCGCGGGAAAGGCCGTTCCGCATGAGCTCATCGATGGTCATACCGGCCGCGAGGCAGGTCAGGAGGTCGCGGTAATAGGAGTACAGGAAATCCTTGCCGGGGCGGAAGGAGAGGCCGAGTATCAATTGAATGCCCTCGTGGCCCGCGCAGGAGGACTGGTACGACCATCCCTTTCCCTGCCGGACGTAGGTCGCCGCCTTTGAGTCGAGAACCCGGCCCAGATGGATCAGCTGGTACCAGCGTTTCAGGGTCTTGGAGTGGACCGTAATACCGTTGTCGGTTAACGGTTTAAGGCCACGGGACTTTTTTTCGGTTTTTACTCCCTGCTCTTTTCCTGCCATTTCGCCTTTTTTCGTTGTTTTACATAACCACAAGACTTAAATAAGAGAAATATTTTATATGAAGACAAATCTATTTATATTATCCCTTGAATTCGCTTAATTTTCCCCAATTTTTCCCCACGTACCTAACCGCATGCCCAATCCTGTCCTGAACGTCCTATTCGTGGGTGATATCGTCGGTAAACCGGGGCTCGAAATGGTTGAAACCGTCCTGAAGGGCTTCCTCCAGAAATACGAGGTGGATTTCTGCTTCGTGAACGGCGAAAACCTGGTCGACGGGAAGGGGATCAACGAGGAGTACGCCAAGAGGGTCTTCGACCTTGGGGTCAACGTAATCACCGGTGGGAACCACCTCTGGGAAAATTGGAGTACGAAAAAGGTCCTGGCGGCGAACCGGAACGTCCTGAGGCCGCTCAATTACCCGGCGGACAACCCGGGGAACGGGTTCATCGTCTACGACCTCCCCGGCAAGGGGAAGGTCGGCGTCCTGAACCTGCAGGGGAGGGTCTTTATGCAGCCGATCGACTGCCCCTTCAGGAAGGGTGAATGGGCGGTGGGGAAATTGCTCGAACAGACGAAGGTCATTCTCATCGATTTCCACGCCGAGGCGACCGCCGAGAAAATGGCCCTCGCGTGGTACCTGGACGGGAAGGTGTCGGCCATCGTGGGTACGCACACACATGTCCAGACGGCTGACGCCCGCATCCTCCCCGGCGGGACCGCGTTTATCACCGATGTCGGGATGACCGGTCCGTACGATTCGGTCATCGGCCTTCGGAAGGACATCGCCATCAAGCGCTTCATCCACCAGACCCCGTATAAATACGAGATGGGGACGCACGACGTCCGGATGAGTGGTGTTTTCCTGAAGATCGACGCCGAAACTGGGAAGGCCCTCAAGATCGAAAGCTTCATGTATCCCGCGTTCTGACAATGGCGGCCAAGATCATTGATGGAAAGGCGATAGCGGACACCATTCGCGGCGAAGTCCGTAAGGCGTCCGACCTCCTGAAATCCTCAAAAGGTATTACTCCCGGACTCGCGTTCATCCTCGTAGGCGAAAACCCCGCCTCACAGGCGTATGTCCGGATGAAAGGGAAGGGATGCGAAGAGGCGGGATTCTTTTCGATCACCGATCGTCTCCCGGAATCGGTGTCCGAGGGAGAACTTCTCGAGCTCATCAGGCGGTTCAACCTCGACCCGAGGATCCACGGCATCCTCGTCCAGCTCCCCCTTCCGGCGCACATCAGGGAAGAGCGCGTGATCCGCGCGATCGATTTCAAGAAAGACGTGGACGGATTCCATCCGATCAACGTCGGGTTGCTCGTCATCGGCAGGCCGTGCCTCAAGCCGTGTACGCCGCTCGGGATACAGGAATTGCTCCTGCGCAGCGGCATCGAAACGTTGGGACGACACGTAGTGGTAATAGGCCGAAGCAACATCGTCGGTAAACCAATGACTAACCTCCTGGTGCAGAAGGGGAAAGGTGCGAATGCCGTCGTCACCGTCGTACATTCGGCGGCGGGCGATCTCTCACGCTTCACCCTCCAGGCGGACATACTGATCGCGGCAATGGGGAAGCCGCATTTTGTAAAGGCAGCGATGGTGAAAGAGGGCGCCACCGTGATCGACGTCGGGATCAACAGGGTCGCTGACGCGGGCGCGAAATCCGGCTACCGGCTCGTCGGTGACGTGGATTACGAAGCAGTCCTCCCGAAGGCGGGGCACATTACACCCGTTCCGGGTGGCGTCGGCCCGATGACCATCGCGATGCTCCTGAGCAATACCCTCTCGGCCGCGGCCGGGACTGTTTACAGCGACTGAACCAATCCGCCACTCCAAGTCGACGAGTTCGGGATTTCCCCCACCCTGCAATTACCACCCCTTCAGAGTTACTCCCCCCCCCAGCTCCGGTTTTCCTTGCAATTAGTCCCATTTATTAATAATTTCGGTGGGATTTTAAACAATCAGGAAAATCGTGACTCAGCAGAAACGGGTGGTAGTCGGTATTGACGGAGGAGGGACGAAAACCCGCGCGCTGCTGGTGGGCTTCGACGGGACGGTCCTCGCGGAGCTGACCGCCGGGGCGTCGAATATCCAAAAAAAGGGAGTCGCCGAAGCCGCAGAAATTTTCTTCGACCTGATTCAAAAATGCGCCGAGAAGACCGAAACACCTCACAACGCCATCGCCCACGTCGTCATCGGGGCGGCCGGGGCCGGACGGCCATCGACACGTTCCGAACTCACCGCCGCAATCTCATCCCTCGGACAGAAGAATAAATTTCCCCTCACGCAGGTCACGGTCGAAACTGATGCGCGCATCGCCCTCGAGGCGGCATCCCCCGGGAAGCCGGTCATCGCCCTGATCGCGGGTACGGGGTCGATCGCGCTTTACCGCACGGAGGACCAGCAGATTCATCGCGCCGGGGGATGGGGGAGCCTCATCGGCGACGAGGGTTCGGGATACGCCATCGCCCGCGACGCCTGCAACGCGGTGATGCGCCAACACGACGGCAGATCAGAGAAGACGCTTCTCACAGAAAAACTCCTGGCCCACTTCGATCTCCGGGAAATCGAAGACCTGATTCCAAAGATCCACACGGAGAAGGCGGAACTCGCGCCGTTCGCCGAAAAGGTCTTCCAGGCCGTCACGGAGCGCGACAGGGTTGCGCGCCAGATTCTGTTAAAACACGCCTCGGAGCTCGTCGAGCACGTCCGCATCCTGACTCTGGCGCACCCACCCAAGAACAAGCTCACGGTCTGTCTGATGGGCGGCCTCCTCGAAAACGACAACGAATATTCGAAACTTGTCCGCGAGAAACTCATCGCGACGCTGCCGCAGATCGTCGTCCAGAAACCGAAGTTCCCGGCGGCCTTCGGAGCGGCCATCCTCGGAATGAATGCGTTCCGTTGACCTCTGCCGGAATCCTTCCGGCGTCATTTTCCTCTTCGCACTTGCCGCACTCCTGGTCTCAGCCGGTTGCGGATCGGGGAGTCCCACAGTCCAGGAATCCGAAAGGCGGGAGTTCCCGATGCCGGATGCCAGCGCGGCGCTTCCAATTGAAGCGCTTGCCGCGCCTCCATCCGATTGGGTGAACGAAACCCTCGAGGGAATGACGCTCGAGGAGAAGGTCGGCCAGATGATCTTCGTCCGGGCCTTCGGCTACTTCCAGAACGACAGCACACCCCGGATGCGGCGCCTCTTCGACCTCGTCGAAAAGCGAAAGGTCGGGGGAATCTGCCTCTTCCAGGGTGACATCCATACGAGCGCGCTCCTGGTGAACAGGCTGCAGGAACGGGCGGCGGTGCCGCTTCTGGTCGCCGCGGATTTCGAGTGGGGAATGGCGATGCGGCTGCGCCGCTCCACCCGATTTCCCGAGGCGATGGCCTTGGGCGCCTCTCGCGACACGACGCTTGCGTTCGAGATGGGTCGCGTGATCGGGATGGAAGCGCGTTCGGTCGGCATCCGGCAGGTCTATGCTCCGGTGGCTGACGTGAACAACAACCCGGCGAACCCGGTCATCAACACGAGGTCGTTCGGTGAAAACCCCGGGCTCGTCGCTTCGATGGCCTCGGCCGTCTCGCGTGGGTTGCAGTCCGCGGGCGTCATCGCCACTGCGAAGCATTTCCCCGGCCACGGCGATACCGACGTCGATTCGCACCTCGGCCTCCCGTTCATGCGGCACAGCCGCGGCCGGATGGACAGCGTGGAGCTCGTCCCGTTCCGGTCCCTTGTACGCGCCGGCGTGGGATCGGTGATGGTGGCCCACCTCGAAGTTCCTTCGCTCGGCGGAAGGACGGGGGTCCCGTCAACGCTCTCGGCCGAGACGGTCGACTCGCTCCTCGTCCGCTCGATGGGATTCACCGGGCTCGTGGTCACCGACGCGATGGATATGGCGGGGCTCACGAAAAATTTCGGCCCTGACCGTGCCGCGGTGATGGCGGTGGAGGCGGGCATCGATGTGATCCTCCTCCCGGAAGATGAAGATGGCGCGATCGAGGGGATCCTCGCGGCGGTGCGCGCAGGTAGGATCTCCCCGGAGCGGATCGATCGTTCGGTGAGGAAAATCCTCACGATGAAAGAATGGACGGGCCTTCCGGATGGCGGTCCGATCGACCTCGCGGTAGCTTCGTCGGTGGTGGGGGGGAGCGGAAGCCGGCGCCTCGCAAAGGAAATCGCCAGGGCATCCGTGACGCTTCTCAAGAATGACGGGATCCTTCCGCTCGGGACGGGCAAAGGGCGGATTCTCCACGTCGTCGTGACAGACGCCGAAGATTACCGCACTGAAATCAACCGGCCCGACATCGCGTGGCCGAACGAGCGGGCGGGCGATTACTACGCAGGGCTGATCAGGGCGAGGTGGAACCGCACCCAAACGATGCGCGTCGACCCCTCCACGACCCGCGCGGTCCTCGATTCCCTTACGAAGCTCGCCCGCGACGCAGGAACGGTCGTGGTGTCCGTCTTCTCGAAGGCGCGTTCGGCGAACGGGTCGCTGGGGTTGCCTGAATCGCTCGTCGTCGCTATTAACAAGATGGTAGCCTCCAACCCGAAGAGTGTCATCGTCTCGCTCGGCAGCCCGTACGTGCTCGCCGCCCTGCCGGGTGCCGCGGCGTACGTCGCCGCCTATTCCGACGCAGAGGCGTCGACCGAAGCGGTCGCCGAACTCCTCTTTGGTGAAACGCCGGCTCGCGGACGGCTGCCGGTAACGATCCCGGAGACGTTCCCCTACGGTTCGGGGATCATCACGAACCAGTTGACCCTGCGGCACGATTCGCCGTCGGAGGCCGGGATCGATCCGGGCGCGCTCGCCCGGGTGGATTCGGTGCTCCTGGCCGCGATCGCCGATTCGGCGTTTCCCGCGGCGCAACTGGTGGTGGTCCGGGAGAACGCCGTCGTCCTCGACAAGGCCTACGGCCGGCCGACGTATGACCACGAAGACCCGGGCGTCAGCACGACGAACCTCTTCGACATCGCGTCGATGACGAAGGTCGTGGCCACGACAGCCGCAGTCATGAAACTGTTCGACGAAGGAAAGCTCGGCCTCGACGATCGGGCGGGCCGTTTCATCCCCCGACTCGCCACCGGCGCGAAGGCGACCATCACCATCGAGCAGCTGCTCAGGCACACCGCCGGATTGCCGCCGTTCAGGAATTACTTCCTCACCTGCTCCACGCCGGAGCAGGCCCTCGATTCGGTCTTCTCGACTCCCCTCGTCGCCAAACCGGGAGACACGACCATCTACAGCGATTTCGGCTTTATCGTCCTCGGAAAGATCGTCGAAGCGGTCTCAGGCGCGCGGCTCGACCGGTATGTCGACTCGGTGTTCTATTCGCCTCTCGGCATGACCCGCACGATGTTCCTGCCGCCGGCCGCTATGGCCGACAGCGTGATGCCGACGGAGTACGATTCGCTCTACCGCCACGCCCTCGTTCGCGGTATTGTGCACGACGAAAACGCATACGCGCTCGGCGGCGTCTCGGGCCACGCAGGCCTCTTCTCGACCGCGGAGGACCTGGCCGTGTTCATGCAGATGCTGATGAACGGCGGGACCTACGGGGGCGTGCGGTACCTCCGGGCCCAGACCGTGGCGCTCTTCACCGCCCGCAGGGATACGTCTCAGGAACGGGGCCTGGGCTGGGATTTCGTCTCGCTCTCCGGGTATACCTCGGCCGGGGCGTTCTTCGGCCCCCTCTCGTACGGGCACACCGGCTTTACCGGCACCTCGATCTGGGCCGATCCCGGGAAGAAAATTTTTATTATATTGCTCACGAATCGGGTGTATCCGACCAGAAACAACCAGAAAATAAGGTCCGTCCGACCGGCCGTGCACGACGCGGTCCAGGGAGCGCTCCGGGCCCGGTAAGCTCAACATCTGCTTCAGGTTACACCGTACTCCCACATTCCAACGCCATCGTCGAGATGATATGAAAATCCCCAAATTCAAGAATGAAGCCTTCACCGATTTTTCGAAGAAAGCCAACAGGCTGAAGCAGGAGCAGGCGCTCCGCGACGTCGAACGAAAATTCGGGAAGGAATACCCCAACATCGTCGGCGGCGAACGTGTCGTCACCGATGGCGCCAAGATCGCATCCCTCAACCCCTCGGACCCCTCGCAGGTCGTGGGGTACTTCCAGAAGGGAACGTCGCAGGACGCGTTGAAGGCCGTCGATGTCGCGCTCGCCGCATTCGAAAAATGGAAAAACGTGCCCGCCGAGAAGCGGGCGTCGTACCTGTTCAAGACGGCGAAGGTGATGCGCAAGAAACGCTTCGAGTTGAACGCGATCGAGATCTTCGAGGTGGGGAAGACCTGGCTCGAAGCGGACGGCGACGTGGCCGAGGCGATCGACTTTTGCGAGTTCTACGCCCGCGAGATGCTCCGGTACTCGGATATGAAGACCGCCATCCAGCTCCCGGGGGAAAAGAACGAGCTGGTCTATATTCCCCTCGGCGTCGGCGTGGTGATCCCGCCCTGGAACTTTCCGCTCGCGATCCTCGTCGGGATGACGACCGCGGCGGTGGTCGCGGGGAACACGGTGGTGTTAAAACCCTCGAGCGATTCCCCATTAACCGGCTTCGCATTCATGGAAATCCTCGCCGAGATCGGCCTCCCCCCCGGGGTGGTCAATTTCGTCGCCGGGCCGGGGAGCGCCGTAGGCGACACGCTGGTCTGCCACCCCAAGGTTCGTTTCATTTCCTTCACCGGTTCGAAGGAAGTCGGGATTCACATCTACGAAGAGGGCGCGAAGGTCCGCCCGGGGCAGATCTGGCTTAAGCGCATTGTCGCCGAGATGGGGGGAAAGGATTCGATCATCGTCGACCGCGACACCGACCTCGACGAGGCGGTCGCCGGCGTGACGGTGGCGGCGTTCGGTTTCCAGGGACAAAAGTGTTCCGCCTGCTCAAGGGCCATCGTCCACACAAAGGTATACGATCGCTTCCTCGATCTGCTGAAAAAACGTGTCGAATCGATCACCGTCGGGCCCGCACACGACCTCTCCAACTTCATGGGCCCCGTGGTCAACAAGGGTTCGATGGAGAAGATCCTGGGCTACGCCGAGACCGGTGTCAGGGAGGGCGGACGTTTGATCACGGGCGGAAAGCGGGCCGCGGGAGACGGATACTTCA
>JANNFI010000065.1:0-14017 GCA_031379665.1 Ignavibacteria bacterium
GCGATCGGTGTAGCCGCGTTATTTCGGGCCCTGGTAATATTTCATCGCTTCCGGCAACAACCCCTTGATGTCGTTGATGCGCGTCTCGTCGGATGGGTGGGTGCTCATGAATTCGGGAGGTTTCTGCCCGCCCGCCTTCGCGGACATCCTCTGCCAGAACGGGACGGCTGCGCCCGGGTCGTACCCGGCCATCGCCATGAAAATCAGTCCGAGGTGGTCGGCCTCGCTTTCCTGTCCCCGACTGTGAGGGAGGAGGACGCCATACTGGGCGCCGAGGCCGAAGGCAGCCATATAGAGCGCCTGAGTCTCATCCGGCTTGCTCTGGACGGCGGCGGAGAGGGCCATCCCGCCCATTTGTGCGAGCAGTCCTTCGCTCATCCTCTCGGCGCCGTGCTTGGCGACGGCGTGGGCGACCTCGTGTCCCATCACAACGGCGATCCCCTTTTCGTCCTGGCAGACGGGGAGGATGCCGGTGTAGAACACCACCTTGCCACCCGACATGCACCACGCGTTCAGGTCGTCGCTCTGGACGAGGTTGAACTCCCACGCGTATCCGCTCAATTCCGACGCGAGACCCTTCTCCCGGAAATATTTTTCCACGGCGCCCTGGATCCGCCCGCCCACTTTTTTCACCAGGCGCGCCGCCGCGCTGTCGGTACTCAGCTTGTTCTCCTTCAGAAACCCCTTGTACTGCTCGGAGCTCATCGACAGCATTTCGCCGTCCGAGATGAGATTCAACTGCGAACGGCCGGTGATGGGGACCGTAGTGCATCCGGCGATCTGGATCAGGATGTACAGCGAGAGGAGTGCCGCTGTGGCAACGAGAGTGATATCCCTGAATTTCATTCGATTCCTATCCGTTGGTGGCATGCCATACCGAAAAATACCAATAAAACCGCCGTCAGTCAATCGAATGCCGGTCGGTCGGGACCACTACGATTTCGTCCTGGTAAAGTGCTGGCTTGCGAGGATGAATCCCTTGTTAAGATAGAGTCGGTGCGCGTCGTGCCGCGTGGGCCCGGAATCAAGGGTCACGACCTTCAACCCCCGTTCCGCAGCGATGTCGAAGACGTAGTCGAGGAGTATCCCTCCATACCCCTTCTTCCTTGCGCCCGGAAGCGTCGTCAGGTCGTCAATGTAGATATGCTTTCCGTGAAGGAGGAAATGAAGATACCTGAACCCGACCGCCGCCACGGCCAGCCCCTCTTCTTCGAGGTAGGCCAGCGTATAGCCTGCCGCGATCATCTCCGTCACGGTTTCCACGAACGTTTCCTCCACGAGGTGGGGGCGCAATGCGTGCATCGCCTCCCAGCAGAGCCTTATCTCGGCGGGACGTTTGGCAATTTTTACTTCCATCGATTCGTACCTCCTGGTTGTCGAAAACGGTGACCGTAGATGGTGAGGCCGATGCCGCCGAGGACCGCACTCCCGGCGATGAGGAGCCGGGGGCCGGCCGACTCGGAAAGAAAGAGCACGCCGCCGATGGCGGCGATCACCGGTACCGCGAGCTGGACCACCGAAGCCCGCACCGCTGAGAGTCCGCGCAGCGCGCGATACCACACGGTGTACCCGAGTCCCGAGGCAAGCGCCCCGGAAGCGACCGCGAGCCAGACACCTGTCGCGTCGAGCCCGGCCCCCCCGGGAGTGAGGAGGGCGATCGCCAGCGCAGGGATCGCGGCGACGATGAAATTACTCCCGGTGTCCGCCAGCGGCGAGCCGGAGTGTTTTCCGCGGAGAGTATAGAGCGCCCACGCGACTCCCGCAACGACCATCAGCAGCGACTCGACGAGCGGCGGAGCCCCAACGCCCGGCACGGAGAGGTACACGAGACCGCCGAAAGCCGTCGCCAGTCCTGCCCACTCCAGCGCGGAGGGCCGATAACCCGACCGCAATGCGACGAGCATCATCGTGGTCTGGACCGAGCCGAACAGAAGGAGCGCCCCTGTTCCCGCCGGGATCTCCGAATACGCGAACGTGAAGGGGACGGCATAGAACAGCAAAAGGAGGCCGGGAAGCACTTTCGTCGCCGGGGCGTTGAGCGGTTTTTCCCCTCTCACGAGCGCGAACAGAGCGAGCGCTACCGCGCCCGAGCAAAGCCGGATGGCCGCAAAATGCGCCGGTTCGATCAACCGGTCGAGGAGGGCTAACCGGCAGAATATCGAGTTGGCTGCGAAGGCGATCAGCGCCGCACCGGTGAGGAGCGGAGTTTCGAACGGGTGGCGTCGTGTTTCCAGGGCTATAGTCCCAGTGCAATGTTCGATGAGCCGATGATGGCTCAATGTGCACAAAATATAGAAAAACGACAACGAATCGCTGTTGTCAACCCGATGGACGCGAGGGGTTGGAGTGGCGTGGCTCCGTATTTTTTCATTATATTCAGGTCGATTCTTCCTTCGATCGTCCGATGGGCGGCGTTCAGCCCCCAAACACGGACGGGTCCTGGGGCCCTCATCCAGCAACATTCAATTTTCTCGATGATAAAAAAGTCATTGCTCGTCTGTTTGTTGTGGCTTTCCGTCACAGCCACGGCGCGCGCCCAGCTCGGGGCGGACCCTGACAGTTCGCTGCGCGCGATCCTGGATTCGCTCAACGGGACCCGGCTCACGCTCTCGCAGGTCACGGCCGGCGCGGCGCAGAACTCCGTCACCCTGAAAACGGCGGAGGCGGCATACCTCGCAGCGAGGGGCGCGACCCGCAGGGAGCGCGGTCAATTTGACCCGGAGCTCATCCTCGGCTACAATTATTCCGACCGCGCCGATCCGTCGTCGTCGTTCTTCGCGGGGGCGTCGGTTCTGAAGACCATCAATACCGATGCGATGGCGGGGTTGCGGTGGCAGCTCCCGACCGGGACGGGGATCGAGGCGACACTCAGCACCGTGAAACTTCAGACCAATTCCGCCTTCGCCTTCCTCGATCCTCAGTACAACGCGTTCGGGACCCTGAGCCTGAGGCAGTCGCTCCTGCGCGGATTGTGGGTGTCGGGAAAGAAGGAACTCACGCAGGCTGGCGAACAGGAACGAATGATGAAGGCCAGATACGACCAGGAGCTGCTCGCCACGGCCGCGGACGCCGAGTTGACCTATTGGTCGCTCTACGGGAGCGAGCGGAACTTCGCCGTTCAAACGCTGATCAGGGACCGCGCCCGCATCTTTCTGAGGGACACCGAGCTTCGCGTGGCCGCCGGGCTCGCGCGACCGAGCGAGGCCGCCACGGCCCGGACGTTCCTCGCCGAGCAGGAGCTTCTGCTGATCGACCGGGAGGAAGGACTCGGTATGGCCTCGGACGGAATTGCGGAGCTCATCGGCGTCCGGCCCCTCATCCGGTTCATGACGACAGACTCCCCGGCCTCGACCTATCCCTTGGAGACCCCGGAGACACTCATCGAGATGGCGAAGAGCAACAATCTTTCGCTGGAGGCCGCCAGGGCCGACATCGAGGCGGCGCGGGCGATGGCCGACGCGGCCGGCTGGGAATGGCTGCCGACGGTCAACCTCATCGGGTCGATCGGCGGGAGCGGGCTCGCCGGAACGCCCCAGGACGTGATCTTCGGGTCGGACACGTTGCGCACACTGACGAGCGGAGGCTCTCGCGATGCCGTCGACGAGGCGGTCCGGCGGGACTTTCCGAACTGGAGCGTGGGCCTCGAAGTCAGCATCCCGATCGGGTTCAGGTCGGGCCTCGGGGAGAAACAGCGGCTCGACGCCGAACTCCTATCCGCCGAGCAGCGCTACATCGACGAGGAGCGCCGCCTCGAATCCGCGGTCCTGCAGAATTACCGGGACCTCGCCAACGGCAGCCGGAGGCTCGGCGTCGCGCGTGAGGGCGTAAACGCCGCGCAGGAGATGGTGAGAATCGGCATCATCGAATTCAACAACGGACGCACCACCGCCTTCGAACTCGTCCGCCTCGGCACGGATTTCGCGACGGCCCAAAACCGCTTTTCAGACGCGCTCGTCAAGACCGCGACGGCCGCGGCGACACTCAGACAACTCACCTCGGGGCTCTATCCCGGGGCCACCATTCAGGGAAGGGAAGATTCCGATGAATAAGTCCGTGCTCCATCTCCATCCTCAGCGCCGAACGGCAGGGCCGGTGACCGCTTCCGGCCTGGCCGGGGCGGGCGTCACCGCGGTCGCCGCCCTGCTGATAGTCCTCGCGACGGGATGTTCGAAGGAGGGTGAGGCGGGCGGGGGCTTCTCGATGCCGCCGATGCCCGCGGAAGTCGCAGAGGTCACCGTCGGGAAAATTGAGGAAAATTTTCAGGCCGTCGGCACCATCGAGGCAGACGAAGCGGTCACGGTCGTCGCCGAAATCGAGGGCACCGTCACCGCGGTGCCGTACCTGGAGGGCGAATTGCTGAACAAGGGCGACCTCATCGCGACGCTCGACGACCGCCAGCTCGCGGCCGAGGCGTCGCGCGCCGAGGCACTCTTCATCCAAAGCAAAGCGACCTACGAACGGGTAAAGATTGTCGTGGATCAGGGCGCGGGAGCGCCGCAGGACCTCGACGACGCCTCGGCCGTGATGAAGGTGGCGGAGGCAAACTTCGAGGTGGCGAAAGCCCGGCTCGCGAAATCGCGCATCAATGCGCCGTTCTCCGGGACCGCGGGCTCACGCAAGGTGAGCGTCGGCAGCTACGTGAGGCCGGGTCAGGCGATCACCGAGATGGCGAACCTCGCGAAGATCAGGGTCATCTTTTCCGCCCCCGAGCGGATGATTTCGCAGATTAAAAAAGGCGCCGGTGTGTCCGTCACGACGACGGCGTTCCCCGGGACGACGCTCCGCGGGCGCATCATCGTGATGGAGCCGGTGATCGATCCGGTCACCCGGACCGCGCGGGTCGTTGCCGAAGTCCCAAATAGCGACAGGAAATTCAGGTCAGGGATGTCCGCGGACATTACGACGCTCCTGAGCTCGCGGGAGAAGGCCCTCACCATTCCCAACGAGGCGGTCTTCGCCACCGGCGACCAGTCGTTCGTCTTCGCCGTCAAGCCCGACAGCACGGTCACCCGGCAGGCGGTAAAGCTCGGGACGCGGACTGCGGACGTCGTCGAGGTGCTCGAGGGGCTTACCCCGGGGATGAAAGTCGTCACCGCGGGGCACCAGAAACTGTTCGAGGGCGCGAAAGTGATGCCGATCCCCGGCGCTACGCCGGGAGGGCAGGCGGCCGGAGGGCAGAAACAATGAAGCTGAGCCTGACATCGATCCGGCGGCCGGTCCTCGCGACCGTGATGAGCCTGGCGATCCTGCTCTTCGGGATCATCGCGTTCTCGAGGCTCCCCGTGAGGGAGTATCCCGACATCGATCCGCCCATCATCTCCGTGGTGACGCTCTACCGGGGCGCGAACCCCAACGTCGTCGAAACGGAGATCACCAACATCCTCGAGGAACAGTTCGCCACCCTCGAAGGTGTCAAGACCCTGACCTCGTCGAGCCGCGAGCAGGGCTCCGTGATCACGATCGAGTATGAATTGAGCCGCGACGTGGAGGAGGCGGCAAACGAAGTCCGCGACCGCGTCTCCAGGATCCGCGGTCAGCTCCCGCGGGAGGTCGACGACCCGATCGTCTCGAAGGTGGACGCCAACGCCCAGCCGATCGTCTGGATCGCGCTCTTCAGCGAGCAACATTCGGGACTCGAGCTCACCGAGGTGGGTGAGAGGGTGCTCAAGGAACGGATCCAGCGGCTCGAAGGCGTGGGGTCGGTCTTCATCGGCGGCGAGCGGAAGTATGCGATGAGGGTCTGGCTCGACCCGCTCCGGATGGCCGCGCACGGACTGACCGCCCAGGACATCGAAATCGCAATACGACGGGAGAACGCCGAAATCCCCGCCGGCAGGGTTGAAGGGTCCGAAAGGGAGTTCGCGGTGCGCACCCGGGGGGACCTCGCGACGCCCGACGAATTCGGCGCCGTGGTCGTCCTCCAGAAGGCCGGTGGCGTGGTCCGGCTGCGGGACATCGCGACGGTCGAGGTGGGAGCCGAGGACGAGCGGACCGTGGCCCGGTACAACGGCAGGACGGCGGTCGGGCTCGGCATCGTGAAACAGTCGAAGGCCAGCACCGTGGATGTCGCGAGAAATGTCAGGAACGCGCTCGCAGAACTCACGACCCTCCTCCCGGCGGGGATGGTGCTCGACATCGCCTACGACTCCTCGACCTTCATCAACGAATCGATTTCGGAAGTGCAGGAGACGCTCGTCATCGCGATGTTCCTCGTCGTGTTGGTCGTGCTCGCGTTCCTGAAGAGCCCCAGGGCGACCCTCATCCCGACGCTCGCGATCCCCATTTCACTGATGGGCGCGTTCGTAGCCGCCTTCTTCGCCGGATACACCATCAACATCCTGACGCTCCTGGCCCTGGTGCTGGCGATCGGCCTCGTCGTGGACGACGCGATCGTCGTCCTGGAGAACATTTTCAGGCACATGGAGATGGGAAAGAGCCGGATGCAGGCCGCGATCGACGGCAGCAAGGAGATCGGCTTCGCCGTCGTCGCGACGACGATGGTGCTCGTGGCGGTGTTCGTCCCCCTCGCGTTCCTCACCGGCGCGGTGGGAAGGCTCTTCAATGAGTTCGGCGTGTCGCTGGGGGTCGCGGTGCTCACCTCGGGTTTCGTGGCCCTGACGCTCACCCCGATGCTTTCTTCCAAAATCCTCAAGCCGCTTCACGGCAGCGGGACGGGATGGGTGTCCCGGTCGTTCGACAACTTTTTCGAGTGGTTGAACCGCGCATACGAGAAGACCCTCCGCTGGTCGCTCGGCCACAGGGCAATCCTGGTGGGGGGGGCGGTCCTCGCCCTCGTCGTCAGCGCGGCGGTGTTCTACCTCCTTCCGAGCGAGCTGGTTCCCACCGAAGACCGCGGCATCGGTTTCGGAATCGTGATCGCCCCGGAAGGCGCGACGCTTGACTACACCGACAAGTACATGCGGCAGGTGGAGGAGCGGCTCCTGGCCCTGCCGGAGCGGCGCTCGCTCTTTTCCGCCATCGGCCTCGGCTTCGGCGGTCCGGGCAACGTGACCAACGGCTTCGTGTTCCTCGCGCTTAAACCGCGGGGCGAACGGGACAAGTCGCAGCAGCAGATCGTCAACGAACTCTTTCCGCAGCTCATCTCGATCCCCGGGGTATTGGCGTTCGTCATCAACCCCCCGAGCCTGGGAGGGGGGTTCAGCTCCAACCCCATCGATTACGTTCTGCAGGCGGACAGTTACGACGACCTGAACCAGGCCGTCGGGATCATGATGGGGGAGGCATCGAAGCTCGGGTACCTCATCAATCTGGATTCCGACCTTCGCCTGAACAAACCGCAGCTCGACATCAGGATCGACCGCGACCGCGCCGCGGGCCTAGGAGTGTCGGTGACCGACATCGGCACGACCCTCGAAACCCTTCTCGGCGGGAGGGTCGTCACCAATTTCAAACGCGGATCCAAACAGTACGACGTCGTACTGCAGATGAAGGCGGCCGACCGGGCCACGCCCCACGTGATCGACGACATCTATCTTCGTAGCGGGACGCAGCTCGTGCAGCTCGCCAACGTGGTGGACGTCAGCGAGACGGTCTCACCGAAGGAGTTGAACCACTATAACCGCGTGAGGTCGGCGTCGATCACGGCCGGCCTCGTCCCGGGGGTCAGCCTCGGCCCGGCGCTCGAGGCGCTCGACGCCATCGCCCGCGAAAAACTCCCGGCGGGCGTCAAGCGCGAATACGCGGGCCAGTCGCTGGAGTTCAAGTCGTCGAGCTCGAGCCTCTACGGAATGTTCCTCTTCGCGCTGCTGTTCATCTACCTGGTGCTCGCGGCGCAGTTCGAGAGCTTCCTCGACCCGCTGACGATCCTCCTGTCTGTGCCGCTGGCGGTCTTCGGGGCGTTTCTCACCCTGTTCCTCTTCGGCCAGACCCTGAACATCTATTCACAGATCGGGCTGATCATGCTCATCGGGCTGGTCACCAAGAACGCCATCCTGATCGTGGAATTCTCGAACCAGCTCCGCGCAAGCGGAAAGTCCGTCACCGACGCGGTGATGGAGGCGTCGATCATCCGGCTCCGGCCGATCCTGATGACGTCGTTCTCGACGATCTTCGGCGTGCTGCCGATCGCGATCGGCCTAGGCGCCGGCGCCGAATCAAGGAGGCCCCTCGGACTCGCCGTGGTCGGCGGGATGCTCTTCTCGACGTTCCTGACGCTCGTGATGGTCCCGGTGGTCTACACGCTCCTGGCGAAGTACACGAAGGTCGACGAACGGGAGAAGGTCATCCACGCTGAGGAGATGGTTGGGGGAGAGGCCGCACCGGTCGCGGGTTAGTCCAGTGGTGGGGAGGGTGTTGTAGGAACCCTCAAGCGCCGGTCGACTGCGGCGGCCGGCGCAGTTTGACGATGAGGTCGGCGATCATTGAGCATTCCCGTTCGTTGGAGAATTCGGATTTGACGCGCTCCCAGGCGGCGCGGACCATCTCCGCAGGATACTCGCCCCTGGCCACGACCTCCGCGGTCCGCACGAAATCCCCTTCGTCTCCCGGCCTGAACAGCATCCCGAACTTTCCCCCCCCGAGCATCTCCGTCGTGCCTCCCGAAGCCGTCCCGATCACGGGCGTCCCTGACGCCATCGCCTCGAGTGTCACCATTCCATAGGTTTCCGAAGCCGTCGCCATCACACACGCGTCCACGGCCCGGAAGAAGATCCTCGCGTCGTCCACGAACGGATGGAGCCACACGACCCCGGTCAGCCCAAGCGATTGTACCAGCGAGCGGAGTTCCTCACGAAAATTGTTTGGGTCGGCCGGCCGGCCCGGCTCGATCGTGACGTCCCCGACGATCAGGAGTCGCGCGTCGTGTCCCAGTTCGCGCACGCGTTTCAACGCCCTCACGAGAAACGCCTGTCCCTTCCCCGGTTCGATTCTGCCCAGGATCCCGAAGAGCGTGCCGCCCGGAGGCACTCCGAAAAAATTGCGGGAGGCTGTCCGGTCGGGTCCCCCTTCGCCGAAGCGGTCGATGTCGACGCCCAGGGGGATGACGTGGATCTTTCGTTCGGGGATGTGCGTCTTCAGCAGTACCTCGGCCCGGAGTCCCTCGAGGGGAGCGATCCAGGCGTCGTAGCGTGAGTACCGGAAGGCGTGAACCGGGTCGCGTCGCGAAACGCCGAGCTGCATCTGTTGCTGGTAGACGAGCGTAAGGGAGGGACCCGTGAGGGTTTTCACCCAGGCCAACAAGTCCATGTCGTCGCGGTGGAAGGCGAAGACGGTCGTGATCCCGAGCTCTTCGAGTCTCGCGCGGAGCCTCCGGGCGGCGCCCAGGTCGAAGTACCTCCGGTGGGTACCCACGACGCTGACGGCCCGCCCCTCGACCGAAGCCCTCCGGTTCAGCGGGGTCCCCCCGGGGGCGAGGATAGTGACCGGCATTCCACGGTCAGACAGCCACCCCGCGAGCCGCAAAACATTGAGCTCTAGGCCTCCCCAGGATGGCGATGAACAGAAGAAGCCGATCGATTCGGTCGAATTATAGGTCATTCGTCGACTATTTCTGAATAAAATCGCGGAAAATGTCGCCGGGTCCCTTGACGATTGGGATATTTTCATCTATATTTTTGAACCCAACACCGACGCCCGGAGCACGGCCAACCCCTGTCGTGCGCGGCGTACGGCGATTCAATGTAAGGCTTTCGTCCGAAATTTCCTTTTCGCCAAAACTCAACGAATAATCAACGATTATTCAATGGAGGGTTCAATGACAATTATTACGGAGCGGCGTCTGCCGGCGCTGATCGTCGTGACGCTCGTCGCGCTGTTCGGGTTCACCCGGGCGTCGGCGCAGACCGACATCGAAAACGCGATCACCTATTACGGTGATGACAACATCGGGGGCTTCATGCAACCCCTCGCGGACCTGCTCGGCGCGGACATCAATTCCGGCTTCTTCCATAGCGCGGCGATCCCTGCGGCGGGTTTCCACTTCAGCCTCGACCTCATTGGGATGGGCGCCCTGGTGTCGGACGATGACAAGTTTTTCACCGCGGAACTCCCGTCGGGGTTCGCGGAAACCCACGCAGACCAACCCACGATCGTCGGGCCGGAGGCGCCGCTGATCACGGACGTGAGCGGGGCGCAGTACAAGGGCTCTAACGGGATGGTCGACGCGAGCCTCTTCTCCTACGGCGTAGGCCAGATCACGCTGGGGTCGGTGATGGGGACCGAGGCGTTCTTCCGGTTCATCGCGACACCGGAGCTCGGCGACGGCAAGTTCCCGAAAACGTCGCTCTTCGGCGTCGGCGTGCGCCACAACATCAGCCAGTATCTCGTCGAGCCGCCGCTCGACATTGCGGTGAGCTTCGCCTACAATACGCTTTCGGCGGGCGAGATCATGGACATCCAGGGGATCCTCGTGGGCGCTCAGGGGAGCAAGACATGGGACACTTTTACATTTTACGGCGGTGCGGCCTGGGAGCAGAGTACGATGAAACTCGATTACGTCTCCGTCGGTGACGACCCGGGACCGGTGAACATTGAACTGGACGGTAGGAGCTCGTTTCGCGTGACCGCCGGCGGCCTCCTGCAATTCGGGTTCTTCAGGCTCTTCGCCGACGTCAACGTCGGTTCCGTGACGAATTTTTCGGGCGGCATCGGCTTCGGCAACTAGGCCGTCGACCCGCCGTCAATCATTTACCAGGATCGAAGGAGACACACAATGAACAGACTGGCAATTACTTCGCTGATCGCGATTTTTCTCATCACGGGGGGAGGGTGCGAGGTCGTCGACCCGCTCATCATCGCCGTAGGGCTTCCGCTGGAGGTGTCGGAGGATGTGAACGGGGGGAATTCCTGGAACGAGACCGACACGTTCGTGCTCGAGGACGAAATTGCGGAAGTGGACGTGTCGTACCTCGATGACGTAAAGGCGTCCAGGGTGAACGACATCACAATCTTCATCAAGAACCCGCCCGCCTCCGGGACGAGTTCGGGCTCGCTCTGGTTCGCCCTCGATGGCGGGACCCTCGTCGAGCTGGCCACCTGGACCGACGTGCCGTTTTCGAGCATGGCCGAGCCGGGAGTCTCGGTCCTCGACGCATCGGTGCTGACGGTGAATACCGGGGCCAGGACGCAGCTGCTCGACGCGCTCCAGGACACTTCGGGCCTTCCGCTCGCCTCGGCGATCACCGTTCAGTCGAGCGGAACCACCTCGGTCAACGTCCCGGCCGGGACGGTCGTCGTCGCGCGGTTCCAGTACCAGGTCGACATCGAGATCTGATCAGTACCACGGTTTGCACGGGTGGGAGAGCGCGACGCGCCCACCCACCCGCGCCAACCGGCTTATCTCTTCCCCGAACCCGCCGCCTTCTCGAACACCGGCGCCTGCTCGATCCTGTGCAGGCTCGGAAGCTTCCTCGCCCCCGTAGCATCCCCGGTCACGCTCAGAGCGTCGCCGCGAATCGAGTGAGCTTCTCGGCGAAATTCGACCAGCTCTCCTCCCGCTTGACGTTCGCGATGTTTGCGACGCACGCCTCCTTCATCCCCCCGTCGAAATAGGTCCGGATGCCGGCAGCTATCGCGTCAGGATCGGGCCGCTCCACCACCAGTCCGGCCTTGCGTCCGCCGACCTCCTCCGCCAGCCCCCCGACGTCGGTGGCGATCACGGGGAGGTCGAAGTGATAGGCTATGGACGTGATGCCGCTCTGCGTGGCGGACCTGTATGGAAGCACGCAGACGTCGGCCGCGCTGAAGAATTCGGGGACGCGCGAATCGGGGATGTAGTCGTTGAACACGCGGATGTTGTCCCGCAACGGGGAACGGGCGATGAGCGCGGAGTAGGCGTCGAAGCTCCCGTACGTCTCGCCGGCGATCACCAGCACGTACCGATCGTCGAGCCTGCCGAACGCTTCGATCAGGAGGTCGAGACCCTTGTAATCGCGGATGAACCCGAAGAAGAGAACCGCGCGTTTCTCCGGACCGATCCCGAGGCGCTCCCTGGCTGCGGCCCGGTCGGCCTTCTCGCCGAAATGGTCGTAGAGGGGATGGGGGATCCGGATGCAGCGGGCGCCCGGGGAGAGGGAGAGGAGGTCCCGTTCGACCGACGAGCTCATCGCGACGAAGCCGTGGTTCCTACGGAGGAAATATTTTGTGAAGGGGAGGTCGAAGAACCGCTTTTCGTGGGCGATGACGTTGTCGAGCACCGTGACGACCTTCGTGGGGGGCTTCATCCTGCCGGCCACCGCCCCGAGCGACGGACCGAAGAACGACATCCAGAATTTCATCACGAGAAGGTCCGGGGTGAACGCGTTGATCGCCTCCGCGGCCCTGAAGTACGACAGCGGGTTGATGCTGTCGAGCACGCGGACGTTGTCGAGGGCGTCGGTTGCGTCGCCGGGCTGGACGTACTGGGTTTTCCCGGGAAAGAGTGAGTCGGGATACTGCCTCGTGAAATTGTAGGCCCGGACCTCGTTCCGCTCCCGCAACGCCCTGAAGAGGGACGCGTTGAACTGCGCGATCCCTCCGCGGTACGGATGAAACGTCGAGAGGTAGGCGATCTTCATCGGCCCCTGCCGGCGAGACGTTCGATTTCACCGAAGACGCGGTCCACCCCGAGATCGAGCATGCAGTGCCGGGCGCGGGTGCACATTTCACCGTAGTAACAGTCGCATCCGCCTGACGGTTCGACGATGACGCCCCGGCCGTAGAGTTCGAACTCGTGCGGGTTGAAGATGTTGTTCATCAGGACGAGCGGTTTACGAAGGGCGATGGCGATGTGCATCATCATCGACACCTGCGTCACCACCGCGCTGGTCGAGGCGCTCAACGCGATGAATTCCGCCAGCGGGAAATGCCCCGGGTACCAGGCGCCGGTGCGCCGGGCATACTCGAGGTTTTGCGCGTCCTCGTCGGCCCCTCCCATCAGCAGGGGAAAGTACCCGGCCGCCTTGAGCCGTTCGATGAGGGCCACCCAGTTCTCGGCCGGCCAGAGCCGCGTCGTCCAACGATTTCCACAGCCGGTGTTCAGGCCGATCACTTTCCTGCTGCCGGCCAGCGCCGAACTCCTTTCCTTCCACCGATCCTCGGCGTCCCGGTCGCGCCGGATGAGGTACTCTTCGCCGGCGAACTCCAGGCCGCAGATGTCAAAGATCTCGTCGAGGTAATGTTTCGTGTTCTCCCTCGAGAGGCCGTCGAAGAGGCCGGTGAGCAATTTATGCCGCGCCGCGGGCGTGGCCGGCGAGATGTGCCCGTCCTTCCAGGTGAAGCCGAATTTCTTCCCCGCATCCACCCCTGCGAGAAGCAAACACGCCTCGGGTTCCTTGTCGAGGTTCAGTGCGATGTCGTAGGAGCCGCGCAGGACGGTGAAGAGCCCCACCGCGTCGGGCCTGCGGAGTTCGTCGACGAGGCCGCGGGGCAGGACGTCGGGGGAATGGGTCACCCACGTGATCCGGCAGCCGGGGTGGCGATTCCGGAACGCGGTGACGAGAGGAGTCGTGCGGATGACATCGCCGATCGCCCCGAGCTTGATGATCAGGATCCGTTTGGTGACGCGCTCGTATTCGTCGCACGACCCGCAGACCATCCCCCGGAGCTTGTTGGGGACGCACGGGATGTGCCCGCGAAAATGACGGCAGTCGAATTTCACATCGATCGCCGGGACACCCGCAGGGAAGGAGCGGCCCTTCCGTGCGCCCGCGGCGGAGGAGCGGCTCTTCCGGAGGGGAGCACCTGTTGAGCGTCGGGCCGGTTTCTTATTCTTCATTGACCACCCAGGGTTCGAGAAGTTTATCGTTGAGTCCGTCGAGGAACCTCGACGGTTTCGTAAGGATGAGTCCGGACTCCCTGTCGTAAATGTTGATCGGGTAGGTGATGAACAGGTTCTCCTTCGCCCGCGTACAGGCAACGTACATCAGGCGGCGTTCCTCCTCGAGCTGGTCCTGGTCGTCGACCGATCGGAGAGAGGGAAAGCGGCCGTCGAGCGCGTAGATCACGAACACGGTATGCCACTCCAGCCCCTTAGCGCTGTGGATCGTGGAGAGGACCAGGTGTTCCCGTTCGGCGCCGGGCG
>JANNFI010000111.1:0-3190 GCA_031379665.1 Ignavibacteria bacterium
GATCAACTTAAGCAGAAGCGTCATGTACGGGCTCCGCACGCTCCAGACCGTCGCCCAGTATCTCCTCTTCCGACTCCGGCTCTCCAATCCCCCGATGTTCAAGGGCAAGCGTGGAAACCCGGGTACCATCACCCGTGGCGCGGACGGACGTTAGACTGACCAGCGCAGGCCTGTCACGGTGACCGCCGCCTCGCGCAACCGGTATCTCTTCCCAGCGCTTCTTGTCGCCGTCGTTTTCCTGCTGTACGGCCGATCCATCACCTTCGATTTCGTCAACTACGACGACTACGATCTCGTCGTCCGGAACACCGAGTTCCTGAAAGACCCCGGGAACATCCTCACCTCGTTCACGACGCACGCGTTCACCACACACCGCGAGGAGGGAGTGTATTACCGGCCCATCCTCCTGTTGAGTTACTTCGCGGATTACGCGCTCTGGGGCGTCAACCCGGCGGGGTTCCACCTCACCAACGTCCTGCTCCACGCCGTCGCGACGCTGCTGTTGTTCCTGCTCGCGGTCGAACTTCTCCGGCAGGCGAGGGGGGCGCCCGCGAACGGCGAGGTTTCGGCCGGGGCCACGAGTTTCATCGGCGACGACCGGCTGACGGCATTCCTTACGGCCCTGCTCTTCGCCGTGCACCCGGTGCAGACCGAGTCGGTGGCGTGGGTCGCCGGCCGGAACGACATCTTGCTCGGAGTATTCATTCTCGGCTCGCTCTGTTGTCACATCGCGCAGTACCGGCCGGGCGCGCGCCCGGGGGTGTGGTACGCCTTCTCGGCGGCGCTCTTCGCAGCAGCCCTCCTGACCAAGGAGTCGGCGCTCTTCTTCCTGCCGCTCTTCCCGCTCTACGAACTGACCATTCGACGGGAATCCCTTACCACACTCTTCGCGACACGGGAGAAGCATATCAGGGTGTCGGTCTACCTCGCGATCGCCGTCGCGTACCTCGGCGTGCGGTACAACATCTTCGACGCCTTCATCGGCACGGAAAAACTCTACGGGAAAATCCCCCTCGACAACAGGTTCCTGATGGCGCCGGGTCTGGCGCTGACGTCGATCCTGTTCCTCATCTGGCCCATGGGATTGAACATCGTGCACCCGATCGAAAACGTCCCCTGGTTCGATTGGCCGGCGATGCTCGTCGCGTTCGCCGTCTCCGCAGGCCTGATCTTTCTTTGCGTCCGGTATTTCAGGAAGATTCCGCTCCTCGCGTGGTCCATCGGCTGGCTGATCGTGGGACTGATTCCGATCCTGAATGTCTTTCCCCTTGCGGTCCCGATACTCGAGCACCGGCTCTACACGGTAACGGCAGGGTTTGCGTTTGCCGTGGCGGTCGGTGCGAGGCACCTCGGGGGATCGGCGGGAAGGTCCGACGGGAAGGTCGGTTCCGGCAGGCTCGGCGGGCTTCGAATCGGGAACCCGGCGATGGCCGTCATAGCGGCGGCGTGCATCGGCCTGGCCACGCTGACGTGGGCACGCCTCCCGGTCTGGAGGAACAGCGAGACTCTCTGGCTCGACGCCATCAGGAACGAGCCCAACGGCGCGCGCGCCTATTTCAACCTTGCGGGGTACTATTTCGAACAGCAGAGGTTCGACCGCACCATCACTCTTCTTGAGACATACGTGACGTTGAAGCCGGATGATTTCACCGGGTTTGCCAAACTTCGGCAATCTTATTTCCTCGCGGGACGATTCGCGGATGCCGCCGGAGTATGCAGGACGCTGATCAATCAATCCCCACGAAACGTTAGCCGCTACGTCGAGGCAGGCGTCCTGTTCGAACGGATGGGGCTTTCGGACAGCGTCATCGCCGTGTACGAAGAGGGGCTGCGGGTCGACCCCTCATTCTTCCAACTCCACGGGAGGCTCGGCGCGTGGTACCGCACGAGGGGTAACACCGGCAAGGCGGCGTGGCACCTGCGCGCGGCCGACTCGCTCGCGCGAAACTCAACTCTGCCCCAATAAAGAGGAGAACCCTATGGAAGACCTCGCGCCGATACCCCACGACAGCCCGGTTCGCTCAGGACGCGGGAGGGTGATGGTTCCCGCGGCGATTCTTGCCATTTATTCGATCCTCATCAGCCGGTTCCCCCTCCTCAATTATTTAGGGTATGAGTATTCCGCGGCAGTCGCGCTGATCCTTCCATTGGTGCCGGGGTTATACATTCTTGAAGCGTTGAGAATGAAGAGGAAGGCGGTGGGGACGGCGGTGCTTCAGGCATTTCTCTGTCTCGCGCTGCCGCTCGCGGTCGGTTACATCAATTCGTTCGGGGTAAAGAATTGTGCGCCCGGCGAAGGCCTTCAGTGGTACCTGATCCTCCCCGGGGTCGGGATGATCTGGGTCATCGCGATTGCATATTTTTTCGCCGCCGCGTTCGAGCAGTACATCCGCTGGTATTTGCTGGCGCTCGCGCTGGTCCTGCTCCATCCCATTTTCCTCGGGTATTTCACGCCGAGGGTGGACTCGTATAATTTCGTCTATGGGTATTTCCCCGGGTTCACCTACGACGAGGACCTGCGGATCGACACAGTCCTCGTGCACTGGAGGGCGGTAACGCTCCTCTGCGCCGTCGGTCTTTTCATCGGTGGCGCGCTCCTGAGAGCGAAGCGCAGGGGGAGTGCCCGGATGCACGGGGAAGGTACGGGACCTGCGGATTCGGGCGCACTTGAAGCCTCGGGGGCACACGAAGATTCGGGGGTGCTTGAACACCCGGTTGCGTCCGGGCACACCATCGCGCCCGGACATTCCGGTATGATGACCCGACTCTCAGTCGCGTTCGTGATCCTGATCTTCGGCACGCTCTGCGCCGCCTGGCTCTACCGGACCGACCTCGGGTTCGAGACCACGACAGGGTCGCTCCGGCGCACACTTGGCTCTCTCGCCGAGACGCCGCATTTCCGCATCTACTACGATTCGACCGCGATTCCCTCAGATGAAATCAAGTGGGTCGCCGCCGAACACGAGTTCCGGTTCGCCCAGGTCACGACCTTCCTCGGGACCGACACGGAGAGGGTGATCGAGTCGTACATTTATCCAAACACCGACGTCAAGCGGCGTCTCACCGGCGCGGGGAACACCGACATCGCCAAGCCGTGGCGCGACGAAATTCACCTCGACGGCGATTCGTGGAGGTCGACGCTCAAGCACGAACTGGTCCACGCACTGGCCGGCGAGTTCGGAATGCCGGT
>JANNFI010000128.1:0-17397 GCA_031379665.1 Ignavibacteria bacterium
TGTCGGGTAAGTTCCGACCTGCACGAATGGTGTAACGATTTGGTCACTGTCTCGACCATGGGCTCGGTGAAATTGTGGTACCGGTGAAGACGCCGGTTACCCGCATATGGACGGAAAGACCCCGTGAAGCTTTACTATACCCTGGCATTGAATACGGACAAAACATGTGTAGCATAGGTGGGAGACTTTGAAGTTCCGGCGCTAGCTGGGATGGAGTCACCAGTGAAATACCACCCTTGTTCTGTTTGTCTTCTAACCTCGTACCGTGAATCCGGTACAGGAACACTGTCAGGCGGGTAGTTTGACTGGGGCGGTCGCCTCGACCGCATTATAAATCAGGGGCTTCTGTATGGTGACATACAGACCAACATCTGGCTGTATGCTGGAACATCCGTTCACACACGACATTTGTTTTCTCTCCGTTAACAAATCGTGAGGTGATGCAGTATCTGATGGGACTAGATCCGGAGCTCAAAAAGTTCAGGATCAGTGAAACTTCATCAGTGCGGACAATCAGCAGGGAAGTTCGGGATTCCCCGAACCCCTCAACGACTATACGCCGGATCTCTTCACAAGACATCGTGAAGAGAATGATATAGTCTGATCTTCGGAGCGATCCGAAGTCCCGATCTTTCAGATCGGGAGGCTTGTCGACGTGGTGTCGACAGGACAACACACATGCCTAAATTGTAACGGAGGCTCTCAATGGTGCTCTCAGCATGGTTGGTAATCATGCGTCGAGTGTAAAGGCATAAGAGCGCCTGACTGCGAGACCTACAAGTCGAGCAGATGCGAAAGCAGGACTTAGTGATCCGATGGTCGCAAGTGGAAGTGCCATCGCTCAAAGGATAAAAGCTACTCCGGGGATAACAGGCTGATCTCGCCCAAGAGTTCATATCGACGGCGAGGTTTGGCACCTCGATGTCGGCTCATCGCATCCTGGGGCTGGAGAAGGTCCCAAGGGTTTGGCTGTTCGCCAATTAAAGCGGTACGTGAGCTGGGTTCAGAACGTCGTGAGACAGTTCGGTCCCTATCCTATGCGGGCGCAGGACATTTGAGGGGAGTCGCTCCTAGTACGAGAGGACCAGAGTGAACGGACCGACGGTGTACCAGTTGTCGCGTCAGCGGCAAACGCTGGGTAGCCACGTCCGGTTGGGATAAGCGCTGAAAGCATCTAAGTGCGAAACCCACCCCAAGATAAGATGTCCCAGGTCGCAAGACCTCTAAAGACCCGTAGAAGATGACTACGTTGATAGGCCACAGATGTAAATTCCGCAAGGAATGAGTCGAGTGGTACTAATAGGTCGTGCGTCTTAATCATTATTTTTTTATTGGTTCACTGGATGTCACTCGTTCCCGGCAGGTTCGGGTTGTTTCAAATGCATCCGGAAAGAACGATCGAACGCCGCCGCTTTGGCGCGGTGATTCGAAATTAGGTTTGTACATCCCGCCTTCACACGGGGGATGGACTCGAATTTTTCTGGCGACCATACCGCGGGTGAAACTCCTCTTCCCATTCCGAACAGAGCAGATAAGCCCCGCAGGGCCGATGGTACTTTACTGGAGACGGTACGGGAGAGTAGGTCGTTGCCAGGATTTTTATTGCAAAGCCCGATCGGTGAAAACCGGTCGGGCTTTCTTTTTTGTGCCGGGTACTATACCTTACGGACGGCTTCGGTTCCACTATGACTATGACGATCACGATAACGCATCCGAAATGAAGACCTACCGTAAAGAACTCTGGTTCAACATCCCCACCCGCCGTGCGTTTGTCAACATCACCGACCAGGTGGCGCGTTGCGTCGGCGAGAGCGGCGTTCTGGAGGGGCTCGTCCTCGTGAACGCCATGCACATCAGCGCGTCGGTGTTCATCAACGACGACGAACCGGGTCTGCACCACGATTATGATCGGTGGCTCGAGCATCTGGCGCCGCACGAACCCGTCGGGCAATACCGCCACAACGACACGGGCGAGGACAACGCCGACGCCCACCTCAAGCGGCAGCTGATGGGTCGGGAGGTCGTCGTTGCGGTAACGAAGGGCTCCCTCGATTTCGGCCCCTGGGAACAGATATTCTACGGGGAATTCGACGGTGGGAGGAAGAAACGGGTCCTGGTGAAGATCATCGGGGAGTGATTTCCTACCGTGCGGCGTCCCGGGGTCTGCGGACCGTAGCTGACGGCCCCCTTGACCGCACTGAAAAATTCAATATATTTCCCACCGGGCAGAAACCTCAACAACCTGCCGGAGATCTTTCATGACCAGAATCGTATACGTGTTTTCCATCGTTCTCACCCTCATCCTGTTCGAAGCGTCGCCCGCGCAATGGGTACAGACATCCGGGCCGGAAGGCGGGGCCGCAGTCGTCATACTTGCTGACGGCGCAGACCTGTATGCCGGTACGTACGAAGCAGGTATCTTCAAATCCACAGACGGCGGTGCCAGCTGGCAGCAAAAAAACGGTGGGTTCGGTGACCAGACAGTCGTGGCGATGGTGAAGTGCGGACCGTACCTCATCGCGTCGGGTACCGAGGGGCTCTACCGTTCGTTCGACGGCGGGGATTTCTGGACGCTATTGCCGGGCTTCGACGTCCTCGGCGGCGTAAACACACTCGCCGTCCAGGGGACACACGTCATCGCGGGGACATCGTATGGCGGCGTGTATGCTTCGACGGATACGGGCGCGACGTGGGTGGCGTCGAATTCGGGTTTGCCGCCTGCAATGTTCGATGCACTATCGGTCCCATCGTCGACCGCCGCCGGATCTGACTACTTCATCTTCGCCACATCCTTCGATTCCGGATCGGGTGTCTTCCGATCCACTGACCTCGGCGCGACCTGGACACCGGCAGCTTCGGGTCTTTCCCCCGGCGACATCATCAACGCGCTTCACTCTTCCGGCTCGACATTATTCGCGGCCGGAACGGACGTTAACAAGTCGACCGACATGGGGGCGAGCTGGACGACCGCGAGCTCCGGCATCCCTCCTTATTCGGCGATCTGGGCGTTCGCCCCGAACGGGTCGAACCTCTTCGCGGTGGGATTGAACGGTATGTTCACAACGACCAACAATGGAACGAGCTGGACCCCCGTGACTGGTGGACTCCCGGTGCTGGAGATGAAGGGCCTCGGTCTCCTCGGGACGGATCTCATCGCGGGGACGATCGCCGACGGCGTGTATAAATCGACCGACGGCGGAGTAAACTGGTCGCGGGCGAATGCCGGGATACGGGCCCGGGCGATGACCGGATTCACGGTCGACGGAAGCGTCCTCTACGGGAGCGGAGCCGGGGTCTTCAGGACCACGAACGACGGGGACAGCTGGATAGGGGTGAAGGGGGACCTGAACGACTCCGCGAGCGCGCCGGCGCTCGTGTACGCCCTCGGGGACACCATGTTTGTAACTGAAGGAAACATCCACAATTCGTTGAGTAGATCCCTCGACGGGGGATCTACTTGGACGAGGGTGTGGCCTGAGCACTCCTACATCGGTATCGTGAAAAACATCGTTCGGACCGCATCGGGCTACCTCACCGCCGCGTGGAATATTTACCTGAGCAGCGACATTGGCGGTTCCTGGAACCGGGTTGACAGCGCGGGAACATCCGGTGGGTACCTTTTCAGTGTCGAACGGTTGAACGGCGCACTCTTCGCGTTCGGTACCAGGGTTTTCCGATCCACGGATGACGGTTCCGCGTGGGCGGACGTGACTCCCACTTCTCCATCGTTTAACCAGGCCGATATGATGGCTGCCGTCGGCGCCACCCTTTTTATCGGAGACAAGTACGCGGGCGCGATCTACCGATCGACGGACGGGGGTTTAGCCTGGGTGAGCGTGCCGGCTCCGGCAACCAGCCTCGGCACGATTGACCTGCTCTATGGAACCGGGACTGCCCTCTTCGCGTGTAGTGAGTTCTCCGGAATATTCCTCACCACGAACAGCGGGACTTCATGGACAGACATCACCGTCGGCCTTCCACTGGACCAGCCGGTTTACACGGTGACAGTCCACAGCGGGTACCTCTTCGCCGGGACGGGAGGGAACTCGGTCTGGAAGCGTCCGATGTCGCAGATCACGTCCATCGGCGATCCCTCGGACGGCCTCCCCGCGAGGACGACCCTCGTCCAGAATTATCCAAACCCATTCAACCCGTCGACCACGGTCAGGTGGACGATGGCGACAACCGACCGGATCGTATTGAAGGTCTATGACGTCCTCGGGCGCGAGGTCGCGACGCTCTTCGATGGTGTTTCGGAGCCGGGGGAACACAACATTAACTGGGAGGCCGGCGGGATGCCGGGAGGAGTGTATTATCTACGGATGATCGCGGGGTCGTCGGTGGAAACCAGGGCGATGATACTAATGCGGTAGGGCTGGTAGGTGCGATGGCGCGATTGAAAAGCCCCGGTCGGGATTCCGATCGGGGCTTTATTATTCAGGCACCTCCACGGTGATCGCGCTCTGCGGGCACTGGTCCTCGGCGTAGCGAAGGCGCGCGAGCGTGTCACCGTCGGGGTCGATGACGATCGCCTGCCCCACTTCGTCGAGGGCGAAGACCTTCGGGACGGTGAGGACGCAGATGGTTGTCCCCACGCACTTCCCGTGGTCGACGGTGACAATCACCTTACCGGCCATCGGGGCGCTCCACACTATCGGCTACCCCACCAGCCGTCTCCCGTGGCCCCATCATTTCCTCACCTTGAACGTCACGGGCATCTTCTCGAGCGCCCGGTGGATCACGCTCGGGACGTAGTGCAGGTCGTTGGTCTCGAGGACCGGGCAGGTCAGGCGCTTCGTCATTTCCAGAAGCGACTCCTGCGCCTCCATCCTGGCCAGCGGACCGCCGATGCAGGTGTGGATCCCGTGCGCGAACGCGACGTGGGCGTTCGGGTCGCGGGTGAGGTCGAGCGAATCGGGGTCGGAGAACTGCAGCGGGTCGCGGTTCGCGGCTGAGAGCCCGATCAGGAGCCTCTCACCCTGCTTGATCTTCGTGCCCTTGAGATCGACGTCCACTTTGGCCCACCGGACCGTCGTTTTCACGGAGCCGTCGTAGCGCAACAGCTCCTCCACCGCCTTCTCTGCGATCGACGGGTCGTTGTGGAGCCGCTCCCATTCGGCAGGATGACGCATCAGCGCGAGTGTGCCGTTGGTGATGAGGTTCATCGTCGTCTCGTGACCGCCGAAGATTAATAGGATGATAGTCGAGATGACGTCCATATCGTCGAGGCCGCCCTCGTTTTGCGCGCGGATGAGCACGCTGATGATGTCGTCGTCGCGCAGGTCCTTCCTCCGCTCCTCCACCAGCGGCCTGATGTAGTCCACCATCGCCGTCACGCCCTCACAGGCGATCTCGCGCCGGCGCGGTTCGTCGGCCCGGATGAAGAAGAAGACGCCGATCTGCTCCGACCAGTGCTTGATCTTCTCGCGGTCGAGATCGGGCATCCCGATGAGCCCGAGGATGACCGACATCGGCACCTGGTAGGCGAACTGCTTCACCACTTCCATCCGGCCCTTCGGCCCCAGCTCGTCGAGGATGCCGCCGACGATCCCGCGCACCATCGGCCTGAACCCCCCGACGACTTTCGGCGTGAAGAGCGGGTTCAGCAGGAGCCTCAGCCGGGTGTGGAACGGCGGATCGGCGAAGACGAACCATCGCGAGAGCACCTCGAAGATCGGCGCGTAGCCGCCGCGCTGTTCATCGGAGAGTTCCTTTGCAAGGAAGCCCATCCGGTCGGACGAGAAGCGGTACTGGTCCCTGAGGACCTGCACGACGTCGTCGTATCCCGTGAGCACCCAACCGCCCCATTTCTGGTTGAAATGAATGGGCGCCGACTCCCGCAGGACGCGGTAATAGGAGTGCGGGTCGTTGACAACTTCCGGCGCCATCAGGTCGTCGTGGATCTTCGTTGTCGGGCGCATTCCTTCGGTCATTGGGGCTGTTCCGTTATGGTCTGATGATGTGTTCGGGTTGGATAACGCTTGAATATAACGCCGCCGGAGGCGATTGTCAATTACCATAGGCTGGTCGCCGGAGCGGCCGTGGATTGCAGGGCGATGCTCTTGGTGCGTTTACGCGTCCGGGCAACCGGGTGCGAGGTTTCGTATATTTCCTCAGTATAATTCCTGAACGATGAAATTTCCCGTCTCACTGATGGTCCTCGGGGCGGTGCTGTTCGGCGCCGCCGCCGGGATCGGAGCATATACGTTCATCTACGCGAAGGGGTATTCGTACCTTACCGACGACCCCTCGGCGTGCGCGAACTGCCACGTGATGAACGAGCAGTACGACGGCTGGGTGAAGTCGGCCCATAAGGGAGCCGCCGTCTGCAACGATTGCCACACACCCGCCGGGTTCATCCCGAAATACCTCACCAAGATGGAAAACGGCTTCCGCCATTCGTTCGCGTTCACCAGCGGGGAGTTTCCTGAACCGATCCGAATCACCCCGCGGGACCGCGAAATCGCCGACGAAGCATGCAGGAAATGCCACGCCGACATCACCGAGGCCATCGACGCGTCACATCGCCCTGGAATGGAACTCTCCTGTCTCGGGTGCCACGCGAGGGTCGGCCACCTCTGACCGCACATTGATTCCCCATATTGATACGAAGGAACTCTTATGAACGCACCGAATTCTGCAGGCCAACACCCCCGCCGTGGAGGAAAACGTCTCCTCCTCCTCATCGTCGTCTCCGCGGTGATCGCGGTCGGCGGCCTCGCGATGCTCGTGAACATATTCGAGCGCAAACAAGAGGCGCGGAACCCCTTCTACCGCGTCGTGGACCTCACCGACACGACCGAGGATCCTGCGACCTGGGGGAAGAACTTCCCTCTCCAATACGACGGTTATATGAGGACCGTTGACCAGAAGCGCACGCGCTTCGGCGGAAGCGAGGCGGTCCAGCGTCCACCGACGCTCGCGGACCCTCGCTCGATCGTCGCGCAGTCGAAGCTCGAGGAGGACCCGCGCCTGAAGACGATGTGGGCCGGATACGCGTTCGCGCGTGACTTTCGCGAGGAGCGCGGGCACGCCTATATGCTCGACGACCAGACCTACACCGAACGGCAGATCGCCGCGAAACAACCGGGTACCTGCCTCCATTGCCACGCGTCGGTCTACGTGCCGTATAAGAAACTCGGCGACGGGGACCTCATCAAGGGCGTCGAGATGATGAACACGATGACGTTCGCCGACGCGAGGAAGATGGTGGGGCACCCGGTCGCGTGCATCGACTGCCACGACCCCGGGACGATGCAGCTGCGCGTCACGCGCCCCGGCTTCCTCGAGGGGATCAGGGCGCTGAAGGCGTCACAGGGCGTCCCGGATTACGACCCGAACACGATGGCCACGCGACAGGAAATGCGCGCCTACGTCTGCGGGCAGTGCCACGTCGAGTACTATTTCAAGGGACCGGAGAAGCGGCTCGTCTATCCTTGGGGGAAGGGATTGACGGTGGACAGCATTCTGGCGTACTACGAAGAACAGGGCCAGACAGACTGGACCCACGCGCTCAGCGGCGCCCCGGCGCTCAAGGCCCAGCATCCGGAGTTCGAGATGTGGAGCCAGGGGATCCACGCCCGGTCGGGAGTGTCCTGCGCCGACTGCCACATGCCGTACGAACGGGTCGGTGCCCTCAAGATCAGCGACCACCACGTGCAGAGCCCGATATTGAACATCAACCGGGCCTGCCAGACCTGTCACCGGTGGCCGGAGGAGGAGTTGAAGGCGAGGGTGGAGACGATCCAGCAGCGAACCTTCAGGCTCCGCAACCTCGCGATGGACGCGCTGATCGACCTGATCGGGGACCTGCAGGCCGCGAAGGCGGCCGACTCGACGAGCCCCAGGCTGAAAGAAGCGCGGACCTTCCAACGGAAGGCGCAATTCTACCTCGATTTCGTCGAGGCGGAAAATTCGGGAGGGTTCCACGCGCCGCAGGAATCCTCGCGGATACTCGGAGAGGCGATCGATTTCTGCAGGAAGGGACAATCGGTCCTGCGGACCGCGGGGTTCGCCCGGAGATGATGAGGAAAATCCGCCGCAGTTGAGAATCTTCGCGCGTTTCGTTAGTATTCCAATCCGATGGCCCGAATCTTTCAAGAATCCTTCGTATCGACGCCGGCCCGGATCGGTGTTTGCCTTCCGGCCCTCATCCTCGGGTTGGCGGGCCTTTTCGGGTTATCCTCGTTGGGGATGCCACCGTCCGCCCGATCGCAGGGGAAGGGCGACCCGGTAAGCTTTTACAATTTCGCGCCGGTCGCACCGCCCGAGTACGGGTTCGACCTGTCGGCGGTCTCCGATACGTCCATCTGGTACACGACAAACCAGGGGCTCTACCGGTCCAACGGCGTGACGGCTGAAAAACTCCTCGACGCTTCGCTCTTCGCCCGCGGGCTCATCGAGGTGTTCCTCGTAGAGGCGCTCTCCGACGACGACGTCTGGGTACTGGGGCACGACGCACAGAGCTGGTTGAAGACGATGTACCATTACGACGGCGCTGCGTGGACCGTCGTACCCTTCCCCCATTCCGACGCCGATCCCTCCGACGACCTCGTCCTCTTCAGGTTCCGCATAGCGCGCGATTCCCGCGGCTATTACGGCGTGGGAGTGGGGGAGGACGGACTCTACTACACGTACGACGGGAGCCGGTGGACGTTGAAGCCGTCCTTCACTAACCGATCACTCAGGACTGTTGAAATGATCGCCCGTGACGACATATGGGCCGGCGGCAGGGAAGGGGCGCTCTACCATTTCGACGGGAAACGCTGGTCAGAGGTGCCGGTTCGGCCGGGAGGCTTCCAGGATTACATCCTCGAGCTGAGTTTTTCCTCGCCCAACGCGGGGTGGGCCGTCTCGACGAACAACGTTCTCCGGTACGCCGCCGGGCGCTGGAGTACCGTCGGGATTCCGGAGGGGATCGTCGGGAGGACGGTGATGGCCGTGACCGATGATGACGCCTGGATCTTTACCGATAACGGGACGGTCCTCCGCTACGACGGGATCCTCTGGAACGCCGTCGCGCGGGTGCCGATGCACACCGGGTACGCGTCGGTCGGGATGGTCCGCAACGCCGGAGCGGGTGGGCCCTATTCACTCTACGTCGTGACCAACACCGGCGTCATTTCGAACGTCTGGGGCAGGCTGCCGATGTTCATCGACGTGTCTCCGGCGGCCAACATCCACCTGAACGGGGGGGAAGTCGCCTTCGGGGACTTCGACGTCGACGGAGACGAGGACCTCTTCGTTGCGGCCGACGGCAAATACTCCGACCGGCTCTACTCCAACCGGGGTGACGGCCTCTTCACGGAAATGACCGATCGTCTGCATCCACCGAGCCGGTCGATCGCCGCCAGGCCGGCGGTCGGCGACCTCGACAACAACGGTTACCCGGACATCATCACACACCGCGGGCTCGTGGACAACCTCTGGTACCGGAATTCCGGGGATTGGTCATTCGCCGAAACCACGGGGCCGGTCTCCCGGACGGGTTCCTCCAACTACAGCAGGATCCTGCCTGCCGACATGGATAACGACGGCGACCTCGACCTCGTGATGATGCCCGCAGGGGAAGAACGTGCCGGCGAATCACTCATCGTCTATGCGAACGACGGCGTAGGACGAATGGTCGATTCGACGCTCCTCACGTTCCGGATGAGGACAGGGGCCTCTCCCGCCTCGTTTTTTCTCGCCGACCTGGACGGCGACGGCCGAACCGACATTCTCAAGTACAACATCCGGGAACGGGTCGAGATGTACCTGAACCAGCCGGACGGCAGCTTCAGGGAGGCGGCGGTCGAGCGCGGGTTGGCCCAACCCAAGGCCGAACCCTCGCCCTACATCACCTGGGCGGAGGCGATCGACATCGACGGAAACGGGGCGCAGGACGTTTTCATACTTTCGAGAAAAGGGACTGGCTCCTTCCTGATGAACAACGGATGGGGATTTTTCACCCCCGGCGACACGGTGAGGTTCGAGGCAGGGGGGGAGAACCCCGCCGGTTCGTTCTCCGACATCGACTGCGACGGCGACGACGACCTTTTTCTCCACGACCGGTTTTATGAAAACCGGGGCGGGAAGTTCTCCGAATACCGTTACCTGGGGTTCCGGCGGAGCGGTGTCACCCGCTTCTCCGACATCGATGGAGATGGGGATGATGACGTCGTCTTCACGACACTCAAGAATGAGCGGAGCCTGTCGGTCTTCGAGAACGAAATCAATCCATGGAATGTCCTCACGCTCACACTACGCGCGACGGCGAGCAATTCACACGGCGTCGGGGCGACGGTCCGGCTCTGGAGATCGGGCGGGGGGAAGGAGAGAGCGCTGGCGAAATTCGTTGAGGTGCGTTCGGCGCGCGCGGTCAGGTTCCCGCTCGACACGGCGTTCACGTACGACATCGAGGTCCGGTTCCCGGGCGGGGTCGTGGTCACGCGGGCCGGAGTCGGCCCGGGGAAGATCACGGTCAACGAGTTCGAACAGCCCGCCCGGATGTTCCGGGATTTTTATCATTCGTTTCGCCGGTCCGTGTCGATGTCCGATTTGGCCGCAGAAGGAACGAAGCTGCTCATTGTGGTTCTCGTCCTTGGGGGCGCGCTCCTGTTCGCGACGTTGAAGCTCAAGACACCGGCGCGAGGCAACGTGATCTTTGGCGTCTCGCTGCTGGCCGGCTACGTGCTCGCCGTCCACGGCGCCATCCGGTGGGGTGCCCTCGCAGCAACGATCTACCCCGTCGGCGGCACGCTCCTGGCGGCGGGAGGATGGATCGGGATCCGGAACAGGATCGAAACCAACCGGCGGGCGAAGCGTATCTCGCACTACCTGCTCGGCGAACAGCTCGGAGAGGGCGGGATGGGGAAGGTCTACGCCGCGACTGATACGGTCTCGGGGGAACGCGTGGCCATCAAGGTCCTGAGCCCGGAACTTCTGAACGACTCCGAGAACAGGCGTCGGCTGATGGCCGAGGGGCACCTGCTTTCGTCCATACACCACCCGAACATCGTGAAGGTGTACGAGGTGGGTGAGCACCTGGGCCGGGGGTTCATCGCGATGGAATTCATGCCGGGCGGGACGGTGCAGTCGTACTGCGCCAAACACGCCCCGCTCTCGCTCCCCGACGCGAGGCAGCTCGCCCTGGAGATCTGCACCGGTCTGATCGAAATCCACGGCCGGGGCGTTATCCACCGCGACCTGAAGAGCGGCAACATCATGTTCGGCCCGGACGGGGGGGTACGGATAATGGATTTCGGCCTGTCGAAGTCGCCGCTCGTCACGACGATGACGACGCTCGGGACCATCCTCGGGACCCTCGGCTATGTGTCGCCGGAACAGGTGACGAACATCAGCGTGGACCACCGCTCCGACCTCTTCTCGTTCGGGGTGCTCCTCTACGAGATGCTCACCGGGAAGCTTCCGTTCAACGGGGAAAACGAAATGGCGGTCATCCACGCCATCTTCAACGTCGAGCCGGCGCCGCCCTCAGCGCTCAACCCGGCGGTCCCGGCGCGCCTCGACGACGTCGTCCGCCGATGTCTCAGGAAAAACCCCGACGAGCGTTTCGCGTCCGCCGCCGCCCTCCTCGTTGACCTTGACGGGGATTATTGGTAAGATAAAACCTCGATGGAAACCCCCGAAGAATTCCGCTCCCGGCTGGACGCCTCGTTGAGGGAACAGATTGGCGGCATCGCCGGAGCCGTTGCGGCCCTGCGCGAAGAACTGAAGGGCGCCGGCGTCCCGGCCGACACGCTCGCACGGCTCGATCGGCTCGGCGCTTCGCTCCTCAAATCGTCGTCCCCGGCCGAACTTCGTCGTCTCACGGAATCGTACGCGGCCTGTCACCGGCGGCTAGCAGAACTCCAGGAGGAAAAACGCCGGCTCGAGACGCTCTACGCCTCGGGCATCCTGTTCTCGTCGGAAACGGAGTCGAGGAAACTCCTCGCGAAGGCGATCGACGTGGTGATGAAGGAGGTCGGCGCCGACTCGGGGTTCATCGTGATCGTCAACGACGGGGGTGAGGTCGAGGCGACCTATTCGCGCAACATCGACCCCAACGCCGACCCGGGGGCGAAAGACCTGAGCACGGGTGTCATCGCCTCCACCGTCGCGCAGTCGAAACCGACGCAAATGGACCGGTCGGGTCCGGTCGATGAGCTCTCGAAACGGAACAGCGTTATCCGCCTCGGCATCAGCGCCGTGCTGTGCGTGCCGCTGGTGAGTGAATCGCGCGTGCTCGGCGCGGTGTACCTCGACCGGAGGAACCGCGAGGCCCCGTTCACCGAAAACGACCTGACGTTCCTCCTCTCGTTCGCGCGGCAGATCGTCCGGGGGATCCTGACGTCGGGCGAATTCACCAGTCTCCAGAACATCCTGCTCTCGGACGCCTCGATGCAGTTCTCCGACCTGAGGGCCCGGTTCAGCTGCCCGGACATCATCGGGTCGAGCAGGAAACTCTTCGACGTCCTGAGGGTGGCGCACAAGATCGCCCCCACCGACGCGCCGGCCATCCTGCTCGGCGAGAACGGCACAGGAAAGGACCTCCTGGCCCACGCGATCCACGCGAACAGCCTTCGGCGCGAGGCCCCCTTCGTGACCATCAATTGCGGGGCGATTCCCGCCGACCTCCTCGAGTCGGAATTGTTCGGGTACGAACCGGGCGCGTTCACTGGCGCGGTGAAGGCCAAGCCGGGCAAGCTCGAGCTCGCCGACGGGGGAACTATCTTCTTCGACGAGTTCGCCGAACTCTCGCTCAATCTGCAGGCCAAACTGCTGAGAGTCCTGCAGAAACGGGACATCGAACGGCTCGGGAGCGTTCAGACTCGCACGATCGACGTTCGTTTCATCGCGGCGACCAACAGGGACATCGTCGGCATGGTCGAGTCCGGCGCGTTCCGTCAGGACCTCTACTACCGGCTCAAGGTCATCGTCCTCACGATGCCGCCGTTACGGGAGAGGAGGGAGGACATCGGAGACCTGGTCCGGTTCTTCCTGGCGAAATACGGCGCAGTCGGCGTCACCCCATCCATCTCCCCCGACGCGCTGGATGTGCTCGAACGTTACCACTGGCCGGGGAACATCCGCGAGCTCGAAAACGTGGTCCACCGTTCGATCATCCTCGCGAAGGGCCCATCGATCGACCGGAACGACCTGCCGCCGGAGATCGTCGACGACAGCGAGAACCTTCCGGAGGTTTCCACCGGAAAGGAGCTCGCCGCCGCCGAAGAGGAATTCCGCCGGCTCTTCATCGTCAGGACCCTGCGCGAAGCCGGCTCCGTCGCCGAAGCCGCGAAACGGCTCGGGCTCAACCGAACGCATTTTTACCGGCTCCTCTCACAGCTCGGAATCGAGTACAAATAGCCGACACCCCGTCGGCGACCCCCGACCGACACCACCTGTCGCGCGTACGCGACACGGTGAACGCCATCTGCTGTCGCGTTGGCGCGACACCGTCCCCCCGATAGCCCATATCCTTCCATCCTCCAACGAGTTAGGGTAACAAACCCGGCACGCCATTTGCCTTTACAGTCTCCATATCCCATGGAGAAACACGTGCTCATCATAGACGAAGACACCCACGAGTTGCGGAAGCTCCGCGAATTCCTCGCGCGGGAAGGGTACAACATCATGACAGCGACCGATCGCAAGACGGCCGAGGAAATATCCAGCAAGGTGACGATCACGTTCGTCCTCGGGACGGCGACGGCGCTCGGCTTCACAAAAAAATAGAATTCAACAACCTATCAACCTAAGGGGTCGACCAATGAAACTTTCGTTATCGCATCTCCTCCTTTTCATCTTCCTCGCCGCCGGCACGACATCAGCCCAGTGGGTCCAAACCGAAGGGCCTGAAGGCGGAGCGATCGCGGCCCTCTTCCAGGACGGCCCGAACCTCTACGCCAGCACACTCGGCAACGCCGGGGTCTTCAAGTCCACCGACGGCGCGTTGACGTGGGACCAGAAAATCGACGGAATGGGATACCAGTCGGTGGAGGTTATCGACCGGTGCGGATCCTATCTCCTGGCTTCGGGAACGGACGGGCTCTACCGTTCGACGGACGACGGCGACAGCTGGACGACGACGACAGGCCTGCCGTCGGGATACGGCGTCAGGACGTTGATGGTCGACGGCGCGAACGTCTTCGCCGCCACCTCCGGAGAGGGTGTGTATCTTTCCACCGACAGCGGCGCGACCTGGTCGGCGGTCAACACGGGGCTCCCGAACTCCTCCGGATACACCTATGCCAGCGGCATCGCGAAGGCCGGTACCGGCATCCTTGCGTCTGTCACCGATTTAGGCACCTACGGCATCTACAGGACCACCGACCTCGGGACGTCGTGGGCGAAAGTCGACATCGGCCTCCCGGCTTACACGCAGCTTAACGCCCTCCTGATGGACGGTTCGACAATCTACGGCACCGGCCCGACCGTTTATAAAAGCACCGATGACGGCGTCAACTGGTCGGAAGCCGGGACCGGCATCCCGGCCTACTCCGGCGTCGACGAGATCGTGGTGACCGGCTCAACGCTCTTCGCGGCCGCGTTCAACGCGGTCTTCAGGAGCACCGATGCCGGTTCGACCTGGACAACGCTCGGAGGCGGGCTTCCGCTGATGAGCATGGTGTCGCTCGAGACGGCCGGATCAACGGTGTACGCCGGGACGATCGCCAGCGGTGTGTACGCTTCGACGGATAACGGGGATACCTGGGCACAGAGGGTTTCTGGCCTGCTCGCGAGAGACATGACGAATTTCTTCATTGCCGGCCCGACGTTGTACGGAAACGGCAACGGCATCTTCTCGACGACCAACGGAGGGGACATCTGGGCCACCGTCCGGGGCGACCTGAAGGACTCGTCGGCTCAACCGACGCTCGTCTACGTCGACGGCGCCACGATGTTCTGTCGCGACTATCCCGCGACCGGGATCGAGCGCTCGACCGACGGCGGCGCGACCTGGTCGGAAATCTATAGCGGGCTACCCCCGTTCGGCACCGTTAGCTCAATGGTTTCAGCCGGCGGCGCGCTCTTCACCGTCAATGAGAAAGTATACGGAAGCACGGACAACGGCGATACGTGGGCGCGGGTTGACACCGCGCTTGGGGTCTTCGTCTATATGACGAACATAACGAAGATCGGCGGAAGCCTATTCGCTTACGGCCAGGGTATCGCCCGGTCGACGGATAACGGCGCCACCTGGGCGCTGGCCGACACGGGCATACCGGCGTTCTTCGGCGTCACGAGTGTCACGGTGGTAGGTTCGACCCTCTTCGCCGGCGGCGGATTTCCAGTAAAGAATTACAAATCGACCGACAACGGGGACACCTGGACCGCGATCGCGACACTCCCGTCGTCCAGTTCGGCCTCACAGCTCCTCGGGTTCGGTAACGACCTCTTCGCCTGCGGCGAAAACAACGGCATCTTCATCAGCACCAACCTGGGGACAAGCTGGACGAACATCTCGACGGGGCTCCCGTCGCCGAATTTCCGGTATTCTCTGGCCATCCACAATGGAATGATGTATGCGGGCACGAGCGGCAACAGCGTCTGGAAAAGGCCGCTGTCGCAGGTCACCGCGATCGAGCCGGTGGACAGCCGCGTCCCGGCCGGGTATGCCCTGCGCGCAAATTACCCCAACCCCTTCAATCCGTCGACGGAGATCCGATTCGAAGTCGCCGGGACGGAGCAGGTGACTCTCGAGGTCTACGACCTCCTCGGCCGGCTTGTGTCGGTGCTCGTGGACGGTCGGTTGTCCCCCGGGACCTATTCCGTTTCCTGGAACGCGACCGGTGTCCCCGCGGGCGCGTATTACCTGCGGATGTCGGCTGGAGCCTTTTCCGCGACGGGGAAAATGTTGTTCATCAAGTAACAACGGGGTCCCGGCCCTGGCCGGGAGCCTGCAGCGGAGCAATCAGGCCTGCCAGCGTGCAGGCTACCATAAGGAGACCGTCATGAAACAGATCGCCAACCTTCTGGTCCTCGTATTCCTCGCGGCCACCGCTGCGCAGACGCAGTGGGTACGCACGGCCGGGCCCGACGCGGGTCCGGTCACCGTGCTCGTTCCGGGCTCCGGTTCAGGCGACGTGTTCGCGGGAACTCCCGGCGGCGTGTCCCGGTCCACGGACAATGGAGTGTCCTGGTCGCCTGCGACCGACAGCCTTCCACCAACCCTCAGCGTTTCGGGCATCGCCTTCTCTGGGAGCACCATCTATGCCTGTGGCACGTCGCCGCAAACCGGCGGGGCGATCTACAAATCGACTGACGACGGAGCGATGTGGACGAGCGCGGCCGGAACGGGCTTGACGACCGGCGCCTTCGCCGTGATGAACGACGTGGCGGTCTCCGGTCCGAGGCTCCTGGTGACGCAATACAACCTGCTCGGGGCCCACGGAGTGTATGCCTCGACCGACGGGGGCGCGACGTGGGCGGTCTCGAACACGGGACTCCCCGCGGGGTTCGTCCCGAACCGGATGTTCGTCGTCGGCGCCGCCCTCTATCTCGGCAGCGCGCTATCGTCCCCCACGCACGCGATCTACCGCTCCACCGACAACGGCGCAAACTGGGCCACCGCGAGCGGCGGATTCCCGACGACCAGCGGAGAAACGGCTTTTGCCTCGATCGGAAGCACGATCTTCTGCGCCACGCTCAGCGCGGGCGTCTGGCGTACGACCGACAACGGGGGCGCCTGGACGAAGATCAGCCCCACGACGCCCGTGGTTATCCTCGGCGCAACCTCAATGACCGCCTCCGGAACGAATCTGTTCGTCGGCGGGGGCGGACGTGTCTGGCTCGCCGACGCGAACGGTGACAACTGGGGGCAGGTGATCACCGGCCTGCCGACCCAGAATGCGGGTTCGAGCACACCCGCGCTTACGAGGAGCGGCAGCACGCTCATCGTAGCGGCGAGCAAACTCGGCCTCTACCGTTCAACCGATGACGGCGCGCAGTGGTCGGCGGCCAACTCGGGACTCAGGGCGGACAAAATTCTGAGCGTCCACGCGACGGGCTCATACCTCTATTCCGCGTCGAATTCGAACGGCTATTCCAGGTCGTCCAATGGCGGCGACACGTGGTCAGCAATCAATACAGGGCTGGACATTCCGGGCAACATCGGATTCTACGGGTTTACCGAGTCGGGGTCCTACCTGCTCGCCGGCGCGGGCGGGACGGGCGTCGTCCGTAGTAGCGACGGGGGCGACAGCTGGGGACCATCCTCACCGCTCTCCGCGTCACCGGCGTACGGGGTATTTTCGGACGGGTCAGGGCAGTACGGCGGGTTCCTCGGTGACGTTAAAAAATCCACCGACGACGGGGCGACCTGGACCGGGATGAGCGCGGGGTTTCTCTCGTATGCCGCGGTGTACGGAATATGGAAGGAGGGCGACGTGATTTGCGCCGGGGCCACGGTCG
>JANNFI010000033.1:0-14233 GCA_031379665.1 Ignavibacteria bacterium
CAAAATTTTTTTTTTTAAACTCGTTTTCTTTGCTGCCGGTTTTGGGGGGTGGCGCTTGACTTCTCACAAGCCCCCCCCCCCCCCCCCCCGAAAGCACCATCATCAGCCATTCGTTCTTAATCAGGACAATCTTCATTCCAATTGAAAACCTTGATCAGATCCTCACAGGAGGTTCAGATGAAGAGCTTGATATGGTTTCCCGGGTTTTGCCGTATAGTACCGTTCTTGTTGTTACTCCCGAGCCAATCACTGCGAGCTCAGGACACGGTGAATGGTGTTCTCTGGCATCCGCCCATTCAAATCTCGGAGAGCCACTATGATTCCTACATTCCTTCGATTGCGCTGAGCGGAGACGATACGGTTCATTTCACCTGGCACCAGGGATGGCCTGTGCGTTTCCCATATCGGCGAAGTGTTGATGGAGGGGCCAGTTTTGAGCCGATCAGGGAAATGATCCTGGATTCGTCCTTCACAAACGAACTCGCGAATCGCCCGCAAGTCTGTGCCGAGGGGGAAATGGTGTATTTATTCTTCGTGAACAACGATCCACCTGAAGCCCACTCAACAGTACGGATGTTCAGAAGTGTTGATGGTGGAACGACCTTTTCATCGATGCAGGAAATCAGCACGCAGGAGACCGGGTTTATCGATTGGTCAACGGTCCGCGGTGACACGATCGTTGTCATCTACTCGCAACCTTCCGGAAGGCGTTTAATTTACTCGACGAACAAAGGCGCCGACTGGACTCTATCGCATGAGATTTTATCCCCCGGTCCCGACCCGAAGGTCGTCATCACCCCAGGATATTTTCACCTCATCAGGCACTACGACACCGGCATCACCCTGGAGGTACGATACCAACGCTCATCAAATCTCGGCCTCTCCTGGAGCGTGGATACGATCCTCTCGGTTGTTGATTGGAACTACTCTGATATTCCCACCATTGACGCTCACCAGACCGAGTGCGGGACGGAAGTCCAGGTGCTCTGGAGGGACACCAAATACGGGGCGATCGGATGGTTTGGAGCCAGCATCATCCGCCGGATGAGCATCGACGGCGGCATTCACTGGATCCCCGAAGAAGTTTTAACAACCATTCCGGATGGATCATATCCGTTAGCATCAATCAGTGATAATGTACACGCCGTCACCTGGTGGGGCGAGAAGCCGATCGATACGTTGCACGCAATCGTCCGGGTTTCGAATTCCGCTCTGTGGTCACTCTCCCCCGCCACCGATCTCACCCCTTCTGCATATACCACAGTGGCCCTCGCGATGATTGTATCCTCAAGAGCCGTCCACATCGCCTGGGAGGAAAAGATCGATACGACATGGAGGACATTCTACCGAAGAGGTGAGTTCCTCCACACCAACGGTGGGTTTACACTCGACAAGCCCAGCATCGGGTTTGATACAACCACCGTGGATTTTCCCAGCGTCGACTCCCTACTCGTGATCAATCCAGGCCCCGATACGCTCATCATCGGCACGGCAACCGCATTGGACTCCGTCAACTTCAGTGTCACGCCACCGATCGCCATCATTCCACCGGGAGGTGATGGCCTGTTCCAGGTCACCTTCCATCCCCAGACCGCCGGGACGCTTTCGACGAAGGTGGTCTTCTACCACAACGGCCAGTCCTCTCCAGATTGCATCGGGATCACCGGTGAGGCCCTCTGGAGAGAGGAATCGATCGAGTATACCCACTCGACCTGGAACATGATCTCCTCGCCATTGATACCCGGGGTGAGACAATCACTCCCCCTGCTTTACTCTTTCAACAACGGCGGTTATACAAAGGAAGACTCGCTCGTTGGGGGTATCGGCTACTGGGCGAAACCGGGAGATTCACTGGTGACGTTTATCGGGAAGGGGATGACATCACTCGACCTACCCGTCACCAGGGGATGGAACCTGATCGGTTCTCTCACCGAGCCTGTTCCGTTCCAAACGGTCACGTCCACTCCGGATAGCATCCTAACGTCTGGATTGTATGGATACACCGGGGAAGCATATGTCTTGTCCGATACGCTGCAACCTGGGAAGAGTTATTGGCTGAAGGTGAAAGAGGATGGTATCGTCAGATTATCGAACGAATAGCCGACGTACGATGGAAGCGAAATCTCGTTTTACTGAAGGTGGGAGGAGGGAACTGAAGCGACCGATGAAGAGATAAAAAATACAGGGGCGGTGTTCAACCGGCCGTGAGGATCGGAATCGTTCAAGGACTCAATCTTCACGCGCCGAGTAGAAGTTGCTACAACCGCCCCGTTTGATCTCCCTCGATCAGACGATACAGGGTAAGGGCCCGCCACCCCACCCACCGTATAATTGTAGCAATTAATCCATTGAAACGGAAATTCACGCATTGGAGGAAACTATGAACTCCGTCCGCACTATATTTCCCCTGTGGATGATTGCGATATGTGTATGCTGCATACCCCTGACATTATTATCCACGAGCCTGCTTCACTCCCAGACCTGGGAAGGCCTGAACGGTCCCCCGAAGGCAAGGGACGTGAGGGATATCTCGGTCAACAGCGACGGTTCGACAATCTACGTCTGCGACAAATCAGTGCTCTTCAAGTCGACGAATGGCGGAACCTCGTGGGGATCGACTGGTTTTGAAATCTCTTCACCACTCGCAGTGGTCAGTAACCCCGGCACACCGGCTACCGTTATCGCAGGCATTATCGGATCTCTGATGCGGAGTACGAATGGCGGAACAGCTTTCACACCCGTGTACACATTTTCAGGGTCAGAGCCACTACGACTCTCCGTTTCTCCGATGAATCCGGATCGGATGTATATGGGCCGTAAATCCCAGGGCTCGAATGGCTCCATTCTTCGAAGCTTGGATGCTGGATTGACCTGGTCAGTGCCCGCGAATCCATACGGCACCAACATCAATGATATCGCCGCCTGGCCGTCCTCGAGTTTCAGCAACGAGGTCTGGGCGGTCGGCGCCGACCCAAGCGGTACGGCGGAGGGAACGTCGCTCACTACCAGGGGCGCCTGGCAATCCACAGATCTCGGTGTCAGCTGGACGGAAAAGGGGCGGACCCATTACAACGTCCGATCGGTTGCGATAAAAGATGCCGGTCCGATCGTTTTTATCGGTACCGACGCGACCGGAAAAATATTCTCATCCCTGGATCACGGCTCGACCTGGTCGCAGACGACGAACATTGGCGGGGCTGTGACATCCATCCGATCGCTGAAAATCCGTAGCGGGAGCGAAGTCTGGGCGGCCACGAACGCAGGGATTCACAAGTCGACCAATAATGGCACAAACTGGACTCCGATGCTCTCCAGCGGCGATATTGACATACTTTCGTTCACCATCGCTCCAAGCGACCAGAACCTGATGTACGCGACGACGGCAAAAACCGTCTGGAAGACCACGAACGGCGGCTCCTCGTGGTCCGAGGTGACATCGAACCTCGGCCGGATGCCGGTTTCATCGGCGGTGCCTGCCAGTACTGAATCGAATAGCAACATCTGGACCGCATCAAATGTTTATGATTCATCCAGCGCCTATACTGGATCTTCCTCAACTTGGGTGAACACCGAGATGCCCAATTCATTCTATGGGGAGCATATTATGCGAGCCTCGACCGGCCTTCTCTACTGGTCTGGACGAGGGTATCCTGAGAAAGGCGCTCTGTACACGACTGATGGTGTATCATATAATCTGCTCTACCAGACCGCTCAATCTTCGGGAAACATTTTTAATGGAACCATGGTTGATCCCCAGGATGCCACGAAAATTTACCTCTGGGGCAAAGACGGATCGACGAATTTTTACCGGATCGCGAATTATGGTGCCGGGGCAAAGACCCCGTTCACCGTCGGAGGGTCCTCGTATACCGTGAATGACGTTGCCGTCTATTCCAGCTCCGGACCGTATTACTACGGATTGAATAACACCGGCGGGGTCTGGAAGTGCGACGACATCCCGTGCACCGGCACTCAGACGGCACTCAATAATATGACCGTAAAGAGTCTCGCCCTGAGGCCGAACGTACCCGACGTTGTCTATGCCGCCGGTACGGGGGGTTTACGGCACACGTCGAACGGCGGCGCTCTGTGGTACCTGCGCTACGGGATCGATCTGAAAAAGGTGATCCTTCCACCGGGGTATTTGACGTCAAAGACGGTCCTCATCCTCACGGCTGACGGCCAGAAAATCCTCTCATCCACAGAGAGCGGGTCCGGATGGACGGAGGTACAGGGGACCTTGCCGAAGCCAATCCGGGAGATCCGGGGAGTCGAAGGAAACGACCCCGTTGTTTATGCTTCCACCGATCAGGGCGTCTACCGAGTTTATGGAATAGACACCGGACCGACCCTGACATCCCCGAGCGACGGGGCGCAGGTCGGGGCGGTTCCCACCCTGACGTGGTCGACCGTTTCAGGAGCCACGAATTATCATCTCATCGTATCCACCAACACTACGTTTACGGCTGTCGTACTGGACCAGATGTTGACGACCACGGCGGCGTCACTGACGGGGATTACGACACCGGGGGGAACGTATTACTGGAAGGTCGCCGCAGGGAATTTTGCAGGTGCGACGTATAGCACATCCTATCGGTCCTTCACCACCTCCGCGATCGGCACGATAACATTAACCGGCACCGTCTATCTCGGGGCGGACCAAAAATTTCATCCCAGGTTGAATTGGACACATTCCGGACAGGGGGGGAGTCCGACGTTTTATCTCTACCGCTATTCCTGCGCAATTGGAGCGGGGGACTGTGGAGTCTGGCCCTACCCATTCATTTTGAGTACAACAGCTACGACGTATGATGACCCTAGTGTAGAGGTTCCGCAAAAGTGGCAGACCGCGGACGTGAACTTCTACTACCAGGTACGATCGGCGGGAATATCCAATAAATACGTAAGGAGTGCCGTCGATGGACCGGAGAAACAGGCGATCGTCTTTGATCCTTTGCCGAGCGAAACGAAACTCTACAATAACTACCCCAATCCCTTCAATCCCACAACGACATTCAGATACGATCTGGCTGAGAATGCCCATGTGAGCTTGAAGGTGTACGACGTTCTTGGCGAGGAGGTGGCGACCCTCGTGGACGAGGAGCAGGAAGCAGGATATAAATCCGTTGAATTTGACGCGGGTCGTTTTTCGAGCGGGGTCTATTTTTATAGATTTTCAGCGGAAAGCTATCAGATTATCCTCAAGATGATCTTGATCAAATAATCGATCCCTGCCCACGAGCAGAAACGATTCCGGAAATTGTATTCGGATTCAGGGGTCTGACGATCGTACGTCAGGCCCCTGAATTTTTATCCACCAACCTCCGTTCGAAATGAGAAGTGTCATTTTCCTTTCCCGGGTTTTTTCGTATATTGGGCTGTTTCGAACCCTTTCAATCCGATATTATTTCCATACAAAACCGCCATGATGACCACCAGCGAACTCGAGAAACTCCTCGGAACGGACTCGAAAAACCTCCTCGAGCACAAGTGCAAGGGCGTGCCGAAGGAGATGATCATGCTCCCCGGTCACGACTACGTCGACAGGGCTTACGGCCTCTCCGACCGTCCCGCGCCCGTCCTCAAGAGTCTGAATTGGATCATCCACCAGGGGAGGCTCGCCCACACCGGCTACGTATCGATCCTGCCGGTCGACCAGGGGATCGAACACTCCGCCGGCGCTTCGTTCTCGCCCAACCCTATCTATTTCGACCCCGAGAACATCGTAAAGCTGGCCATCGAGGGGGGATGCAACGCCGTCGCATCGACGCTGGGCGTCCTTGGCGCGGTCTCGCGCAAGTACGCGCACAAGATTCCCTTCATCCTCAAGTTCAACCACAACGAATTCCTCTCCTATCCGAACAGCTACGACCAGATCCTTTTCGCGCGGACCAAGCAGGCGTTCGACATGGGCGCCATCGCGGTCGGCGCCACGATCTACTTCGGGTCCCCCGAATCGAAGAGGCAGATCCAGGAAGTGGGGATGATGTTCCAGCAGGCGCACGAACTCGGGATGGGCACCATCCTCTGGTGCTATCTGCGCAACCCCGCGTTCAAAACCGCGGAGAAAGACTACCACGTCGCGGCCGACCTCACAGGGCAGGCCAACCACCTCGGCGTGACCATCCAGGCAGATATCATCAAGCAGAAACTCCCCGAGAACAACGGCGGGTTCAACGCGATCAAGTTCGGCAAGACCAACAAGAAGGTCTACGAGGAGATGACCACCGACCATCCGATCGACCTCTGCCGGTACCAAGTGGCCAACTGCTACATGGGCCGGGCCGGCCTCATCAATTCGGGCGGCGAGTCGAAGGGCGCCTCCGACCTGGCCGACGCCGTTCGCACCGCGGTGATCAACAAGCGGGCCGGCGGGATGGGATTGATCAGCGGCCGGAAGGCGTTCCAACGTCCGATGAAGGAAGGCGTTCAGATCCTCAACGCGATTCAGGACGTCTATTTGAACAAGGAAATCACCGTCGCCTGACGCGCGGCGCCACAGCACCGAAGGCGACCCCGGTCGTGGGGGGTCGTCTTTTTTATTCCAGGAAGGAAGAGACACCATGGCCGGCAAGAGCATTACACTGAAGAAACACGAAGACAAGCGGATCACCGACGGGCATCTCTGGGTGTTCAGCAACGAGATCGGGGAAATCACCGGCGAACCGGTGGCGGCCGACATCGTGAAGGTCCGGATGCACGGCGGGAAACCGATCGGGACCGGGTTTTACAACCCGCACTCCCTCATCGCCTGCCGCATCGTGACCACCGCCGACGAGGAGATCGACTTCGCTTTCTTCCAGCACAGGATCTCGGGCGCGCTCGAGCTGCGCCGCAAGGTCTTCCCCGCCGCCGGGGCGTTCCGGGTCGTCCACGGCGAGAGCGACTTCCTCCCCGGCCTCGTGATCGACAAGTTCAACGAGTTCGTCACGGTCCAGACCTTCTCCTCCGGGATGGACTCGCGGCTCACGCTGATCTGCGACGTCCTCGACTCGCTCCTGAAACCGGCCGGCATCGTCGAGCGGAACGAATCGCCGCTGCGGCTCCTCGAGGGTCTTGAGATAAAAAAGGGGCTCCTGCGCGGGGCGGTCTCGTCCACCACCGTGGAGGAAAACGGCATCAGGTTTACGGTGGAGCCGCTCGAAGGACAGAAAACGGGATTTTTCCTCGACCAGCGGGAGAACCGGATGGCCTTCAGGCGGTACGTTGAGAAAGCGGAAGTCCTCGACTGCTTCTGCAACGACGGCGGGTTCGCCCTGAACGCGGCGCACGCAGGGGCGAAATCGGTGATCGGGGTGGACATCTCGGACGATGCCGTACGGCGGGCCTCTGCCAATGCAGAGATGAACGGGATGTCGGACGCCGCGCAGTTCGTAAAGATGGACGTCTTCGATTATCTCAAGGCGGCTGCGGCGTCCGGTAAAAAGTGGGACGCAATCAACCTCGACCCGCCGTCGTTCGCAAAGAACCGGAAGTCCGTGCCGGCCGCGAAGAAGGGGTACGCCGGGATCAACGCCGCGGCGATGCGGCTGCTTAAACCCGGTGGGATCCTGACCACCTCGAGCTGTTCACACCACATCGCCGAAGAGACCTTCCTCGACGTCCTCAAGAAGGCCGCTGCTGACGCGGGGAAGAAAATCCGGCTTCTGGACTGGCGCGGGGCCTCGCCCGACCACCCGGTCCACCTTTCGATGCCGGAGACAAGGTACCTCAAATTTGCCGTACTTTCGGTGGAATAAGGGCCTCGTCACGGGGGTCATTGACATTTCAACGCGCCGGAATTATATTGAGAACATGGGCGTTGCAGTAAATAGACGCCCGACACACGAGCGACCATGCGACTGAACCTCCTGACCATACTCCCCGCCCTGGCCCTTGCTGCTTCCGGGCTTACGGGACAGACCCTCCCCGTCGTCCCATCGCCGGACACCATCCCCGCGACGGCAACCGGCTCCATGAGGCCGCACGCCCTCGGTCTCGACCTCCTGGTCTCGAATGGCGGATTCGGCTTGGGCACCTTTTATCGACGCGAGTTCTCAGACGATTTTTCAGTGTTTCTCGACCTGTCGGTCTCCGAGGTCAAGGACGACGACGAAGTCCAGGTGTATAATTACTATGGGGAGAGTTACACCCTCGGCAAGGTGAACCGGTTCCTCATTCTGCCGCTCTGCCTCGGCGTGCAGAAACGTTTCTTCCAGGAGGATATCCTGGACAACTTCCGTCCGTACCTCAGCGCGGCCGTCGGCCCGACCATGATCTATGTTTTCCCGGAGCGGGAGGAATATTTCACGGCGATCAGCCATGGTCAACCAGAGTACACCATCGGCGGGTACATCGGCGGCGGCGCATACTTCGGCTCGGACAAGTCGAACCTCTTCGGGCTGAACCTGAGGTATTACTTCGTCCCGTACCCGGCGGGGCTCGAGGGTATCCGGGGCAGGGCCAAGACACAGTTCGGCGGGTTCTACATCACGATGAATTTCGGCACCGCCTGGTAAGGCGGACGGCCCGTCCGGCGCGCAGGCGCGCCATCCCTCCCGCTTATTTCATCCCCAGGTATTTTTTCAGGAAGGCGCCCGTGTGCGAACGCGGGAACTTCGTGACCGCCTCCGGCGTCCCCTCGGCGACAATCCTCCCCCCCTGCTCCCCGGCCTCGGGCCCGAGGTCGATGATCCAGTCCGCGCACTTGACGACGTCGGGGTTGTGCTCGATGACGAGGACGGAGTTCCCCCTGTCGACAAGCGCGTTGAGCGCCGCGAGGAGCTTCGCGATGTCGTGGATGTGGAGGCCGGTCGTCGGCTCGTCGAAGATGAAGAGGGTGTGGCTGCCCGCCTGACTGTTCGCCAGGTGGGAGGCAAGCTTGATCCGCTGGGCCTCGCCCCCGGAGAGGGTCGTCGACGACTGTCCGAGACGGACATACCCCATCCCCACCTCCTCGAGGACGGCGAGGCGCGCTGCGATCCTCTTCCCCTGCGGCGCGGCGCCGAAGAAAAGCATCGCCTCCGTCACCGTGAGTTCCAGTATCTCGTCGATCGATTTCCCGTGGTACCGCACCTCGAGCACCTCGTTCCTGAACCGCTTCCCCTTGCACGACTCGCAGGTCAACTCGATGTCAGCGAGGAATTGCATCTCGATGGTCTGGATACCGCTCCCCTCGCAGGTCTCACAGCGGCCGCCGGGGACGTTGAACGAAAACGACCCCGGAGTGAATCCCTTCACGCGGGCGGCCGGCGTCGAGGCGAAGACGTCGCGCACCAGGTCGAAGACCTTTGTGTACGTCGCGGGGTTCGACCGGGGCGTCCTGCCGATGGGCGACTGGTCGACCAGTTCGACGGCGTCAACCAGGGCGGCCCCCTCGATCTCCCGGTACTTTCCCGGCTGGACCGAGTAGTCACCCTTCTCCCTCATCAACGCGGCGTACAGACAGTCGTGCACCAGAGTGCTTTTCCCCGATCCGCTCACCCCCGTAACGGCCACAAACCGTTTCAGCGGCACACTGAACTCGACCGAGCGAAGGTTGTTCTCACGCGCCCCCTTGAGCACGATCTTCTTCGTGCCCCCGATGGGGCGCCTGGCGGGAACCGGGATGGAGAGTTCCCCGGAGAGGTAGCGGCCCGTGAGTGAGCCGGGCGACTTCCGTATTGCGGCCATCGTCCCTTCGGCGACGATCGTTCCGCCGTGCTCCCCGGCGCCGGGCCCCAGGTCCACCACGTGGTCCGCGGCCGCCATCATCTCGCCGTCGTGCTCCACCACGATCACGGTGTTCCCCACGTCCCGCAATGACGAGAGGATGTCGATCAGCCTGCGGGTGTCACGCGGGTGGAGGCCGATACTGGGTTCGTCGAGCACGTAGAGCGAGCCGACCAGCGACGAGCCGAGCGCGGTCGCCAGGTTGATCCTTTGTGTCTCGCCACCGGATAGTGTCGCCGAGAGCCGGTCGAGCGTGAGATATCCCAGTCCCACGTTCACGAGGTAGTCGAGCCGTTTCCGGATTTCGTCGAGGATCCGCCTGGCGACGGAAAGGTCGTACGTGGAGAGCTTCAGCCCTCCGAAGAACTCGTGCGCGCCCTCGATCGTGAGGGCGACCACCCCGGCGATGGTCCGGTCCCCCACCCGGACATTGAGCGCCCCGGGCCGGAGCCTCGCGCCGGCGCACTCCGGACAGACCGTGTACCCGCGATACTTGCTCAGGAAGATGCGGTAGTAGATTTTGTAGTTCTTCTTCTCGGCTTTTTTGAAAAAATCATTTATCCCTTCGAACCCGTCCGCACCGCGGAAGATGATGTCGAGCTCCCTCGGAGTGAGTTCGCGGAACGGAACGTCGATGCGGATCTTTTGCTCGTACGCTATCCTGAGGAGGGACCGGAGGTTTTCGTGCCACTTGGGCGTGGTCCACGGATGGAGGGCGCCGTCGCGGATCGACTTCTCCTTGTCCGGCACGACGAGGTCTATGTCGATCCCGACCGCCTTGCCGAACCCCTGGCACGCCGGGCACGCCCCGTACGGATTATTAAATGAAAACAGCCGGGGGTCGGGTTCCTCGAACCGGGCGTCGCAGGTCGAGCATTCGAAATGCCGGTTGAAACGGTATTCCTCAACGCCGTCGAAAGGGCGCACGATCGCGTACCCGTCCCCCTGCGCAAAGGCGGTATCGACCGAATCGGCGATTCGCGAACCGGTGTCCCCCTCGCGATAGACGAGGCGGTCGATCACGACCTGGACGTCCTGCTTTTTCGCCCTGGCCGGAAGCGTCCCGTCGGTGAGGTCGACGACATTTCCCTTATGCATCACCCGGATGAACCCTTTTTTCCGCAAGTAGTCCAGCTCCTGGGCGAGGGTTACCTTGTCGTGCGGGCGCAGTGGGCAGAGGAGGTAGAATTTCAGCTCCCCCGACTGGAGTGCGAGCTCCCCGAGCTTTTCGATCACCGTGGCCACACTGTCGCGCCTGACCGGGGTCTTGCACTTCGGGCAAAACGTCACGCCGATCCGTCCGTAGAGGAGCCGCAGGTAGTCGTAGATTTCGGTGGTAGTCCCGACGGTCGACCGCGGGTTCCGCGCGGTCGTCTTCTGCTCGATGGCGATCGCGGGACTGATCCCCTGAATGAAGTCCACGTCGGGTTTGTCCATCCGCTCGAGGAATTGACGGGCGTAGGCCGTGAGGCTCTCGACGAAACGGCGCTGCCCCTCGGCGTAGATGGTGTCGAACGCGAGCGAGGATTTTCCGGAGCCGCTCACGCCGGTGAAGACGATCAGCTTATTGCGGGGGAGCTCGAGCGAGACGTTCTTCAGGTTGTGCACCCGCGCTCCGCGGATGACGATGGGAGGTTTCGGCCGCCCGGGGGGAGCCGGCGCCACACCGCGACGCGTCCGTCGGACGGCGGGATTGGATTGCTTCGGGAGGGAACTCTTCAGATGATTCCCGTCGGGCTCAGAGCAGGCCGAACATCAGGGCGACCGTCGCGGCGATCTGGGAGTAGGTCGGCTCGCTGTCGTTTTCCTTACCCATCACGTTCATATACTGGTACTTGACCGACGTGTCGAAGCTCCCGAACCCTTCCAGGCTGAATTCCACACCGGCGCCGACGCCGATGCCGCCCCGGGAGAAGGACGCCTGAACGGGACCCTTGTCGGTGAATTCTGTGTAGAACACGTCAAGGCCGAAATAGGGGTGTACGCCGGCCGAAACGATGGCGAGCTCGACCCCCCCACCGATCATCACCTGGGTGTCGGACTGGTCGGCGGCCTTCTCGGGCATGCTGTTGTACCATCCCGCGGCAATGAGATTGACCGGCAGCCACCCGCCAAGCCGGACCTTGCCGCCGCCGTGGTAGCCTGTATTATAGATGTTGGTTATGCCGGCGGTGGGTAGCGAAACTCCGCCGCCCAGCCCGAAGTCGAGGGTGACGGGCATCTGCGCGCACACCGGCAGGCTCACCAGGAGCAGGGTAGAGGCGACCGCGAATATTCTGACCATCTCAGTCCTCCGTTCGTTAGTTTGATCGCTGGAATTCCGCGTGATATTCCTGGAGACTCTTCACGTCACCCTTCTCGGAACGATACCAGCGCACGGCTTTGATCGCGGCGGCCGCCCCGGAGACCGATGTGATGACCAGGCGTCCCTCCTCGAGCGCGGCCTTCCCGATCGCCTGCTCGTCGAAGCGGGAGGCTTCGCCGAGGGGTGTGTTGATGACAATCAAAATGTCGCCGTTCTTGATGGCGTCGACGACGTTGGGTCTCCCCTCGTTCGCCTTGTAAATCATCGTGTTGGCGATATCGTTCTGGGTGAGGAAGAGTGACGTCCCGCGCGTGGCGTAGATCTTGAACCCCGCGTCGAGGAAACCGCGCGCGGCGTCGACCATCCGCGGGTTCTTGTCGTTGTTGTTGACGCTGAAGAAGACGCCGCCGGTCAGGGGCAGGTTCCCGCCCGCGGCAAGCACCGCCTTGGCGATCGCCTCTCCGTAGGTCGAGGCGATCGACATCACTTCGCCCGTCGACCGCATTTCGGGACCGAGGAAAATCTTTGTCTGGGGGAACTTGTTGAAGGGGAAAACCGGCTCCTTCACGGCGATGTACTTCGGCTGGGCGTCCAGGTCGTACCCCAGCTCCGCGAGCGTGCGGCCCACCATCACCTTCGCCGCGATCTTGGCGAGCGGGACACCCATCGCCTTGCTGATGAAAGGAACGGTTCGCGACGCCCTCGGGTTCACTTCGAGCACGTAAACGATCCCGCCCTTCTCGGCGAACTGAACGTTAATGAGCCCCTTCACGTTGAGGGCAAGCGCCAGTTTCCGCGTGAAGTCCTTCAACTGCTCAACGATCTGCCGGCTCTCGGCCACCGGCAGGAGCACCGAGGTGCTGTCGCCGGAGTGGATTCCCGCCTCCTGGATGTGGTGGAGTACCCCGCCGATCAGCACGTCCTTCCCGTCGCAGACGGCGTCCACGTCGAATTCCCGGGCGTCCTCCAGGAACTTGTCGATCAGGATCGGGTGACCGGGGGAGGCTTCCACCGCCTTGCCCATGTACGTTTCGAGCGATCCGTCGTCGTAGACGATCTCCATCGCCCGCCCGCCGAGCACGTACGAGGGCCGTACGAGGACCGGGTAGCCGATCTTCGCGGCGATCTTTATCGCCTCCTCGGGGGAGGTTGCGGTGCCGTCGGCCGGATGTGGAATGTGGAGCTTCTTGAGCAGCACACCGAACCGTTTCCGGTCCTCGGCGACGTCGATGTCGTCCGGTGAAGTCCCGAGGATGTTCACGCCCTGCGCCTCGAGCGATTTCGCCAGCTTGAGCGGCGTCTGTCCGCCGAAGGCGACGATCACGCCGTCCGGTTTCTCGACCTCGCAGATGTCGAGCACGTTCTCGAGCGTTAGCGGCTCGAAATAGAGCTTGTCCACCTGGTCGTAGTCGGTGGAGACGGTCTCGGGGTTGCAGTTGATCATGATCGTCTCGTACCCCTCCTCGCCGAGGGCGAACACGCCGTGGACGCAGCAGTAGTCGAACTCGATCCCCTGCCCGATCCGGTTCGGCCCGCCGCCGAGGATCACGACCTTTTTCCTGGAGGTGACGACGACCTCGGTCTCCCGCTCGTAGGTCGAATAGTGGTACGGCGTTTCGGCGTCGAACTCCGCGGCGCAGGTGTCGATCGTCTTGAACACGGGGAGAACGCCGTGCTCCCGGCGGAGTCCGCGAATGGTAATCTCGTCGGTCTTCCAGATGTGGGCCAGCTGGCGGTCAGAGAAGCCGTTCCGTTTCGCTTTGAGCAGTATGTCGCGCGTGATCGTTTTCATCTCAATGCTTGTGCTGCTCCGCGGGGGCTTTCTGTTCCTTCTCTTTCTGTTCCTTCTCCTTCTGTTCTTTTCGAAGCGCAACGTACTGTTCAATCTGCTTTTTCGTGAGAAGCTCTTTCGTTTTTACGTGTGCGCCCAGGTGGACGCCGCGCAGGGTGCCGCGCATCTTCCCGATCGACTCCGCGTCCTCCTCGACCCCCTCGAGCTTGAACATCCCCGAATTGAATGCGTAGTGCAGCTCTTCTTCGACCTTGACGATCATCTTCCCGATCGCCCGGGCCCTCGTCCGCATATCATCAAAAATCTCCCGGACATCCGACTTCTGCCTCGCCGTCAGGGCGAGCTTCTCCGAGAGGTCGAGCACGTGCTTCGGCCCCGGGAAACCGTTTGATTCGGCGTACTGCGCCATCCCGTTGCCCTCGCCGTTCAGGAGGGCTTCCCGGTCG
>JANNFI010000094.1:0-3706 GCA_031379665.1 Ignavibacteria bacterium
GTCACCGACATTGTTCGCGCGGGGGAGTCCGCCGCCGGATACCAGGCCGTGGCGACGAACCTCCCGAACGATCCCGAGGTGCATCAGAAAAAGGGCTCCAAGAAGACGTTCTGGAAAAACATGTTCAAGGCGCGGTTCAACACGATCATCCGCCCGGTGAGCCTCAGGCTCATCCATCCCGAGCAACTCCAGTTCCTCACCGAAGAAGGCTTCTTCCAGTTCGTGCTGATGCACGAGATCTGCCACGCCCTCGGACCGCGGGTCGTCAAGGTCGGACCGAACGCGGGCCAGGCCGTCAACGCTGCGATCGGACCCGAGTACAGCGCCCTCGAGGAAGCCAAGGCCGACGTGGCCGGCTTGCATTCGCTGATTTACCTGATGGACAGGAAAGTCATCGACCGGAGCATGGAGAAGCAGTATTTCGTTTCGTACCTCGGCTCGTTGTTCCGGACCATCCGGTTCGGCATCGGCGAAGCGCACGGCAAGGCCGCCGCGATTTCTCTCAACTACCTCGTCGCAAACGGAGGCATCCTCTACGATGCCACGACGAAGCGGTGGAGCATCGATTTCGACCGGCTCCGTGGAGGGGTGGCGCAACTTGCGGGGGATCTCGTGAGGTTGCAGGGTGACGGCGACCCGGCGAAGGTGAAGGAGTTTTTTTCGACGTGGGTCGCCATGACCGGACCCCTGCAGGAGAGCCTCAAAGCCGCCGCCGACGTCCCCGTCGACGTGCTGCCAAACTATTCCATCAAATGGGACTGACGACCGCGTCGGGCATCGTGAAAAGGAGAAACGCTTGAACATTGGAGTACCGAAGGAAATAGCCCCCGGCGAGACCAGGGTGGCCCTGACACCGGCGACCGTCAAACTGCTCGTCAGGGATGGTCACCATGTGCGGATCCAGTCGGGCGCCGGAGCCGGCGCGTCGATCCCGGACAACGACTACGTCCAGGCAGGGGCGACCGTCGCCCGCGGGGCGGAGGAGTTGTTCGACGTCTCGGAGATGATCGTGAAGGTTCAGAGCCCCCGGCAGCAGGACGGCATCGACGAAGCGGCCTTGATCAGGAAGGAAGGCCTCTACATCGGATTCCTCTCTCCCCTGGGGGCGAAAGAGACGGTGAAACGTTTTCTCGAACGAAAGATCACGAGCTATTCGATGGAGTACATCCCCAGGATCACACGGGCTCAGAGTATGGACGCCCTCAGTTCGATGGCCAACATCGCCGGGTACAAATCGGTCCTGATGGGCGCCGACCGGCTGCAGAAGATGTTTCCCATGATGATGACCGCCGCCGGGACGATCTCTCCGGCGACGGTACTCATCCTTGGCGCCGGCGTGGCGGGCCTGCAGGCGATCGCCACCGCCAAACGGCTCGGTGCGAAGGTCGAGGCCTTCGATCCCCGACCGGCGGTGAAGGAACAGGTGAAAAGCCTCGGCGCCACGTTCATCGAGATGGAACTTCCCCAGGACGCGGAAACGAAAGGCGGGTACGCCAAGGAGCTGTCGCCGGAATTCATCAAGAAGGAAATGGAGGCGATCGGGGCGAGGCTCCCGAAGGCCGACGTCGTGATCACGACCGCCCAGGTTTTCGGCAAACGGGCCCCACTCCTGATCACCGACGCGATGGTGAAGATGATGAAGCCCGGATCGATCATCATCGACCTCGCGGCCGAGCAGGGGGGCAATTGCGAGCTGACAGTCGCCGGGAAGGACGTGGTGAAGCACGACGTCACCGTGATCGGGGCCGTGAACGTACCGGCGATGGTTCCAATCGATTCAAGCCAGATGTATGCGAAGAACGTCCTGAACCTCTTCCAGTACCTGTACAAGCAGGGGACGGATGGACCCGATTTCACCGACGAGATTCCGAAGGGTTGCTGCATCACGCGAAACGGCGAGATCGTCAACGAGTCGTTCAGTAAGGCCTTCTCCGGCGGGGGGTCGTGAGCCACGGCGAGTTTCCGAGCCGCTCCCGACTTGCTCATTGAGCCCGCGATGACGAAGAAAAAGTATACCAGCGACGAGCTGATCGGGCGGATCCGGTCGCTCGCATATAATCTCTGGTGGTCCTGGAACCCCAGGGCTCAGCAGATCTTCGAAGAACTTTCCCCCCTGACCTGGAAGGAAACAAAACATAATCCCGTGGCGGTGCTGTCGCAGGTGTCGGAGATGGAACTCCGCGCGTACCTGAACGACAGGGACTTCCTGGGGATGCTCCTGCCGGTCCTCGACGATTTCGACAGGTATATGAATCGGAAAGGGGCCTCTGCCCTCCCGGCCGCCGCTCGAAAAAACCGTCCCCGCGGCCCCGTCGCCTACTTCTGCGCTGAGTTCGGCCTCCACGAGTGTCTCACCTTTTATTCCGGCGGGCTCGGCATCCTCGCGGGAGACCACGTCAAGTCGGCCAGCGACATCGGCCTGCCGCTGGTGGCCGTCGGTCTGTTCTACCGGCGGGGGTACTTCGAGCAGAAAATTGACGGCTCCGGTCAACAGATCGAAGATTACCCGAAGGTCGATCCATCGATCATCCCGGTACGCCCGGTCACGGACCCGTCGGGCCGTCCGGTGGTCTGCCGTATCATGATCGGGGACGAGGTGGTGTTCTTCGAGACGTGGCGGATCGACGTCGGCAAGTCCACGGTCTATCTCCTCGACACCGATGTCCCTGAAAATTCCGAACAAGTGCGGGGGCTGACCTCGCTGGCCTACGGCGGCGATATGCACATGCGGATCCGGCAGGAAATCGTCCTCGGTATCGGCGGGGTGAAACTGCTCCGGGCCCTCGGGATCAAGCCTCACGTCTACCACATGAACGAGGGACACGCGGCGTTCCTGACGCTCGAACTCCTCCGCGAGGAGCTCAAACACACCGCAGACTTCACGGCCGCCGAAGCCGCCGTCCGGTCGCGGTGCGTCTTCACCACGCACACACCGGTGCCCGCGGGGCACGACAGGTTCCCGAGGGACCTCGTGGAGTACACCCTAAAATCGCAGTGCGCGGAAGCCGGGATCGACACCGACCGCCTGATGAGCTACGGCAACGTCGGTCAGGAGGGCCCCGCCCACGAGTTTACGATGACCGTGCTTGGGTTGAAATTTTCCCGCACCGCCAACGGCGTGAGCAGGAAGCACGGCGAGATCTCCGCCATCATGTGGGCGGATCTTTACCCGAGAAAATCCGGCGGCAAACCGCCGAAGAAACCGCCGATCGGCCATATTACCAACGGCATCCACATCCCGTCCTGGACCTCGAGACGATCGTGGGAATTCTGGGAACGCCACAATTCCCACCGATGGAAGGACCAGGTACACAACCCCGAGTTCTGGGCCCACCTCACCGATCCGAAAACGGTATCGGACGAGGAATTGTGGTCGTTGCGCTATACGCTGAGAAGGGACCTCATCGAATTCGTCCGGCGAAGGGCGCAGCAGCGAAGGGTCATCGGCGGGCCGACCGGCAAGGAGGCGCTGTACAACCTGCTCTCCTACGACGCTCTCACCATCGGCTTCGCCCGGCGGTTTGCGCCGTACAAGAGGGCCCCGCTCCTGTTCTCAGACCTTGAGAAGGCGGCGGCCCTTTTCAACGATCCGGCGCGCCCGATCCAGCTGATCTACGCAGGCAAGGCGCACCCGCGCGACGGGGGCGGTAAGGACTTCATCAAGCACATCACCCAGCTCTGCGACCAACCGACGTTCCACGGCAAG
>JANNFI010000048.1:0-3769 GCA_031379665.1 Ignavibacteria bacterium
CCATCCTCGAGAAACTCGGCGAGGGCGGCATGGGCGTGGTGTATAAAGCCCGCGACACCAAGCTCGACCGCGACGTGGCGCTGAAGTTCCTGCCCGCGCACTTGGCCGCCTCGGAGCAGGACAAGGCGCGGTTCGTGCAGGAGGCGAAGGCGGCGGCAGCGCTCAACCACCCGAATGTCTGCTCCATCATCGACATCCAGGAGCACGAGGTCCCCGGAGGCGGAAAGCAACTATTTATCGTCATGGAATTCGTCGACGGGCAGACGCTGCGGGACCGGATGACCGACCAGGGGCCCGGGGCAGGGATGCCGATCAAGCAGGCGATCGACATCGGAATCCAGATCGCCGACGGCCTGGCCGCGGCGCACGAGAAAGGAATCGTCCACCGCGACATCAAGCCGGAGAACATCATGATCCGCCGGGACGGCATCGCGCAGATCATGGACTTCGGCCTGGCGAAGCTCCGCGCGGGCTCGAGCAAGATCACCCGCCTGACACGACAGGGCAGTACAGTCGGCACAGCCGGATACATGTCGCCCGAGCAAATCCAGGGGCAGGACGTGGACCATCGCTCGGACATCTTTTCGTTCGGCGTGCTCCAGTACGAACTGCTCACCGGCCAGCTCCCCTTCAAGGGCGTGCACGAGACCGCCCTCGCCTACGAAATCGTCAACGTCGACGCCCCCCCGATGTCGGCCGTCAGGCCGGATATCGATCCCTCGCTCGACGCCATCGTCCTCGAATGCCTCGAGAAGGACCTCAACGAGAGGGCCCAGTCGGCCAAGCAGGTGTCGATCGACCTGAAGCGGTTCAAGAGGGAGTCCAGCCGCACGCGCGTTTCCCGTACGATCGCAACCCGGCAATTCGACACCGCGTCGGCGCCCGAACAGGCGGCTTCGGCTCCGGGGAAAAAATCCCCCGCCGCGTATCTCTGGCCCGCCCTGGCCGGCGCACTGGCGATCGGGCTCGGCCTGTCACTCTGGAGCTCCGGGAGATCCGCCGGGTCGGGCCCGACTCCCGCGACCCGATTCTTGGTCACACTCCCCGACTCCGTAACGCTGAGCGATGTATTCAACTCCCTGGCCCTCTCCCCGGACGGTAAAAACCTTGCATACGTCGCCGGAAGCGAACGCGGGACGTTTGTCTACCTGCGGCGGATGGACCAGATCGACGCAGCGCCGGTCCCGGGAACCGGCGGCGCCACGACTGCGTCCTTCTCCCCCGACGGACAATGGATCGCATTTGCCGACGCGGGGGAGTTGTCGAAGATCTCGGTTCTCGGCGGCGCGCCGGAAAAGATCTGCGACCTCGAGGGGGTGTTCAGCATCTCCTGGGGAGTCGATAATTTCATCTACTATGGAGTCGTCAACGGTGGATTGTTCCGGATAGCGGCGGCCGGAGGTACGCCGGAGCCGTTGACAACACTCGACTCCGCGGCCGGCGAGGTGAGCCATCGCTACCCCCAGCTCCTTCCTGACGGAAAGACTCTTATCTATACGATCAAGCAGAACCAGATCACCACGTTCGATGATGCCCTCATCGCCGCGCGGAGGATCGGCACCAGCGGGCAAAAAGTCTTACAGCGCGGAGGGACCTACGGGTTCTACATCGGGACCGGACACCTGGTGTTTGTCCGCGGCGGAACCATCTACGCGGCCCCGATGGACCCCGACAACCTGGAACTCACCGGACCGGCTGTGCCGGTCGAACAGGGGGGATGGATGAACCCGACGAGCGGGACCGCGAACATCGCCTGTTCCAACACCGGGACGCTCGCATTCATACCTGCCGGCCAGCAATCCCGTGAGACCAACCTCGGGTGGATCGACCGGAACGGCAAAATAGAATTATTGCAAGATTTTCCAAGAAATTATTATAAACCTAAACTCTCTCCCGACGGTCTGAAGATCGCGGTGAGCGTCGGTGCGGCGAACGACGATATCTGGATCTACCACCTCGGACGGAAAACGCTGACGCGGTTCACCTTCGCCGGGGGAAATCACGACTCGCCGCTATGGTCCGCCGATGGCAGATATGTCTACTACGTCGCGGAAAACGGAACATTCAGGGACATCTGCAGAAAGCCGTGGGATGGCGGCGGGGCCGAGGAACGTCTGACGAACGGGCTCAATATCCAGGGACTCCGCTCCACCTCCCCGGACGGAAAGCTGCTGACGTTCACGCAGAACGGGGACATCTGGGTCCTTCCTCTCGATGAGGCTCGCACGCCGTGGCCCTTCCTGAAGAGCCGTGCCGCGGAGTATTCGCCGATGCTGTCACGCGACGGGCGCTGGATGGCATACGAGTCGGACGAATCGGGAACACCCGAAGTGTACGTCACCCCTTTTCCCAAGCCCGACTGGAAGCGGCAGGTATCGACCGGGGGAGGGTGGAACGCGTTCTGGTCCCGGAACGGGAAAGAACTGTATTTCAAGAGCGGCTCCGGGTTGTTCGTCGTCGATGTCGTTACCGGCGAGTCATTCGATTTTTCACAACCACGTAAACTATTTGATCCCGGGGGAGATATTCAGGATGTATCTACGGACGATCGGCGGTTCCTGGCGATCGGCTATCCCTCCGAACCCGCATCGCTAAAAATCGAAGTAGCGCTGGGATGGTTCGACGAGGTAAAGAAGAAAATATCAAAAAACCAATGACCGTTGAGGCACACGAATGATCGGCGCGACAATATCGCACTACAAAATCCTCGAAAAACTTGGCGAGGGCGGGATGGGCGTGGTGTTCAAGGCCCGCGACACCAAGCTCGACCGCGACGTGGCGCTGAAGTTCCTCCCCCCACAGTTGGCGGCGTCGGAGGCGGACAGGGCGAGGTTCGTGCAGGAGGCGAAGGCGGCGGCAGCCCTGAACCATCCGAATGTCTGCTCTATTATAGACATCCAGGAGCACGATGCTCCCGGCGGGGGCGCCGGTGCACCCGGTACCACAGCGCAGATGTTCATCGTGATGGAGTTCGTGGATGGGCAGACGCTTCGCGAAATGACGGCGGGGCAGGCGACGGGGTCCGGGGCTGCGATATCGCTCAAGCAGGCGGTCGACATCGGGATGCAGGTGGCCGACGGCCTCGCCGCGGCGCACGAGAAGGGGATCGTCCACCGCGACGTCAAGCCGGAAAACATCATGATCCGTCGCGATGGCATCGCGCAGTTGATGGACTTCGGTCTGGCGAAACTGCGGGCGAGCGGGAGCAAGATCACCCGGCTCACGAAACAGGGAAGTACCGTTGGTACCGCGGGATATATGTCCCCCGAACAGGTGACCGGGCAGGAGGCCGATCACCGCTCGGACATCTTCTCACTCGGGGTGGTCCTGTACGAACTTTTCACCGGCGAACTTCCCTTCAAGGGTGTCCACGAAACTGCGCTCGCCTACGAGATCGTCAACGTCGATCCGGCGCCGATGTCGGTGATCAGGCCGGCGCTCGATCCCGCCCTCGACGCGATCGTCCTGGAATGCCTGGCGAAGGAAAAGACGGAGAGGTTCCAATCCGTGGCGGAGGTGGCGAAGGAGTTGCGCAAGTTCAAGAGGGAATCCTCACGCAAGAGCGTCAGCAGGATTTCGGCGGTGAGGGCGCCCGGGCAGTATTCCGGCGCGATGGCCGCCGCACCGCAGGGCGAAACGGTGGCCGGGATCGATCTACCGGCCGGCGGGACCGCCGCTGTGGCCCCGAGACGGAGCGCAGTCATCCCGTGGTCCGTGGCCGCGGTATCGCTCCTCGCCGCCCTGAGCTTCGCATGGATGAGGTTTTCCG
>JANNFI010000072.1:0-1820 GCA_031379665.1 Ignavibacteria bacterium
CCCTCTGGGCGCACACAAAAAGAGCCCCGTCCGATCAGGGCGGGGCTCAGTGTTTCCCGATAGATCAAACTCACCTCATCAAGAGCAGTTTCCTCGTCTCAGTGAAGTCGCCCGCCTGCAACCGATAGTAGTACACCCCGGTCGGCACCGTCGAAGCGTCCCACTGCAACGAATATTCACCCGCGGGCACTTCCTCGTTCACCAGCGAAGCGATTTCACGCCCCATCACGTCGTACACGTTCAGCCGGACGATCGAGCGCTCGGGAATCTGGTAAACGATCGTCGTTGCCGGGTTGAAGGGGTTCGGGTAGTTCTGCCCCAGGCCGTAACTCGCAGGCAGCAGGCCGGTCGGGTCGCCGACGTCTGCCACCACCGCGTTCACGGTGATCGTCTGAGAGCTGTTCACGTCGCCGGTCGTCGCGAGGGTATACTCGGTCGTCACCAGCGGTGTCACGGTCGTGTCGGCCTGGTTCCCGACCGGAACCCCGTTGAAGGTCACGCTCGAACCGTATGCGGCGCTCCAGGCAATCGTGACCGGCTGGCCGATCTCGACCTCGGGGGCCGACGCCTGGAATCTGAAGATCTCTCCCGGGACCTGTTCGGTGAGGATGTCCGCGGGATAATTCTGGAAGAGGTCGCGCAGCAGCGGCTTGGTGGCCGCCTGTTGCCCGGCGTTGACCCACTGCCAGGTGTATGCGCCGGCGTAACCGTTGTCGATGAGAACCCTGTAAAGTTCCTCTGTGTCGAGCCCCAGGGTGGGCTGGGCATAGAATTCCGCGAGGATCAACGGCTTGTTCAATTCCCAGTGCTCGAATGGTTGGTGGAGGGGGGATGCCTGGGTTCCTGCCCACTGGTAATAATGTACCGTGTAGAAATCGAGCGTGCCATCGGGGTCGCCTCCAGCGGCGATCAGCCGGGAGTCGGTATAATAGTTGTAGTTCGCGGCGGAGGCGGTCCTTCCGAGGATGGTTTCGACGGGCTGGGAGAAACCGTATCGTTCCGCGAAGGCTGTTTCGATGCCCGCTTTCTCGGCGGCGGGCATATTCTCCAGCCGCTCTTCGAGTGATGCGCTCTTCGCAAGGCTGTTCACATCCGTCAGCGCGTAGAAACCTTCCGCGCCGGTGGTGACCTTCGCCGCGGGATCCGCCCTATGGATCAGTCCGGCGGCCTGGTTCACGAAAATCTGGATGTCGCTCATCGGGACGTGAAGGAACCCGCCCCATCCGAATTCGTTGCTCATCCCCTCCGCTTCGTTGAACACCTCCCAGGCGACGATCGCCGGATGGCCTGCGAGGGCTTGGACCATCGGTACGAGGCAGTTCTGGAGGTAGGCGGTGCGGGCGGTGGCGTCGGTCAGGAGCGTCCGGTTCCAATTCGCCTTTTCGCTCGAATACGACGTCCCCATCATGTCGAACGACCAGATGGAGAGCAGCAGGCCGAGGCGGCGTTCCCACGCCAGATCGAGTATCTGTTTCAGATCCGAGATCGTGTTAGCGCCCGGACCGGTCACCCTGCCGTCCGCGCCGTACTCGGGGCTCGACGAGCCGTTTGTGTGCATCCAGAACCGCATCGAGTTTCCGCCGTTCGCCTTGACCGAATCAAAAAACGCCGCGAATCTTGTAAAATTTGTCGTTCCCGCGCCGAGATCGGCGGCAAAATTCACCCAGGCGATGTTCGCGCCGCTCATGAACAGCGGAACTTCGTTGAATTCAATTCTGGATTTGGATTGTGACGGCGAATCGGCGTGAAGAATTACGAGCAGCGAAAAAACGCAGACGGTCAACCGGACCGTGGTCATCAGACGTGTTGGATTCATAAGA
>JANNFI010000119.1:0-5916 GCA_031379665.1 Ignavibacteria bacterium
CAACGAGGATAGCACATTCACGAAGTTCATCCACGGTGTGGACTCCTGGAAGTTCGAAAACTCCGGAGCGAACATGTGGCCTTTTACGTGGTATTTTCAATTTCTCTACCGCGGCGGAACGGACCCGTTCCTCAATGAGCCGTATCCCGACGAGAGCCCTTTCGACAGTGCCCGGGGCAGCGAGTTTCCGGATTGGCCGCTGTTCGTGAATACCTTCGGAGAGGACGTCTGCTATAAGCCGGTATTCTTCGGCCTCGGCAAGGATTATAATCAGATCGCGACGGCGAAATGGAAGGCGATGAAGGGAGTATGGGCGGGCTCCTGCAGCGGGCTCTCCCTCGGGGCCATACTCGGTTTCGACGATCGTCAGGCCGTTGTGCAACGCTACGAGGATTTTCCGGCCGGCGGAAATCTTTACGATGTCGTGCTCGGCGACAGCCTCATGCTGATCCTGAACAGCCTTTCCCTCCACTGGGACGGAAGGCAGCATCTCGAATATGTGGGATTTTCGTCGCGAGTGAGGCCGCGTGGTCTTATCGAGGATATCAGGACAACCTTCCTGGCCGAGTCTTACGATCACCCTTATCTGTATTTCTCGTGGATCGACGACCAGGGCAAGCCCACTGCCCACGCGGTCGTCCCGTATAAGCTGGAGCGCGACACCGCGCGCCCGGCGTGGTACAACGTGAAGGTATTCGATGTATCATATCCGGCGAGCAACCCGGCGCTTATCCAGATCGACAGCACCGGCGACAGCGCCGTGGCGCCGCTCTGGTCCGCGAAAAAACTGACCCTGGTGCACCTGATGGATCCCGCAAGCTCCTACCTCCAGTCGCCAGGCCTCGGGACTGCGATGTCCCCTATCGCTCTCCCGGCGGCGCAGAGCGCCACCCAGGATATCCAGATCTGGCCCGGCGGATCGTCGTCCGTCCGAATCGAGCGCGCATCGGGCGGTGCGATCGGTTTTGTCGATGGCGCTTTGATCGACAGCATCCCCGGCAGCCTGTATTTCGTTCCCCCGACCGCGTCGCCCACGCCGCCAGTCTATTACGGGGTGCCGGGGGACGACTACCAAATCACTCTCGCTGACTTTACCGAACCTTCCGTCCTCGTTTCGGTGTTCGCGGGTTACGGCGCGTTCTCCTATGAGCGTTTTGACGCAGATCCGTCGCAGACCGACCATCTGGGATACAACTACGGGTTTTCAGTATGGAACCGGGACAGTGCGGCGAAAAACGCCACCGTCGAATCAATCCACCACCCGAGCGGTGGCACGATGAAATACCGGCTGAGCGGCGTCGCGTTGCTCCAGGACGACAGCCTGAGGATCGACCAGGACGAGACGACGCTGACCATCGCGAACCACGGGTCGCCCAAACTCTCCCGGATGTTTGCGAAATGGGTGTCGTATTACAAAAGCACCGCGACGTTCGCGCATCCGGCGTTTGCCGTTCCCGCGAACGCGACACTCACCGTCGCGCCAAATGACGATTCACTCGGCGTCCTCAGAGTGCTGGTTGATGAAGGCAGTGACGGTTCTGTCGACGACACGACATTCGTCGGAAATACACTCGTGGGCGTCTCCGAGCCGGGATCCGGGGCACTCCCCACGTCGTTCGCGCTCCACCAAAATTTCCCGAATCCGTTCAATCCGTCGACAGTGATCCCGTTCGACCTCCCGGCGGCTACACAGGTCACGATCAAACTGTACGATATCCTGGGGCGGGAAGTGGCGGTTATTCTCGATGAGTCCCGGCAGGCCGGTCGTCAATCTGTGGAATGGATTGCACGCGGTGTCCCGAGCGGCGTCTATTATTACAGAATTCAGGCAGGCGGGTTCTGGGCGACGAAGACCCTGGTCCTGACTCGGTAGTGTCACCCCCCACGGAATTCTGCCGGCCCCTGTCGAACTCTTATACCTGGAACTCATACACCCGACTGAATTTGGCAATGTCAATTGTGCCTGCCCCCGTTACTCCTGGTTTGCGAAAAGGCGTTTCATTCAGAGGCGCCTTTTGGTTTTTCTCCTGGTCCGTCTGGATCCCCAAGAGCTTGTTCGTGATGGGGGGGATGAGCCGGACTTAGCATCGGGCTAGCCGGTCCCTTGGGGGGGGGTGAAAAGTTTACATATGACTTCCTGAACTGGCGGTGGTGCTTTGTGTAGAGTGGTGCTGAACGGAGCAGGCACATTCCCTGGGTGCTGACTGATTGAACGCCCAACGATTTGAGATCAAGTGCCCGCCTGGTTATGCGGTGGTTCCAGCAAACATGTCCAAATACTCATTGAACGGGAAAATCCTGTTTCGCTTCCCGCCAGTTGTCTCCCGGAGGATACCAAGTTTCACGAAGTCCTGGATGAACCCATTCGCCGTTGCAGGGGTTACGTCCAACAGACTGCCGACGTCCGCAGCTGTGAGCTTCGGCGTTTTGTAGAGGTGTTGCAGAAGCTGTTGCGCCCGTGGGAGTTTTTTCCCCAGTGTGATCAGGCGGCGCGATTCAATATCCTCCCTCAGCGCCAGGATGCTCTTGAATGTTGCGATTCCCTGTTTCGATGTCTCAATGACGGCAACGAGAAAGAACCTGATCCATTGCAGCACATCGTTGGCGGTTCTCGCTCTCATCAGGTTGTCAAAGTACAGAGCCTTGTGCTTCTCAAAGTACGCCGAGAGATACAGTGTGGGCTTCGATAGAATGTTGTTGCTGACAAGGTAGAGCGTGATCAGCAGTCGGCCAAGCCTTCCATTTCCATCAAGGAATGGGTGGATGGTTTCAAACTGATAGTGTGCCATTGCGATTCTCATGAGATCGGGCAACTGGATCCGTTCGTTGTGGAGAAAATTTTCCAGATCACCCATGAGCGCAGGTACTTCGGTATTGTGAGGCGGAATAAATACTGCATCCTGAAGGGTAGCCCCTCCGATCCAGTTCTGACTCTTCCGGTATGCTCCGGGGAGTTTTGTCTTCCCCCGGACACCTGCCATCAGAATATTGTTTCCGTTCGTGTCCCCTCAATCCGGCTTGAGGTGGTTGCTTCCTTGATGACGTGCATGCGAATGAAGATGTCGATGTCGGGGATATGCGATGAAAACGCATTCAATTCACCCAGCTTGAGGTTTGCCTGGGCCAGAAGTGAATTGACCTTCGTGTCCGACCAAGTCCACTCCGTGTTGAGTTTGGTTGGCGTAAAGCTTTTGTACTGATACTGCTGGGTGAATGTACCCGCTGTGTATTGTTCGAGGGTCACGTCAGTGGAGTGTTGAACAATGAATTCCCTTGTTTCAGTTCGGCGTATGCAGACTAAAATAAGAAAATCCTTGTTTTAGTCAAGGGATGAGTCGGGAAAGGTCCGTGGGTTGCATCAAAGAGCGCGGCGGTGACGCGTTTCAGTAATTTCTGTTGTGACATCGCGCGAGACGTTCGAGGTAGAGTGACCGAAGCTGCGCGGCGTCGAGGCGGGGATGCCGGCGCCGAAGACCCTCCATCAAGAGTCGTCGACCGAGGTCGGTCAGTTCAAAGGCCTTGAGAAGTCGCTGTTCGGGGGTCATCCGGCGCAGGATCCGGATATACTCCATGTGGTTTTGTGGGGGTTTGGGATCGACTGACATGGTACCGAAATATAAATCGAAACCTGGGCATTTTCAACAATATTGGCGGTCGTTGGAGTAAACTCTCCGATCCTGGCGGCTTAGCCAGGGAAGGCGGTGTGAAGGTTATACGATCCGTGATCACCGTAGGAGGAGACTGCAGCGTGCCCCCGCTACACCCGATTTGCGATAAGGCGCTTCGTTCAGAGGCGCCTTATCGTTTTCCTCCAGGTCCGACTGGAACTCCGGTGGTTTATTCGTGACCGGGGGGGGGGGAGCAAATCACTTCGGGCAAAATTGTACCGGATGATCGCGAATATTTGATGATACCCCCCGTTCATCTCATATAAATAAGCATCTTCGTTGCGGTGAAGGAGCCGACCTGCAGACGATAGAAGTACATTCCACTCGGGATCCCCTCCGGATGCCATTCGACCGACCTCGTGCCCGGTCCCTGATATTCATCCAGCACCACCGCCACTTCCTGCCCGAGAACGCTGTAGATTTTAAGCGTCACATGACCAGCGTTCGGCAGATCATACGAGATTGTCGTCGCCGGATTGAACGGGTTTGGATAATTCTGGTGGAGTGCGAAGGATGATGGTATGCGGCCATTTCGCGGATCGTCAATGCCGGTTGGTTGATTGTCGACGAACATCGTGTCGTCGATCGTGCCGTCGTTGCCGGTGTCGACCAGGACACGGAGCGTCGAGAACGGGTCATCTCCCTGCTTGAAGAGCAGGGTTGTGTTTCCGGGGATGTCGAGCGCAGGGTGGTAAAAGGGATCAGGGTGTTTATAGTACGCCACCCGCTTCGCAAAAACATCGGCCAGCTTTGCCTGCCCTAGGTTCACGAGCGTGAGTTCGTCCCCGTTCTTCTGCGCAATGCTTACACTGTCGCCCTGATCGAGCGAGATGCCGCTGAACCGGTATTTCATAGTGCCATCCCCCACATCGCCGATCGACTCCATCGAGATCAGCTTTGGATCAGCGTCCCGATTCCCGATGGCCAGACCGCGATTGAAACTCAACAGATCCGTTTCTCCGGAATCTGCATCGAAACGCTCATAGCTGTACACCGAGCGGTAACCGAAAATCGACATCCCTGCATGATTGTCGCTGAATCCGCGCAGCGCCACACGATAGCTGTCTTCGGGGACCACATAAACAGCGGGCGGTGAGGGCGATGCCGTCGGAGGGATAAGATAGATTCCCCCGGGGATGCTGTCGACGAGGGACCCTTTTGCATACTCGATGAAGCCCCCCGAAGATCGGTCGATGCGGACGAATGCATTAGGTTCGGGCCGGATCTCGATCGTGCGTCCCCGGTTACCGGAGGCCGCCGAAATGAACGGACGGGAAACGTCCGCGCCGGGGATGGGCGGTACAAGATAGGTGCCTGATGGGTCCATCAGCATCGCTTTAAGAAGTGTATTCGAGGTCCACCGCAGGGCGAACGCCCTGTTCCCGATGCTGTCGATCTCAACTTTTTCAAAGATGCTGCCGGGATAGCTGACGTCGTAGATATGCACAATATACCATCCTTCATCGAGCGTATCTCGTTCCAGCTTGTACGGCACGACTGCATGCGCGCTTGGAGTGCCGTCGTCATTCATCCAGTTGATATAGAGATAACGATGATCGTTGGACTCGTCCAGGAATGCCTCTCTCAGGTCGGCGATTAAACCACGCGGGGTGGTCGACCATGCGCCCGTGACATAGGCCTGATGCTGCGCACCATGCCAGTGTTGAAACAGATCGTTGATCACCAGACGCAAACTGTCAGTCATGCCGACGGAAAAGAGATCCCCGCCGGCCGGGTAGGACGGATACCGGTCAACCATGTGTTGCCGATCGTCAAAACCGAGAATAGCCGATAGCGACAATCCACTGCACGATCCCCCCCATTTCCTTTTTATTGCTTTCCATTTCGCCGTCGCCAGCTGGTTGTAATCCTTGCCCAGTCCGAGCCTCCACTGGTACGAATATTCTTCTCCGAAAGCGCTGACGAAGAGGGGCCAGTCCGGGAAATCGGGCCCCTTGGCGCTGTCGAAGGGGCTCTCCGGCGGATATGGTTTGACCAGGTACGGATCATCAACCAAACCACCCTGGTATAAAAACTGGGAGAACCATGATTCGGGCCACATGGCAGAAGAATCATTGTTGATGTTCCAGGAATCCCGGCCGAACTGAAATTTCGTATAGGTGCTGTCGGGATTGAGGCGGACCATTTCCAGAGCGCGGATACGGAAGCGATCGCTGGTGCCGGCCTTGTCTGTATCCGCTGTGGCATGGATCCGGATCATCGAAAATTGCGAATGAAGGCCATCCGG
>JANNFI010000018.1:0-27442 GCA_031379665.1 Ignavibacteria bacterium
TTTGTAGATCTGAGATTTAGATCCCAAACGCAATACGGCTCCTCGTCTACCGCAAAGATTGAGTATTCCATTCCCATTATGGTTCCTTAGAATGATCCACACAAGCGCTGGCGCATAATTTTTATCCGGCCGCGATATGGCGCTCTCTGGCCCCCCGAGGGGGTCCACACCTCGCCCGCCCCCATTCCCTCTTTTATCGCTCCTCTTGCGTCCCCTCAAGCCCCGGCGGCACATCTGCCGGCGGTAACTCTGGCGGCAGCGCCGCTGGCGGCTCGGCCGCGGGCGGCGGCGTCACCCCCTCCTCCAACCTCGAGAGCACTTCCCTCCCGAAGGCGTCCAAGGGGCTCTTGATCCGCCGGAGGCTCGCCGGTGAGACGTGCGTATAGATTTCAGTACTCACCGAGCTCTGGTGACCGAGCAAGACCTGAATGTACCGCAGGTCGGTCCCTTGTTCCAATAAATGCGTCGCGAACGAATGCCTCAGGGTGTGCATCGACACTCGCTTGGTGACGCGCGCCTTTCGGACAGCCCGTTGCATGACGTTCTGCGCGCTCCTCACCGCCAAATGCGCCCGCGGGAGGCGCCCCGGAAAGAGCCAGCCTTATGTGCCCAAGCCATACACTGCTGCGTAGCGCGAGAGGGCCGGCCGCACGGAATCGGAGAGGATCGTGTAGCGGTCCTTACGCCCCTTCCCTCCCCGGATATGGATCAGCCCCCGCTCGAAATCGACCTCCTCAATTCTTAAGGAGACCGCCTCCCCCACCCGCATCCCGCTCGCGTATGTCAATATCAAGAGCGTCCGGTGCTTCAGGTTCGCCACCGCCCGGAAGATCGAGGCGACCTCGCTTGCGGCCAGCACATCGGGCAGCTTCCGCTCGAATTTCATCTTCGGCAGCCGGTCGGTGACCTCTGGTCTCCGGTAGAGCACGCGGTAGAGCACCTTCAGGACGCTCGCGGCCTGGGCGACGCTGCCTGAGCCCACCCGGCGATTGTCGAAGAGGTGGACCAGGTACTCCCTGACGTCGGCCTCGTCAAGCTCCCGCGGGTGCCGCGGGTGGAAATACTCGACGAACGACCTGAGCGAGCGCAGGTATGCCGCAATCGAATGCGGGCTCAGGTTCCGCAATCGAAGCTCCTGGCGGACCCTCCCGTACAACCCAAGTGGTTCCATGCCTCCCTCTCCGTCTGATCTGACTGGCGGTGTGAACGGGAGGTTGTCCCCGAATATACCTCGAAGCGTCGAAAGGGTCAAGGGAAGGGACCCCGAAATCCAGAAAAAGGGGGGCCCCGACGGTGAGATGTACGGGGAAGACGGGCCCCTTGGGAGAGGCGAGAGCCCCCGCGGGGCACACTGCGGGTGACCAATGGTATCACTTTCTGATACTTTACGCCATCGGGAGCGTCCCGAGAGCGGCACGGGCCCTCACCCCCTCGCGCAGGGGGTCCCCCCGCCATCACTCCGTCCAAATGACGAACCTATCGTCATTTATCATGTCAAATGACGACCCGATTGTCATCGTACCGGCAGGAGAAACGAGGTATGATCGGCGACTCGCTCCTCCTGAAGCGTCCGCTTGCCGATGGTATCGTCTGCTGACACCTGACGCCATTCAACGCTTTGGGGAATTTACCCCATTGTTTGTCGGCTCCCAATGACATTCTATGGGGAGGCGGCCTGCCTTCTTGCATCTTAATTATTTCATACATACATTGTAATGATCATGCGGCTTGAGTTTTCGTGGGACCCGACGAAGGCAAGGAGCAATGCGAGGAAGCACGGGATCTCCTTCGAAGAGGCTCAAACGGCATTCTACGATGACAACGCCCGGCTGACACACGATCCGGATCATTCAGACCAGGAGGACCGCTTTCTCCTGCTGGGGATGAGCGCCGTCCTGCATCTTTTAGTCGTCTCTCACAGCTACCGGGAGGGGGATTCGGTCATCCGGATCATTTCGGCGCGAAAGGCGACGAAGCACGAGCAAACACAATACGCGGAATTCAGGCCATGAGGAAAGAGTACGACTTCTCAAAATCACGGAAGAACCCCTACAGCAAAGCGCTGAAACGGCAAATCACCATCCGGATCGAGGAGGAGACGATCGACTACTTCAAGAAGCTGGCCACGGAGTCGGGCATTCCCTATCAAAATCTGATCAACATGTTCCTGCGCGAGTGTGCGCAATCCCGGAAGAAACCTGTCATGAAGTGGGCCTGACAAATCGCCCGAGCTGGCGCCGACGGCGGGCGATTCCCTGGCGGCGCAGGTGACCTCCTCCTACATCGTCGTCTCGCTCCCGAGTTCCACTCCCATTCTTTCGTACACGACGTCGTCCGACTCCCAGAGCTCGATCTTGTTCCCTTCGACGTCGAGGATGTGGGCAAACACCCCGTAGTCGTACGCCTCGATGGTGTCCACCCCCTGCCGCCACTCAAAGACCGACCCCTATCCTGATCCCCACCGAAGTACTTGATTGTATCATAATTTAGTACTAATATGCGCTTATTGAAACCTTCACGAAACCCTATGCCCATCATCAAGTCCATTTCCAGCCTGCGAAATCGAACCCGGGATATCGCCACCATCTGTCACGATCAGGACGAGCCGGTCTATCTGACTACCAACGGCGAGGGCGACCTCGTCATCATGAGCATCGAACATTATGAACGGTTGAAAGCCCAGGTTGATCTCTTTCAAAAGCTCGGGGTTGCCCAGACGCAATCGGCGGCGGGGAAGAAAACCATCACCCACAAACAGATGATGACCAGGCTCCGCCGCCGGACTAATGCCCGATAGGTACACACTCCGCTATCTACCGATTGCGCAAGGGGATCTCGTCGGGATTTTCGATTCCATCAAAAATAGTTCACGACGCTCTCCGAGCGGACCGCGCCGACTGGTCCTTCTCCCGCTGGAGGACCAGCAGCAGCGCTCCGACGATGAGCGACCCGATGCCAAAGAGGAGGGAACCGTGGCCGATTCGGGAAAACATCGCCGGATCGACGCCGGCGACCTGCCGGCGGAACTCCTCCATCGCAAAGACCTGGTCGAACATCGCCGCCATCATCAGGAGCAGGCCCCCGACACAGCAGAGGAGCGTCCCCAGGACGGCCCTCCATCGCGACCGTCCCCAGAGGTAGAGACCCGGGACGATGAACGCCGCCGCCAGCGAGCCGCCGACGATCGAAAAGGAGAGTAATTCGAGCGGCTTTCCCGAGAGCGAGTGCAGCACCATGAGCGAGGTCGCGAGCGTCATTGCCCCCGGGAAGAGGAGGAAAACGCTCGCGAGCTTTTTCCCGGTCATCGGCTCCAGGGCAACCGCACGCGGCGGCGCATCGACCGGCAGGGCGGGAGCCGCACCGGAGAAATACTCCCGCGCCGCAGGCCGCGTGAGGAGCCCGAAGAAGACGCCATACACCCCGAGGCCGATGAGCTGGAGGCCTATCGACCCGGTCCCCTGGAGCGAGAGCGACAAGGCCAACAGAACCGGCGTCGCCACGAGGTAGAGCCGGCGGCCCCAGCGCCTGGCGTTGAGCATCCCCACCCCGGCGGCGATGTCGAGGACCCCCGCGACGACGCTGAGCGCGAGGCCCGCGACCGGTGATTCACTCGATTCCTCGACCATCTGGCGGGTCACCGGGTTGAGGAAGACCATCGGCGCGGCCAGGATGCTCCACATCGCGGCGAGGATGAGGAACCAACTGATGATGGTGACGCTTATGGGTCGGGGTCCGGGGTTCACGGGGTGTGGTTGGAATATAGCTCGGCACGGCATAAGGGTCAAGCGAATACCCGGGTCCGACTCGTCGTCGTTGGGTCAACGTTGAACATTCCACAAGGTTCTCAGGATGTCCGAAAAATCGACCGTCAGCCACCTCCCTCTCACGAAAGCGCGTGTCAACCTCGGGGCCCTCATCCGGAGGGTGCACATTAACAAGGAGCACTTCATCCTCGAGAAGGACGGCATCCCGGTGGCGGCACTCCTCGACATTGATGAATACGAGGATTACCTCGACCGGAAGGACCCCGCCCTCAGGACACAGATCAGGGAGGGCCACCGGGAATACCGGCGGGGAGAATTGACGGAGGACCTCGGGACGTTCCTGGCGAGGATCAACGGAAAACCAAAAAAGCGGGGGAAGAGGTGAACGATTGCGACATTGACATTGTCCTCATGGTGAAATTCGAATGCGGAATTCGGCGAGTTACGGGCTATTTGCGGTTGGCAAGTAAGCTACCGGATGAGTAAATTGCAGGGGAATAATCAAGGAGATGATCAGATGAGACAAGTCGTCATTTATCCGGGCGAAGATGAGTACTGGGTGGCAGAATGTCCCAGTCTACCCGGATGTGTCAGTCAGGGACGATCGAAGGAAGAGGCCATCGCGAATATTCGAGAAGCCATCGACGGCTACGTAAAAACTCTCCAGGAGGATCACCTTCCCGTACCACCGGAACGGTTCGACACGATCCTCTTGGCCGTATGAGTTCACTACCTCGGATATCCGGCCGAGAATGTGTCAAAGCACTACTGAAAATGGGATTCACGTTGCGTCGTCAACACGGTAGCCACATGATTCTTCGTCGCGATGAGCCATTTGGTCAGCTGGTCGTGCCTGACCATAAAGAATTGGATCGTGGGACACTTCGGGCCATCTTACGGCAAGCAAGCCTGAGTGTGGATCAATTTTTGGAATTATTGTAGCCCTCGCCGCCGTCACCAGACGAATGGTAAGGGAGGCGTACTGAAGCGAATTACCTGGTCGTCTCGAGGCCCATCTGGACGCCGAGTTTTTCATATTCGATGTCGTTCGGCTCCCACAATTCCAGTTTGTTTCCTTCGAGGTCCATGATGTGGACAAACTTTCCGTACTCGACGCTTTGTATGGTGTCGGTAACGGCCACTCCTTCTTTTTTCAGTGCTTCGACGAGGGCCGTTAAATCATCGACCCGGTAGTTGATCATGAACTCCTTGGTCGATGGCTCGAAATATTTCGTCGTTTCCTTGAACGGACTCCATTGCGAAAAACCCTTTTGGGTGGAGTCGGTCGCGTGCCGCCATTCGAACACCGTCCCGTATTGGTTGACGTTCAACCCCAGATGCGTTTTATACCACTCTCTCAGTGTTTTGGGGTCTTTGCATTTGAAAAATATCCCGCCAATCCCGGTTACTCTTTTGAGCGTTGTCGTGTCGTCTGGATTATCCGTCGTCACAGATTTGAACGCAAAGCCGAGAGCAAATGATGCGACCAACGCCAGCGACATCAGAGTGAATTTTTTCATTGCCTGTCCTTTATTGTTCAATGTTCAACGCGACAACACCTCCGGCTAACCCCCACCCTCTCACCTCGCGTCCGCGTCCAGATTCTTGTTCCAGAGATAATGGCGCGTCTCGGAGACGATCACCCCTTGGAGGGCCAGAAGCGAAATCAAATTCGGTATCGCCATCAACCCGTTGGTGATATCGGCAAGGGACCAGACGAGCGGCAACGACAGAACAGAGCCGAGCATCACCGCCGCAACCCAGATCCATCTATACGGTTTGATCACACGCGTCCCCCAGAGGTATTCCGCCGCCTTCTCGCCGTAGTACGACCAGCCGAGGATGGTCGAAAAGACGAAAGTCAGGAGGCCAACGGTCAAGATGATCGGCCCGACGATCGGTATGTCGGCGAACGCGGCCTTCGTGAGGGCGGCGCCCCTGGCGCCGGTCATCCACTCACCCGAGTTGACGATCACCAGTCCCGTCATCGCACAGACGACCACCGTATCCCAGAAGGTTCCGGTCGACGACACCAGCGCCTGACGGGCCGGATTCTTGGTCTGCGCGGCGGCTGCGACGATGGGCGCACTCCCGAGGCCCGACTCGTTCGAGAACAGCCCGCGCGCCACGCCGAAGCGTATCGCCTCCTTCATCCCCGCCCCGAGGAAACCACCCATCGCCGCCTGGCCTGTGAACGCCGACTCGAAGATCAGCGTAATCGTGGCCGGGATGGTCTCCCAATGCATCGCGAGGAGGATCGAGCATCCGATGATATAGAAAATCGCCATGAACGGCACGAGCCCCTCGCACACCCGCGCGATCGACTTGATCCCACCAAGGATGACGATCGCGGTTAGAACGGTCAGTATAATCCCGGTGATCCAGGTCTCTATCCCGAACGACTCTTGCACGAGCGACGATATCGAATTGGCCTGAACCATGTTGCCGATGCCGAATGCGGAGACGGCCGTGAAGGCGGCGAAGACCATCCCCAGCCAGCGTTTTCCCATCCCTCGCTCGAGGACGTACATCGGGCCGCCGGCCATCTGTCCGTTGGCCAATTGAACGCGGTACTTGACCGAGAGGAGCGCTTCGGCGTATTTCGTGGCGATGCCGAACACGCCGGTGAGCCACATCCAGAGCACCGCGCCGGGGCCCCCTGCCGCGACGGCCGTGGCCACACCCACGATGTTGCCGGTCCCGATCGTGGCGGCCAGCGCGGTCGTCAGCGCGCCAAATTGACTGATGTCCCCCGTCCCCTCCTTCTCTCGCTTGAACGAGATGCGGATGGCGGTCCAGAGGTATCGCTGGATGAACCCCGACCTGATCGTGAGCCAGAGGTGCGTGCCCCCCAGCAGGATCAACAGGGGCGGCCCCCACACGAAGTCGGCGACCGATGATGCGATCTGCTCGAGCTGTTCCATTGTCCCTCTGGTTTATAGTGTATACGGTATTCGGCGACCTTAACGTACGGCGATTTAGCGAAAAGGGCAAGAGCCGTGAGGCGAGGGGAATGCGGTTTTGGGGGATAAACCTACTTGAATATCGCTCATGGGGCGGCCAGATTATGAAGATCCCCTGCGACGGGCGTCAAAGACTATTCAGGTTTTCGATTTGAGCGAAGATGAGGAGTAACTCTGAACCACTCAGACCCAAAGAAGGGATCATCAACTTGAAGTCACAAATTGTGACTTCAAGTTGGGGTGGAGTACACTGATTATTGATTCCGCGATCCGCCCCGTTTGGAAGAGCCCAGCCCCTGTTTGACATTGGTTCACTAATACGTTAACTTCCTCTTTGAGAACGATTGAGTTCTACAAAACCTCTTCCGGCCATTGTCCGGTCGAAGAATTCCTCGATTCTCTCCAGGATCGTGATGCGAGAAAAATTGTCTGGGTCTTCCGCCTGGTCGAGAGATTGGCGATGGTTCCTCAACAGTATTTAAAAAAGCTTGTCGGCACGGAACAATTGTGGGAAATACGCGTGCAGAGAGGTGGCCGGGATTACCGCTTCCTTGGTTTCTTCGATGGTCCGGCCGTGTTGATACTGACAGGCGGATTTTCAAAGAAACAGCAGAAGACTCCAATTCAGGAGATTGAAACGGCACAGAGGCGCCGAACCGATTACTTACAAAGGAGATCCCACTCGTGAGTGACGTAGAGCGATACATCGAGAAACGGAAAAAACGCAGTGCCAAATTTGCGAGGGATTTCGAGAGCGGGTACGAAGCCTTTGAATTTAGTACAATGCTCCGTGATGCCAGGGAACGAGCCGGCATCACTCAGGAGATGATCGCAAAGAAGCTTCGGACAAAGAAATCCGCGATTTCCCGAATCGAAAACCACGCCCAGGATATCCGTCTTTCGACTCTTGGGAAATATGCCAAGGCGCTGGGTAAAAGGCTCAAGGTGGAACTCACCGATTGATCTCCACGCCTTTTCGATTTGGGCGGATATGCCACATAACACGCACGTCGATGTATGTAACTGGGCAACAGCCGTGAGCCGATGGAAATGCGATATACGAACGGAAGACCCATCACGGCAACGCTTAATCGAGCCGTTCCCTTGTGATCGACCCAAATTTAGCCTATATGATGGTCATCTCTAACCAACGGGAGGACCTATGAAACTCAGCACTTCCGTAAAACCAATCAGCTATCTCAAGAACCACGCCTCTCGCTTGATACGAGACCTGGCCGAACGCCATGGCACCCTCATCGTTACCCTTAACGGACAGGCCAAGGCCGTCCTTCAGGACATCCATACCTTCGAACGAACGCAGGAGAAGTTGGCCCTGCTGAAAATTCTGACTCGAAGCCAGCAAAACGTCCGACGCGGCAGGGTAAAGTCCATCGATGCCACGTTTGCATCACTCGAACGACGAATCCGAGGCATTAAAAATGATAAGGTTCAGGGTTCAATTCGATCGTGATGCTGCTGAGGACCTCTTTGAAAATTATAGAAATAAAAAAGGGACCCCCAATTGAGGGCCCCTGCTGAAAAGATTTGCTCTGGTGCCAGCCGGAATCCGGATCCGACAGCGTACTGAATGCCTACCCCTTCAACCCCGAGAGTGCCTTCCTGATCATCCCCACCCCCTCATCGATCTGCTCGGCCGTAATGATAAGCGGCGGTCTGAACCGCATCGATTGCGATCCGCTCCCCAGGATCACGAGGCCAAGCTTGTAGGCATCGGCCCTCAGCTTGTTCCTGGTCTCAGTGTCGGGCAGGTCGAAGGCGCAGTAGAGCCCGCGTCCGCGGACATTACTGACGAGTGAAGGGAACTCGTCGGCAAGACCCTTCAGTTTCGACTGAAGATGCTCGCCCACCTTTGCCGCGTTCTCGACCAGCTTATCTTCGTGGATGATCTCGAGGTACTTCTGGCAACGCACCATGTCCACCAGGCCTCCACCCCACGTCGAATTGATCCGGCTCGCCACGGCGAAGACGTTCTCCTTCACTTCCTCGATCCGTTTCGACGCCATAAACCCGCACACCTGCGTCTTCTTGCCGAACGACATCAGGTCGGGCTTGACGAAGTACTCGTGTGCCCACATCTTGCCGGTGAGCCCCACCCCGGTCTGCACCTCGTCGAAGATCAGCATCGCGTCGTTCTCGTCGGCCAGCTGGCGCAATGCGACAAAGAACTCTTTTCTAAAATGATTGTCTCCGCCCTCCCCCTGGATCGGCTCTAGAATAATGGCCGCGATGTCGTCCTTATTATTGACGAACGCTTCCTTCATCTGAGTGACGGCCACCTTCTCGGTCTGCTCGGCGGCCCGGATGTTGTCCTCATTTAAGGGAAACTTCACCGCCGGGTTCAGGATCCTCGGCCACTTGAACTTGGGGTAGATATTCGTCTTGGTGGGGTCGGTGTTGGTGAGCGACATCGTATAGCCGCTGCGGCCGTGGAACGCCTGCCGGAAATGCATCACCTGCATCCCCTTCTCTTCGGTGTACCCCTTCGCGAAGTTCTTCTTCACCTTCCAGTCGAACGCCGCCTTGAGGGCGTTCTCGACCGCGAGCGCGCCACCTTCGACGAAGAAGACGTGCGGCAGGTAGTCGGGCATCGCGAGCCGGCCGAACGTCTCGACGAACTCCGCCATCTCGACCGAGTAGGCGTCTGAGTTCGTGAGCTTGTTAAGCGCCGCGGCGGTGAGTCGTTCCAGGAACTTCTCGTCGTTCAATTTCGGATGGTTGAGCCCGATCGGCATCGACGCCACGAACGAGAAGAAATCGAGCAGCTCGCGTTTGGCCAGCGAGTCGTAGATGTACGGCCCGTGGCTATGCTTCAGGTCGACGACGAACCCGAGGTCGTCGACGAGCATATGCTTGGCGATGGTCGCGTGGACGGCGGCCGGTGTGATTTCACCTCGAACGGTCCTGTAGATGGCACTATCGGGGAAAACGCTTTTCGTGGTCGTCATAAGAAACTCCTGATGGATAAATTCGGTGCTAAGAAGGGTTATTTGGAACGGGCCGGTTGAGCGCGGAGCTCACCGGGATGGAACGACCTTCTTAGAAGAATTCCTGGTGTTCGAGGAGGGAGACGATGTAAGGGCGACCGGCCTTGGGAGTGGTCCTTTGGGGATGGCGCGAACTGCGCGTATGCTGTGATATCGGGCCGATCATGTATCCAATATACGAAAATGGCGGGCCTTCGGCAACGGGGGGGGGCAGGACTCAAGGCACACTCAGCAATGCCACCTGATAGACGGCGTTCTGCAGGGTTGCCGCGAGAATAATGTTGGTTTTGCCACCGTCCAGGTCATACTGTTGATCGCTGACCAGTTCCGGAGCCGTGCTTGTCCCTTCTGTCCCGGATGGCGACACTCTGAATAGCTGGACTCTGATTTTTGTCGCCGATTGGAGCCCGGAAAGGGCATTGACGCCGGCGAGACGGATTCCCAGCGCGACGCCGGACGGGCCACCGTCTACATCGGCTACCCCAGTCAGTACCTGTGCGATGGCATTACCGGGCAACGCCTGGGACGATGGGGTCAGCACGGAAGCGAGACATAAAACCTGCCTGCGCTGTGCGTCGCCACAGACCCGTCCGTCAACACCCTGGGCATACAAACGATAGGCCCACCAGACGCTTCGGGGCTGGAATCCATCAGGCTCCAGCAAACCGTCAAGAGAGTTGTTGAAGCAATCACTGATACCCGAAGAGTCGCTCCAGCAGCTTCGTGCTGCGGCGTCCGCACCGCCGCGTTCAAGATATTGGATGTACAACAGAGAGGAAGCGGGACTATAAATCTCGTAGGGACTGTTGTACTCATTGATGTGGATTTCACGCACATTCAGGGCTCCATTTGCCGACCCGTTGATGAACCGTGCTCGGGCGTTGGCCAGGTCATCCTCGATACCTTGAATCGGATGGAAACCACCGAGTTCATGCCACGTCAGGACGTTTGCCTCGCAACCGTTTGCTATGCAAAAGGCCGCGAACCGATCCAGGTACTCCTGATCGTAATGAGTGATGCTGGGTCCGGCGATGAGAGCATCGGGGCCCAATTCCGCGCGCAGAATGTTGTAAGCGCGCAGGTAGGTTTCGAAAAACTGCTGTTCCGTCCCATCCCAGAACTTCGTGTTGAAGGTCGGGTCTGGTTCATTCCAGATCTCCCAGACATCGATCTGGCCTCCGAGAAGTCGTGCCGTCGAGCGGATCAGGCTGTCGAACCGCACCGTATCGACCCAGGGCCGCCCGTTGGGCCAGCCATTTAACGGATAATTCCACATGTCGGAGAGGAGAAGCTCGTACCGGGCCCCAAGCCCCCGGGCTCGCGCCGTGGGAACAACGTTCGGCGTGGTCCGCCAGAGCTTCGGAGCGAGGGGGGAGATCAGGCTGTCGTCGGGTGTGGGCAGACCGACGGAATTGAGGCCGTGCAACAAACCACTCATCGACTTGACGGGTGTTGTTTGAGCAAAATCTACATCGGATGCCGACCAGACCACCGTAACCTCCACCTCGCCGGCTTTTCCTCCAACCGTCGCGGCGATGATCGTGGCTCCTTCAGCAACCGGCGTCAGCAATCCATCGGCATTGACGGTCGCCACTGAATCATTGCTGCTGCGCCACGTTGCGGTCAGGCCGTCAATTGTGTCACCATTCGCGTCCATGGCGACCACGGTCAGCGGCATGACCTCCTGAATACCGACAACGGTGTGCGGAGCGGACACAGTCACCGTGTGGACCACCAGACCTTCACGCTGCTCCGCCCTCGTCTCCCAGGCGCTGACGCAGATGACAACTGACACTGCGATCACACCAAGTATGGTAAAGATTGCTTTCATAACGGATCTGCCTCGATCAGCTGTGGTGGAGGTCTGCATGATCTATTCCACCCTCATGATAGTCGTCATGATTGGATCTCCAGGGAGAGGTTGTTCGCCGAATGTGGTCAGAAAGTGTCGTGAAATATCGGAAGAGAGGGGGAAAGAATCAACGAGGAACCGCGGGGATACGGGGGATAATACGCAAATAACCCCAGTGAATAACCCATCAATAGGCCGTATGATCGGCTCATTACGATTCCCACCCGCGGTAAGGATAAATTCAAATTTACTGAGTACTTTGAGAATGAGGTCCTGCGTAAACGGCCGTACCTGAAAAAGGAATGGTGTATATACGTAGTCGAAAACGCTGTTCACTCTGAAGCTCAGGGAAATGACCGGTACCGGTTCTGGGCGCCGGTTCGGAAATTTGGTGGACGATTTATTCGGGTAGTGACGCTCAAGGATAAACGAACAATTCACAATGCGTTCCCAGATCGAGGGTATCAACCATGAAACTGAACTATCATTCCGAAACCGACTCTCTCTACATCGATCTCACCGAGCGTCCGAGTGCTGAGAGTCGGGAGATCTCCGAGGGTGTCGTCCTGGATTATGACGCCGATGGGCAACTTGTCGGCATCGATATCGACAACGCAAGTCGAAAGGTGGAGATGAAAAAGCTCGTCCTCAGTAAATTGCCTGGGCAGGTGGAAACGATCGCCGCATGAGTAAAATAATTCCGGGGTGATGATGTTTACGGCTATGGTGAACAAAGATTCGGGATGGTAGATCGGCTGGATCGGGGAAGTGCCGGGCGTCGATTGCCAGGAACAGACGCCGGACGCGCTCCTCGAGTCGCTGCGCGTGGCGCTTCGTGAAGCGCGCGTGTTCAATCGGACCGATGCCATGAACGTCAACGAACCGCTGCAGAAAACGCATCGCCGCCCTTAAAACGCGTGCCCGATCCCGAACCAGAACTGGCCGGGCGGCTCGTCGTTCTGCGGCCAGGGGTTGAAGCCGTAATCGAAGCGCACCACCCCGATCGGTGAGTCGAGCCGCAGGCCGAGCCCGGGCGTATAACGGAACTGGTCCCACCGGAACCCCTCCGGCTTCGCCCACACGTTCCCGATGTCGAGGAACCCCACCGCCCCGAAGATCCCGACGATTCTTTTTCGTATTTCGAACGCGTTCCATACGATTTTCAGCATACCGCCCAACGGCGTGCCGTTGGATGAGACCGGACCCAGTTTCTCGTAGTCGAACCCCCTCATCGACGTCGGTCCACCGGCGTAGAAGAGGTCGTTCAGGAGGAAGTTGACCTCCTTGTCGGCGAGGTCGTTGATGACGCCGGTTTCGAGCGAGGTGGCGATGGTGGTCGTGCGGTCGAGCGCCTGGTAGCCGCGCAGGATCGCCTCGGACCTCAAGAGCCGGTTGGTCGACGGGAGCACGGAGGTCCCCTGGTAGGTGATGTCCATCGTCCCGTAGATGAACTCGCTCGAGACATCGATGTAGACGCCGCCGGTCGGGTCGAGGAGGTTGTCGCGCAGGTCGAGCTGGACCGATCCCTTCAGGCCCCACCGGTCGTACCCGAGCCTGAGGTCCTGCAGGACCGCCGTCACCTGTTCGATTTCCTCTGGCGTGGCGTCTTCGTAGAACCCGCCGGTCTCAAAGATGCTGTATTTCAATTCGGTGTACCTGCCGACCTCGTAACTCGGCGTCATCGAGAAGCGCGACCGGCGCAGGAACTTCTTGTAGAAGTTCAGCTGGCCGTTCACGTACGCGATCACGTACGACGGCTCGTCCTCCCTGGTGACTGTCCCGACGACGCTCGTCCCCCAGGTCTTCAGGAACATCCTCGGGTTGTCGAGCGACAGGGAGACCGTCTGTTCGATGGCGCTGAACCTGGCGCCGAGGCTCGACCGGTATCCCTCGCCGAAGGTGTTGTTGTACGAAAGGAGCGCCCCGGCGCGGACCTTGTCGATCGAGCCGAAGCCGAACGAGAGCTCGAGTTTGCCGGGGTCCTCTTCGGTGACCCGGACCTGGATGTCCTTCTTCGCCGAGGTGGAATCGGCGGGCGTCACCGGCCTGACGGAGACGGTCCGGAAGAGGTTGGTCTCGTACATCAGCCGCTGTGACGTGGCGAGGGTGTCGAGGTCGACGAACTCTCCCGGCGCGAACCTGAACTCGCGCGTCAAAAGATGGGATTTGACGTCCACCAACCCCGTGACGCGGATGCTGTCGACGGCGAAGCGCGTGTACTCCGTGACGGTGTAGGCGACCGCGCAGGTGTCGTCGGCGGAGCCCCACGCGGCCTCCACCTCCACCCGGACGTCGAGGAAGCCCGTCGTCTTGTAGGCGGTGCCGATGGCGATTTTCCCGGAGGTGGCCTTCTCGCGCTCGTACCGGTCGCCCCGGCCGAAGTCGAGCATGTCGAGGAGCTCATCGCGCGCGAAGAACGTGTTGCCGGTGACGACGATGGTGTCGACGACGGTCGGGGGGCCTTCGGAGATCCGGATTGTGAGGTCCGCCCCGGTGCTGTCACTATTATAGTCGAGCTCGATCCCCTCTGCGCGGCACCCGCGGAACCCCTCGCTCACGTACAACCCGACGATTTTCTTCATGTCGACGCTGAACGCCGCCGAGTCGAACGCGGATTCCGGATAGGACGACTCTTCCTTGACGGAAATCACCCGCTTGAGCCGGTCGCCCTTGATGTGCGTGTTGCCGTCGAAGTCGATCGATTCGATGAGGAGGTCGCGCCCCTGGGCGCGGAGGAGTCCGGCCGGCAGGAGGCACGCGCCCAACAGGCCGAACAGGGCCAGAAGCAATAGGCTGAGGGGCGTCGTGCGCGGGCTGCGCCGGAGTGTCCGGTCCATCGTCGCGACTACTTGAACCATACCCTGAATTTCAGGTCGGCCCCGGAGTCTTCCATCTGGTCCGACTTCCCCTCCAGATAGAGGAAGTCGTTGATCTTGTATTCGACGGAGAGGATCTGCTCGTCGACGTTCGTGATCGACGTGGAGTACTTGACCTCCACACGGTCGGACCAGCGCTTGGTCACCTCGAACCGCGTCTGGTTCGGGTCGAAGAGGTTGCCGCCGATGCCGATGTGGTCGAGCGCGAGCATGTCCCCCAGCATGTTGTCGAAGAAGCGGTTCAACGTGTTCGAGATCTGCTGCGAGGCCAGGACCTCGGAGCGGTCCTTATAGACCGCGTCCTTGTTTCCCCCGGCCTCGAGCTGGTACTGCGTCATCCCGAGCGCCAGCAGGGAGAAAATGTCGGACTGTTCGAGCGACGGCTTCGATGTCAGCGCGTAGTCGAACTCGTCGAGGGGACCCGAGACCGTGAGCGTGACGGTGTACCGGGTGGGCCTCGCGCTGCCGCTCGACGATTCAGTGACGTCGCAGGTGGCGGTGAGGTTGATGACCGGGTTGAGCCTCCGGGGATCGGAACAGTCGATGACCCCGTTGATGATCTCGAACCGGCGGTCGAGGAATTTCAGCTCACCCCGGTCGCGGACCGAGACCCTCCCGGTGAGCGTGGCCTCATCGAACGTCCCCTGGAGCCGGAGGTCGTGGTTGGTGCGGAACTTCGCAAGGTTGTTGTCGACCCAGAGACCGTCGGCGTTTTTCAGCTCTATGTCGAAATTGACCTTCTGCAGGAACCCCGGCGGGCTACCCGGCTCGGACACCTGGTTCTTCATCGTGGTCATCAGGTCGAGCGGTTCTTCCTTCTTTGGCTCCTCGAGGACGTCGGTCTCGGGCTTCAGCATCCCGACGATGTCGCCGATCTCAATGTCCCGGATGAACCTGGTCTCGCCGAACTCGACCGCGCCGGTGAGCAGGTAGTGTTCCTTCGCCGACGTGAATTGAAGGTCGGTCGACTTCACGTTCAGCTGGTAGAGGTTCTTTTTCGTGAGCTTGATCCCCGTGGCCTTCAGGGCCACGTCGATGTCCTTCAACCCGCCCGAATCGACCGTCGCCGTCCCCGAAGCGAACACCTTCCCTCCCCCCACTTCGGCGGAAGCGGAGTCCAGGGCGATCCTGCCCGACGACAGCCGCGCGCCCACCGCGCCGTTGGTGAGCGCCACGCCGCTGGTGCCCGGCTCGAACGACACGCCCGAGACGAGGAGGGTGCCGTCGACCACCGGGTCGGCGGCCGGGCCCCGCACCGTGAGCTTCGTGGTGAGCCTGCCCTTCAGCTTCTTCAGACTTTCGACGAACGGCTGTGCGACCGCGAGATCGAGGTCCCGGCTTTCGACCACAACGTCGAGGGAGTCGCCGGTGAAGCCGGCCCGCGCGGTGAGCAGCATGTTGCCGGATGTCGAGACGTCGAGCGAGGCGGAGACGTTCGCGGTGTCGCCCCCCTCGAAGTCGGCGGCGACAAGGATGGGCGCTTTCCCGACGTTCATCGTGATGCTGTCGGACCTGATCGCGCCGTCGCCGATCCTGATCGTGCCCTCGAGGTCGGTGAACCAGGGCGACCTGGGCTCCGGCCCATACCGCACGTTCCTGAGGTCGACCGATCCGCGGAGCTTCGGGCGCCTGACGGTCCCGTTCCACGCGAGGTCGACATCCGCCGCGCCGGCAAGGTCGACGGGCCGGGGGGTGAACGACGCCGCCCGGGCGAGGTCCACGGTGTCGCCGCTGATGGTCCCGTTCGTCCTGCACTCCGTGTCGAACGTATACGCGCCGTCGGCCGCTTTGCGCAGGTCGAGGCCGGCGGTCAGGAAGTAGCGCCGCCCCATGTCGGTCACCGTGAGCGAATCCACGGAGATCGTTCCGTCGGTGAACAGGATCGTTCCCGCGATCGAGTCGAGCACCCCCCTGCCGACGGCGAGTTGGGTGACCATAAACGGAATGTCGGCGCCGAGGCTGTCGCCCTCCTTCCTGACGTCGGCCGAGATGTCGAGCTGTCCGCCGTTGAACGGGAGCGACGGGACGAACTCCCGGATGCTGGCGACGGCGAAATGCCGTGAGTCGGCCAGGACCGAGAAGGTGTCCGAACCCGCGTACGAGAAGCCCAGCCGGATGCTGTCGGTCGGCAGGATGTTCGGGCGCGTGAACTCCGCGGTCAGGGCGCCGGAGATTTCCCCCGCCATATCGCGCAGGTCGATCGTTCCGGAGACGGAAGTGACCGACGAATCCCTGAGGAGCGCCGCCCTGGCGATGGTGAGAACGCTATCGGAGAGGCGGGCCTCGACCTCGGCGCCGTTGAACGCCAGCGGACCGAATGATGGTTTTTCGATGGTGGCGCGCAGGTCGGCGGAGGGGTTCCCGATCGACCCGCGGGCGGAGAGCGCGTAGCTGAGGGAACCGGAGAATAGATCGGGGGCTTGTGTCGTGGTCGCGGTATCGGTCGACGCGTCGGCCGCCATTTCGGAGCCGCCTTCGCTCATCAGTCGGACGAGTTCCCCCGCGTCGATCCCCCTCCCCCGCAACGTACAATTGTCGATCGACACCTCGTCGTCCAGCATCCGGGCCGACACGTAGAGCGAGTCGACGAGGGCGACGCCCATGTAGGATATCCGATCGCTGGAGGCGATTGCCTCGATCGTGAGGTCGGGACCCTTCCCGGAGAGCCGCGCGTGCGCCTCGAGCGAACCTCCCACCCCGCGGACGTCGACGATCGGCAAGAGCGACTCGAGCGACGCGATCGCGAGGTCGACGGTGCCGGAGTATTCCCTGCCCTGCGAGCCGGGCGGCGGGCCATCACGCAGGTCGAGCTCGGCGCTGATGCCGGCCAGACCGCCGTGCGACCGGACCGACAGGTGCCGGCGGGACCAGGTGATCGCGGGAGCCGCGACGAGGGACCTTCGCGCGACGATGGTGAGGTGCGCATTCGCACCGAGGTCGGCCGGCGACGACAGGTTCCCCCTCGTCTCGATCCGCGCGTCGACCGTAACGGGAATGCGCGTGAACTGCCCAGCCTTCGTCCACGATTTCCAGTAATCCGAGGCCCTGACCCCGCTCGCCGTGAGACTGAAGTTGTGAGCCATCGGGCTGTCGGCGACCATCCATCCCTTTCCTGAAACGGCGCCGCCGTAGACCCCAAACGAGAGGCTCGCGACCCGCAGGGTATCGGAACGCAATCCTCCGTCGTACCGCAGGTCCGTGACCGGGACGCCCGCGACCGTGTACGCAGGGACTTTCAGCGACCACGTCACGCCGGGCGATCCGAGCGGATCGTCGACCGCGAATTCCATGCTCGCGTTGAACTGTCCGCCCCCCAGCTCTTCATCCAGGCCTTTCGAGACCGCCGCGAGCAGCTTCTTCGGGTCGCCGGAAATCGTGAGGGCGCCGGTGATCGAATCCACCCGCGCGTCGAAGCGTCCTTCGAGCCGCATTCCCGCGAGATTGGCCCTGAAAGAATCCACCGTAACGGGAACGACCGCGGGCCCGACCGACCTGCTGTTCATCGACCCGACCAGGACGACGTCCGTTACGCTGACAGACGAGTCGAGGTATTCCAGCCATGTGGAGTCGATCGCGATCCGGAAGATCCCGCTCCACCACTCGTCCATCTCTGCGGTGACGCTGATCCCTGAACCTGATACTGAAATCGGGACGGACTGGTCGTCGTACAGAACCGTCACGTTGGAAAGGTCGGCGTAACCAATTTTAACCGGGGGAACGAAACGGCCGTCCTCGTCGAAAAGGTTGGAGCGCGAAGTGTTGGAATGAGTTTCGGGCGGAGTATCGCGGGCGGGGAGTGAATCGGCGCGGATGGCGATCTGCGCGCCGGCGACGATGACGGAGTCGAACTCCAGGCCGCCTAATATCAGCGTAAAGAGGCCGTACCGGACGCGGAGCCGGTCGACTCGGATTTCGGGAAGGGAGCCGGTGTCCGCGGCGGGCCCGATGACGACGCCATCCAACTCCACCCGACTGAAGACGTTCGTCTCCAGCCGTTCGATCGAGACGTTCGCGCCGAGCTCGTCCCGCAGCTGCCCGGCGCCCAGCCCGCGGAGAAAATCCTCCCCCGGGCCGGAGCTTAAATAGAGCAGGATGCCGCCGGCTACAACGACAACGGTCCCGACTACCCAAATGGCGATCCTGCCCACTTTTCTCATGATGATGCCGGCGCCGGACTGGCCACGCCCTCCCCGACCGGCCCGATGGCCCGTTTAGGTGTCGATCTGGGCCTTCTGGAGCTTCCCGCTGTAGTCGACGTAGACGGTCTTCCATTCGGAGAAGAACTCGAACACAGTCCATCCGCCCTCGCGGTGGCCGTTGCCCGTCTGCTTCACGCCTCCGAACGGCATATGGGCCTCGGCGCCGATGGTCGGCCCGTTAATATATGTAATGCCGGCCCTGATGTCCCTGATCGCCTGGAACGCCTTGTTGACGTCCTTCGTGTAGACCGAGCTCGAGAGGCCGTAGATCGAATCGTTCAGGACCGAGACGCCTTCCTCGATCGACTTCACGCGCAGCACCGAGAGCACCGGTCCGAAGATTTCCTCTTTCGCGATGCGCATCTTCGGCGTGACGTCGCCGAAGATAGTCGGTTCGTGGAACCAGCCCTTCGCGAGGGTACCGGCGGTGGCGGCGTTCCCGCCCGCGATCAACTTCGCCCCCTCCTGTTTGCCGATCTCGACATACGACTGTACGGTCTTGCGCTGGCCTTCGTTCACGCAGGGGCCGATGTCGACCTTGGGGTCGAGGCCGTCGCCGAGGCGGAGCTTCTGCGCGCGCGGGACCAGATCAGCGAGAAATTTATCGTAAATTTTTTCGTGCAGGATAAGCCGGCTCGTGGCGGTGCAGCGCTGTCCGGTGGTGCCGAACGCGCCCCAGAGCACGCCGTCGACCGCCAATGCGATGTCGGCGTCGTCCATCACGATCTGCGCGTTCTTTCCGCCGAGTTCGAGCGATACCCGCTTGAGCGTCTTCGCCGCCATCTCAGAGATTCCGATCCCGACCGCGGTCGAGCCGGTGAAACTGATGAGGTCCACTTCGTTGTGACCGACGATGGCGTTGCCCACTTCTCCGCCGCCGCCGTGGACGATGTTGACGACACCCTCGGGCACGCCCGCTTCCATCAGGATTTCGACGAGGAGTGTCGCGGTGGCCGGCGTATCGGACGCCGGCTTGAATACGACGGTGTTGCCGCAAAGCAGGGCCGGGAAGATCTTCCAGGTGGGGATGGCCATCGGGAAGTTCCAGGGGGTGACGATCCCCGCCACGCCGATTGGCACTCTGAGGGCCATATTGAACTTGTTCGGGAGTTCCGACGGGACAGTGTGACCGAACAAACGGCGCCCCTCGGACGCGGCGTAGTAGGCGGTGTCGATCCCTTCCTGCGTGTCGCCGCGGGTCTCGGCGAGGACCTTTCCCATCTCGCGCGTCATCAGGTTGGCGATTTCTTCCTTCCGGCGGACCATGATGTCGCCGACGGTCTTCAGGATGTCGCCGCGCTTCGGCGCGGGCATCAGCCGCCACGCCTCGAAGGCCTTCCGGGCGGCCATCACCGCTTCTTCGACGTCCTCCTTCCCCGATTTCGGGAACATGCCGACCACCTCTTCCCAGTTGGCGGGATTGCGGTTCTCGAACGTCCTGCCCGACTTTGCGTCGGCCCACTTGCCGTTGATGAAATTCTGGAATTTTTTCATGATTGATTCAGATTTGGAGGATTTATCTGCGGTCAGGTGGCCCTGAACCATTGTCGGAGGGGCCGATTGGAAATATTTTAGCTGAATCAGGCGTACGCTACCGATTTCACTGAGCGGGTGACACCGAGGGTCTTTTGATGGCGTTTCAAGCGGTCAATCTCGTGCAAGGTGTCAGCCGTCAGATAACTTTCTCCGCAATTTGGGCAGGACACCACAGGGACATTCTCGATGACGAGAAGATGTTTGCCTTTACCGTACGTTCTCGTCAGCTTCCTGATTTTCGCGCCTGATTTGAGGCAGATATCACATTTCATGGTCATCGGTCCCCGGGTGATTATACTGAGTATACGGTGATTATGATCAATTTTCCAGTAGACCCAATCCTGGCAATAATCTCCATTTTCTTCCCGCGAAGACCTTTCCCGACGATTCGGTACTTCCATTCCCTCGAGCTCTCATCTCGCTGGCGTTCCTTGATCTCTCCCGAGAGGATGCAATTCTCGATATCAAAGACGCTAAGATCGTCAGCCTCCCTTTCTTCCTCGGCGTGAAGAGTCACGATGTACTCGCGGGTGCGGATCATTTCCCTCATCCGCTTCAGCGTCCGATCGAACATTTCTACGAGATCCCCACCCGCTTGAAGATGTAATCCACGTTCGAGAGCGCCTTCTTCGGATCGAACGCTGCGTCGAGGTCCTTTTTGGTAAGGAGTTTTTTCACTTTGGGGTCGGCGGCGATGAGTGTCCGGAACGGCTTCTTCGTCCGCCAGCACTCCATCGCGCTCTTCTGCACGATGGCGTAGGCGTCCTCCCGCTTCATCCCCTTGTTGGTCATCGCCAGCATCACCGCCTGCGAGTGAACGAGCCCGTGCGTCAGGTCGATGTTCTTCCGCATGTTCTCAGGGTAGACCAACAGCTGGTCGACGACCTTCGTAAACGTGGTCAGCATATAATCCAACAGAATGCAGCTGTCCGGTATGATGACCCGCTCCACCGACGAATGCGTGATGTCGCGCTCGTGCCAGAGGGCGACGTTCTCCATCGCCGCGAGGGCGTTCCCACGAAGGATGCGCGACAATCCGGCCACGCGTTCACAGGTGATGGGGTTGCGCTTGTGCGGCATTGCCGATGAACCTTTCTGCCCCTTCGAGAAATACTCCTCGGCCTCGAGAACCTCGGTCTTCTGCAGGTGCCTGATTTCGGTGGCGAACTTCTCGAGCGAACTCGCGATGAGGGCGAGGGTGGTCATAAACTCCGCGTGCCGGTCGCGCTGGAGGATTTGCGTCGAGATCGACGCGGCCTTCAGCCCGAGTTTTTCGCAAACGTATCGTTCCACCGACGGGTCGATGTGTTCGTAGGTCCCGACCGCGCCCGAGATCTGGCCGACCGAGATCGATTCGAGGGCGTGTTCCAGGCGCACGATGTTTCGCCGCGTCTCGTCAAACCATAAAGCCAATTTCAACCCAAACGTGGTGGGTTCGGCGTGGATGCCGTGGGTCCGGCCGATCATCACCGTCTTCTTGAACTCCTTCGCGCGGCGCTTCAAGACACCCGAGAGCGCGGCGAGGTCCTTGAGCAGCAATTCGGCCGACTGCTTCATCTGGATCGCGAGGCCGGTGTCGAGGACGTCGGACGACGTCATCCCGAGGTGGATGAACCGCGATTCGGGGCCTACATACTCGCCCACGTTGGTGAGAAATGCTATCACGTCGTGTTTGGTTTCGCGCTCGATCAACTCAATACGTACCGGATCGAACTTTGCCTTCTTCCTGATGACCTTCACCGCCTCGGGAGGCACGATGCCGAGCTTCGACTGCGCCTCGCACGCGAAAATCTCGACGTCGAGCCAGGCCTGGAACTTCGCGCGTTCCGACCAGAGGTCGCCCATTTCCTTCCGGGTGTACCTGGCGATCATTCCGGCCGCCTTTCGAGCTGGATGGAGACGTTCATCAATTTTTTCTCGCGAAGGATTTTCAGCTTCAACACGTCGCCGGCACGCCGTTCGGAGAGGATCGCGATCAGGGTCTCCTCGTCCTTCACCGGTTCATCGTTCGTTTCCAAAATAATATCGCCCGGTTTGAGCTTCGCCGTCGCGCCCGGGCTCCCCGGCTGAACCTCGCTGATAATGACGCCTTCGGCCTTCTCCAGGTCGAAGTAGCGCGCCACACGCGCGTCGACCGTCTGTACCTTTACGCCGGTCCAGAAGTTCCGCTCGATCTTCCCCCTGGTGCGCAGCTCCTCGACGATCTTTTTCACCTTGTTGATCGGGATGGCGAACCCGAGACCGATGCTCCCCTGGTTTGGCGTGTAGATGACGGCGTTCACGCCGATCACTTCGCCGAGCGTGTTCACGAGTGGCCCGCCGCTGTTTCCGGAGTTGATCGACGCGTCGGTCTGGATCATGTTCCGGTAGTAGCGGTCTTCGTTCGCCTGGAGGTTCATCCCGGTGGCGCTCACGACACCGACGGTGACGGTCGGCTTGTCGCTCACATCGAAGAGCCCGAACGGGTTCCCGAGGGCGATCACCCACTCGCCGACGATGATGTCGTCTGAGTTGCCGAGCGGGATGTAGGGGAATTCCTTCCCCTCGATTTTAAGGAGCGAAATGTCGGAAACAAGGTCGGTGCCGACGAGGTTCGCGCTGTACTTCTCTTTGTTGGTGAGCGTGACGGTGATGGTCTTGGCGTTGCCGGCCACGTGGTCGTTGGTCAGGATGTACCCGTCGGGCGAGATCAGGAATCCCGACCCGAGTCCCTTCACTTCCTGCCGGTAGGTGCGGTTGCCGCCGAAGAACTGGTTGAAGAAAGGGTCGTTGCCCCAGGGGTTCAAGGCCCGGTATTCGCGGACTTCGGTGACGTTGATGCCCACCACCGCGGGGCTCGTCGCGGCCACTACGCGGGTGATGGCGTTCGAGCGCTGTCCGTAGAGCTGGTTCGAGAGGGAGTCGCGGGTGGCGCCGCTTGACTGGCCGTCCTGGTAGGTGGTGGGGGTCCAAACGGGTTTCGTGCCCGATTGCCCCGCCCCGTCAGCGCCCGTCGCGTTTTCGCCGGCGGCACCGCTCCCCGCGCCAACGGCTGCGACGTCGGCGCCGTAGTATCGCGACGCCATCCAGAAGCCCGAACCGATCGCCGCGAGGAACAACAGCATCCATCCGATGAATTTCATACGCTCACCCCTTCTTGCGCTTCAACACCTTTCTCACGGCGCGGACAACGTCGTCCTTCGCAATGCCGTATTTCATCATCAATTCAGCCCCGCCGCCCGATTCGCCGAACGTGTCGTTCACCGCGACGAACTCCATCGGTGTCGGGATCGTTTCGGCGAGCACCTCGGCCACGGCCCCGCCCAGCCCGCCCTGCCGCTGGTGGTCCTCGGCGGTCACGATGGCGCCGGTCTCCTTCGCGGCCTTGACGATGGCGTCGCGGTCGATCGGCTTGATGGTGTGCATATTGAGCAGGCGCACGCTGATGCCTTCCTTCGCGAGCTCTTCCTCGGCGAGGATCGATTCCCACACCTGGAGCCCGCAGGCGATCACGGTCACGTCCTTCCCCTCGATGAGCGTATTCGCCTTCCCGAACGTCATCGGAGTCGCGTCGTCGGTGAAGACCGGCGTGTTGTCCCTGAAAAACCTGATGTAGATGGGATGGTTCCAGCTCATCGTCGCGCGGATCATTTTCCGCGTTTCGAGGTAGTCACAGGGGGTCGCCACCGTCATATGCGGCAGCATCCTCATGATGCCCATGTCCTCGAGCGACTGGTGCGTGGCGCCGTCGGGCCCCACGGTGATGCCGCAGTGCGACGCGCAGATCTTGACCGGGACTCTGCTGTAGGCGATCGACTGGCGGATCTGGTCGAAGGGCCTTCCGGTCGCGAACTCGCCATACGCCGAGGCGAACGGGATCTTGCCGGCGACCGCCAGACCCGCGGCGGTGCACATCATATCCTGCTCGGCTACTCCTACACTGATAAAGCGGTCTGGGAATTCCTTCGCGAAGAGATCGGTGCGGACCGATCCGGTGACGTCGCCGCCGAGGACGACGACGTTGGGGTTTTCCCTCCCCAGCTCGACGAGCATTTCGCCGAACCCGAGCCGGGTGGCCTTCAATTCGCGCGAGACCAATTTCGTCATGCCTTCACCTCCGCTACAATTGAAGCCTTCTCCCATTCAAATTCGATGAAGTCGCCGAATTTCGTCGGCGGCAGTTCCGAGAGCGCCTGCTTCGCCTGTTCCTCGTTCGGCGGCATTCCGTGCCACTTGTAATTGTCTTCCATGAACGACACGCCCTTCCCCATGAACGTCTTCGCGATGATCACGGTCGGCTTGCCCTTGAGAGCCTTCGCCTGTCCCACCGTTTCGATGAACTGTTCGATGTCGTTCCCGTCGCACTCCAGGACGTGCCACCCGAACGCCGCCCATTTCTCGGGAAGCGGTTCGAGTTCCATCACCTTGTCGGTGCGGTTGTCGATCTGACAGAAATTCCGGTCGACGATGCCGATGAGGTTGTCGACCTTGTGGTGGCCGGCGGTCATCGCCGCCTCCCAGATCTGGCCTTCGTCGAGTTCCCCGTCGCCCATCAGGCAGAACACGCGGTTCGGCTTCTTGTCGAGGCGCAGGCCGATCGCACAGCCGACCGCGATCGAGAGGCCCTGCCCGAGCGCGCCCGAGGCGATTTCGATTCCCGGCACGCCGTGAGTGTACGCGGGCGCGGGATGCCCCTGCAGGCGGGTGTTGATCTTTCGCAGTGTGGAGAGTTCCTCGATCGGGAGGAATCCGCGGCGCGCGAGCGTCGCGTACCAGACCGGACAGAGGTGCCCGGCCGAGAGGAAGAAGTAATCGCGCTCCGGCATCGTGGGCCGCGCGGGGTCGACCTTCATGATATGGAAGTAGAGGCTCGCGAAAATGTCGGACAATCCGAGCGGGCCGCCCGAGTGTCCCGATTTCGACAGGAGCAGCATCTTCATCAGATCCCGGCGGATCTGGCGCGCCATCTCGGGGAGTTCCCGGACGGTCAGGCTGGGCTGGCTGGGATTGTTGTCGGGCATCATCGATCTTCAGCTGAGGATGAGAAAAACTGTGAGATGATTTTAAAGTGTCCGAAAAGGATCAGGAGCGCCATCCATATCGAGAGCCAGACGATGTCCCGCGGCTCGACGCCCGACACAAGGGCGCGCATGATGTCATCCGGTATGGCGGCAAGGATGGCGGGCATCGCGATTGACGTGGCGATGTTCCCGATATGGATGTTTCGACGGAGCGCGTAGGCAACGACGAAGCCGATGATCCATACAGCTGATATCACCCAGCCGAGCACGAGGCTGACGCCGAGCGTCGTCGCAAGTCCCCTCCCCCCCTTGAAGCCGATCCACGGGGAATAGTTATGGCCGAGGGTAGCGCCGATGCCGGCGACCGCCATCAACCAGAACTCGTCGCCGAAAATCAGGCCGGCAAGGACGACCGCTGCCGCCGCCTTCAGGAGGTCAATGCCCAGGACCACGAAGCCCAGGGCCCGTGAGTTCGTGACCTCGTAGACGTTCATCATTCCGACGTTGCCGGTGCCTTCATTCCTGATGTCCAGCTTCTTCCTCCATTTAATGAGAAGATAGGTGGTCGGAACGGAGCCAACGAAGAAGCCGAAGATAAGAGGGAGAAAGTATTCCAAATTAGGTCGTTTTAGGGTCGGACAGACGGAAAAAATACATAAAAAGAGGGAAACTTCCAATAAATCACGTGGGACAATCCGTGGCGCAATCCCTGGCGTACTCCGTGGCGCACTCCCGCCGGCTTCCTTGATTCTCCTCGCGGAAAAGGGTATATTTCCCCGCTTCTTTTGAGTGCCACGCAGTCTCCTTCACCCATCATTCAGTCCGGAAGTGTGATTGTAGAGTGACCAAGACGGAAATAACACGCCTCCTGAAAGAATTCAAGAAGGGGAAAATTTCGGAACCTGAGGTCGTACGGGCGATCGCCTCTCTTGGGACGGAATCACTCGGATTTGCTTCGGTCGACCACCACCGCCAGTTGAGGCACGGGTTCCCCGAAGTAATTTTCTGCCAGGGGAAGACCCCCGCGCAAGCCGCGACGATCGCCGAAAGCGTCAGCCGCGGTGGAAAGCCGCTGCTGGCCACCCGCGCGAGCGTGGAGCATTTCGGCGCAGTGATGAAGAAGGTCCCGAAGGCCGCCTACAACGACGCGGCGCGGACAATCACCGCCAACGAACCGAAGAAGCCCCGCGACCCGTCGAAGCGGATTCTCATCGTATCGGCCGGAACCTCAGACCTGCCCGTGGCCGAAGAGGCCGCCGTCACCGCGAGAATGTGCGGCAACGCCGTGGACACGCTCTACGACGTCGGAGTCGCCGGCCTGCACCGCCTGCTCTCGAAATCGGACCTCCTCCTGAAGGCGAACGTGATCGTGGTGGTCGCCGGGATGGAAGGCGCCCTGCCGAGTGTCGTCGGAGGGCTCGTGGACGTTCCGGTGATCGCGGTGCCGACGTCGATCGGGTACGGCGCGAGCTTCGGCGGGGTAGCCGCCCTTCTCGCGATGCTCAACTCGTGCGCGAGCGGCATCACGGTGGTGAACATCGACAACGGCTTCGGCGCGGGATACGCGGCGAGCCTGATCAACGGACGACGATAACCCAGGATAGTCCAATGCTGACCGACATCAAGAAAATCAAGTTCCACGAGAACATCCTCGGCACCCTCGGCAACACCCCGCTCGTCCGGCTGAACAAGGTGACCAAGGGTTACCGCGGGCATTTCTTCGTGAAGGTCGAATACTTCAACCCGGGAGGGTCCGTGAAGGACCGCATCGGCGTCGACATGATCGAGGACGCCGAGCGCGAAGGGCGCCTGAGGCCGGGCGGCACGATCGTCGAATCCACGTCCGGGAACACCGGGATGGGCCTGGCCATCGCCGCGGCCATCAAGGGCTACAAGTGCGTCTTCACGATGCCCGACAAAATGAGCCTCGAGAAGATCCGGCTGTTGAGGGCCTTCGGCGCCGAGGTGATCATCACCCCGACGGCCGTCCCCCACGACTCTCCCGAGAGCTACACCGAAGTCGCCAAGAAGGTCGTCCGCGAGACGCCCAATTCGATCCTCGCCAACCAGTACTTCAACCCCCGCAACCCCGAGGCGCATTACCGGACCACCGGCCCCGAGATCTGGGATCAAACCGGCGGCCAGATCGATTATTTCGTCTGCGGCGTGGGCACCGGGGGAACAATATCCGGCGCCGGTAAATATCTCAAGGAGCAGAACCCGAAGGTCAAGGTCGTCGGCGTCGAC
>JANNFI010000030.1:0-38697 GCA_031379665.1 Ignavibacteria bacterium
GATTATGGGCCATCGCGGAGAGTAACACCGCCATGCACTCTCTTTTGGTCCACGATGTACCGGGTGTCTGAACGACGTCGTCGCTGCTCGTAAAGCATCCTGTGATACTCAGCGCAGTCAACGTGACGGTGAAATACGTTATGAATCGACCCCGTCTCATTGCATCAATCAGGCTCACAAGTGGCCTCCGGAATAATGGATTGATGAATCACGAATGGCGGTCACAAGGCCTGGTATCATCGTCACATCAAACCGTCCGCGCCAAACGTGAGTTATGATACCAAGGGGGGAGACGACAACCGTTTGCGGCACCCCTCCGATTTTATAGTTTGACATCAATGAGGTGTCGGCATTCAAGACTATTGTAAAGGGAATCGCTTGATGCTCCTTTAACAGTTTTGTCGGTCCAATATCGTCGAGTGAGATACCGACGATATTGCACTCAACGGAATCCAGTATTGTTGAACTGCTTTTCCATGCGGTGAATGATTCCTCACAATGTGGGCAGGTCGTGGTGAAAATAAAGAGGATGGTCGGGACCGTTTGATGATCGAACGAAAGGCTGTCAACTTCATTCGCCAGGCTTTTAATCCTGATCGGCAAGGCATTCGAGCTGATAACCGAGGTGTCGGTTTCGAGAGGCGTGGTACCGTTAAGTTCCGCCTTCAAGGATGTGTTCTCCAGGGCAAGGAATATCGTGGCGCAGCACGACAGGAGGATGAGGGTAATCAAAACGACGTCGACGAGTTTGATCGGTATCATCGAGCCACTCCTGAATATGGGTACATTGCAGGGACGAACGGGAGGCGATGAACTATCTCGGGAGGAAGCGGGATGCGAAACGGAAACATTCGACGGAGCGCATCCTGAGAGGAATATATATTCTTATGATTCGAATGTCAATGGGTAATGATCTCCAGTTGAAGGCTCACTCACCAGAAAGGGCTTCACAATATTGTTATGGATTCGTAGGTGACGGCCATAATCCTGATCGGGACCATGTATGGAGGGGGAAACACAAAAGGCCGGAATATCTTCCGGCCTTCTGAATAACCAATCAAACCAACCTATAAATGCATCTTTTCTTCGTGCCCGGAACAGGACTTGAACCTGCATGCCCTCACGGGCACTAGCTCCTGAAGCTAGCGTGTCTGCCAATTTCACCATCCGGGCGGCGAACTTATCGGGAGGAATCCCGTATAAGGTTTGAGACGGATGAATTTACAAAATTCCAGCGAGGATAAAAAATCGCCGGGAAAGGTCTGCAGCTCGCCCGATACCGTCCGATTCGTTGAGATTAACGAATTCTTTCCATATATTGAGCGCATCACAGGATGTTTTGAGGCCGAAATTCCGATGAGTCAGAAGAAAACCATACTGTTCCTTGAAGACGAGAAGGAATACCTTGCAACCCTGAGCAGCCTGTTGAGGGAACAGGGTTACCTGGTTATCGAAACATCGAAGGCCGAGGACGCCCTGTCGGAAATCGGCAAGGGCCGTCCGGACATGATCCTGGCGGACATCAAGCTGCCGGGGGCCGATGGGTTCGATTTTTTCGAGCAGGTCAGGAAGATAGACAACTGCAAGGGAGTGCCGTTCATTTTCCTCACGGCCTACAACAACCTCGAAGCCGAGTTGTATGCGAAGAAGCACGGCGCCGCCGATTACATCACCAAACCGTTCGATTTCGAGTATCTGATCGCCAGGATCCACCAGCTGACCCCTCCCTGACGGGGGATCGGCCGCCCGGCGAGGAGTATTCTCGTTCCTGGGTACGCCGCCCTCCCTGTGATCCTGATCACCCCCCAGCGCCCGTCAATTCGCTTTATTACCACCGGTCGCCATTCGTCTATCAAACCGGGTATCACCATGGAGTCCAACAGCGAAATAAGGCGCTTTCTCGCGTGGACGGGGTTCTTCGCCCTGCTCTCCGTCCCGATCGTCATGCTGCTCCGCAGGAAACGGGCTGAGGACGTGCATCAGCCGTACGCCGAGGAAGGTAACGTCTTCGAATCCGAACTCGAGGGCTGAGCGCCCAGTTCCCGAGCGGCCCCATCACGCGTTTTAGAAACTGATCGAGTTCTTCGATTTCTTCCGGCCCGACTGCCAGCTCGTATGGAGCGCGCAATCGCCCGGGGGATACGCCTTGTTGAACACCTCCTCGTAGACGTCGGTGCAGTACGGCGTCGCCTTCTTCTTCGATTCCACGCAGATCGTGTCGCGCTCGATGCCCTCTGGCATCACGAAGTACTCCATCGGCATGCCGATCGACTGGTCCGCGTACACGTCGTGCATGAATCTTCCCCAGATCGGCGCTGCGGCGCGGCCACCCTGGCCGTCGTTATTCGTGAAGTGGACGCTCTTGTTGTCGAAACCGATCCACACCCCCGCGGTGATGCTCGGCGTGAAGCCGATGAACCACGCGTCGGCGAATTCCTGCGTCGTGCCGGTCTTGCCTGCGGCGGGCCCGCCGAAGAAGTTCCTTACCCTGATGCCGCTCCCGAAGTTGACGTTCCCCTCGAGCATCGAGGTCATCAGGTAGGAGGTCTCTTTGGAGAGCACCTCGCGCCGCCTGGGCTGGTTCTCCTCAATCACGTTTCCGTACTTGTCCTCGATCCGCAGGATCGCGACCGGTTCGACGGCCACACCCTCGTTGGCGTAGATGCCGTACGCCGAGACGATCTCCAGCGGCTGGACTTCGCCCGTCCCGATCGCGAGGGACTCGTACGGGGGGAGCTCCGAGCGGATGCCCATCCTCCTGGCGTACTCGATCACCTGCTTGACGGGCGCGATCTCCATGATCGTGCGGATCGCCACGAGGTTGATCGATTGGGCGAGGGCCTCGCGCAGAGTGCTCTTGCCCCCGAAGGTGCCGTCGAAATTATTGGGTGCCCACCGCTTGCCGTCGGCCATCACGAGCGTGATCGGCTGGTTCAGAATCTCGAACGAGGGCGGGTACCCGTTGTCGATCGCGACGGTGTAGACGAAGGGCTTGAAGGCCGAGCCCGGCTGGCGCTGGATCTGGGTGACGTGGTTCAGCCCGTACTTGAAATTCCTGAAGTTCGACCCCCCCACCATCGCGCGGATGTTGCCGTTCGTGTGGTCGAGCGCGACGAAGCCCACCTCGATCCGTGCCGCGACGTTTTTGATGCTGTCGACGAAGGCCTGGTCCCGGCTGAGCGCCCTGAAGATGCTGTCGCGACGTTCCTGCTCAGCGCCGCGGTAGAGGTCCGAGGTCCTGATCGCCTGGGCGACGGCCTGCTTCAGGATATCCGGGTGGGAATTCCACTTCCACGCCTTGTAGAAGTCCGCCTGGTATTCCTTGAGGTGGCCCTCCACCGCCTTGTTCGCCATCCGTTGCATCCTGCTGTCGAGCGTCGTGTAGACCGACAGGCCGTCGCGGTAAATGTCGAAGCCGTACTCCTCGGCCTTGTCGATGAGCGTCTGGCGGATCCACTCCACAAAGTGGGGCGCGAGACCGGTTGGGTAGTCCCCGAGCGCCGGGTTCACGCCGAGCGGGCCCTCTTTCAATAGCTGGTGTTCCTCTTCCGGCAGGTAGCCGTACTTGACCATCTGGCTCAGGACCGTGTTGCGCCGCATCAGCGCCCGGTCGGGGTGGTTGAAGGGGTCGTACACGGCCGGTCCACGAAGGAGCCCGATGAGCACGGCCGCCTCCGGCTTCGTGAGGTCCCAGACGTTCTTGCTGAAGTAGGTCTGCGACGCGGTAGCGATGCCGTAGGCGCTCCTCCCGAAGTATGCCACGCTCAGGTACATCTCGAGGATTTCTTCCTTGGTGTAGTTCCGTTCGATCTGCACCGCTGTGATGAACTCCCGCAGTTTTCGGGTCACCTTGCCGAAGAGCGACTCGCGGGCGCCCTTGAGGTTGTAGAGGTTGCGCGCGAGCTGCTGGGTGATGGTGCTTGCGCCTTCGCGGAGCTGGAGGGTGACGATGTTCTTCACCATCGCCCGCGCGAAGCGGGGAAGATCGACGCCCCAGTGAGAGTTGAAGTTCTTGTCCTCGGTCGCGAGGAGTGCGTCGATGATGTGCGAGGGGAGCTCGTCGAGGGTGATTTTCGCCCGGTTCTTCACGTAGAAGTTGTCGAGGACCACACCGTCGATGGAGAAGACTTTCGTGGAGAGCTCGGCGCGGGGGTTCTCAAGTTGTTCGAGCGAAGGGAGGCCCGACACCAGGTATACGAAATAGACGGCCGTCGCGACCACGGCGATCGTGGCGGCGATGATCGCCTTGTAGCGTTTCCTGATCGTTTTGATCATCGTGATAATCGGGTCAGGAGGGCTTCCAGCACTCGAGGGTCATCATTCCGCCGGAGAGCCGGGCGTATGTGTTGTGGCCGATCCAGTCGCCGAGGTTGACGTAGAGGCCGGCGCCGATCCGTTCCTCTCGCGGCACGTGCCGGTGCCCCATCACGACGATGTCGTACCCCTCCGCGAGGAGCCGCGCCGCGGCCCGCCGCATCCCGTCCTCCTCGCCGTAGTCCTTCACCGAAGTGTAGCCGCGGCTCGACTTCGACGACGACCTCGCCAGCGCGACGCCGATGTCGGGATGAACCCACGAGAAGAGCCAGATGGCGAACCGGTTCCGAAGCACCTTCTTGAGGAATGCGTATCCGTGGTCCCTGGGGTCGAGTCCGTCGCCGTGGTGCATGTAAATTTTTTTCCCTTCCAACTCCATCCCAAACGCCTCAGTGTGGGTTTTGATTCCCATCTCCTTCTCGAAAAAATCGCGGATCCAGAAATCGTGGTTCCCGACGAGGAAATGAATCTCCACGCCGGCATCGGCCAGGTCGTGGAGTTTCGAGAGCACCCGGTGGTACCCCTTCGGAACGACGGTGCGGTACTCGATCCAGGCGTCGAACAGGTCCCCGAGGATGAAGAGGTGCGAGGCGTCGCGCGAGGCGTGGTCCAGAAAGCCGAGCAGGCGCCGTTGCTTGTCCCGCTCCGCCACGGGCGCCTCGAGCCCCAGGTGGACGTCGGAGATGAAATAGGCGGTCATTTCACCGTGACGGGGAGCGTGAAGGGCAGGGTTTCCTTCCTGCACCATCCCTCAGCGTCGGAACAGTAGTAATACGTGAGGACGCCCCTGAGCGCCGCGCGGCCCGTCGCCGCGGTTCTCGCCAGGGAGAACGATTGCCGGACCGGGAGCGAAGCCTTCAGGTACCCTGTCACCGTGTCGGATGGGATGACGATCGCCCCGGTCACGATTGCCGGCGCGGCGGAGTCGAGCCGGACGGCCATCGGGGGGACGGCGTTCACGTGAAAGCCCTTCCGCGGGGTGAAGGTGAATAGGATCTCGGCCATCGCGCCTGGGGCGACCGTGTCGCGCGACGCCGAAACACCGATGCCGACATCGGCGGGCGACTCTTTCAGCTGGGAAACGGCCGTCGCCGGTAGGGCGAGCAGGGTCAGGGCGAGTATGACGAAAATGAACGGTTTCGTGGAAATCATGGCATCGATCTGTGAAAGATAAGAAAAAATCTTCGATTCCTCCTCAACCCGCGCGGCGCACGGGAGGCGCCTCGACGCCCTTCAGGATGACGATGCCGGCGAGGATGAAGACGCCGATCGAGAGGACGGCGACCCGGTCCCCCGCGAAATCCGAGAGCGCGCCGTAGACGAGAGGGCCGAGGACCGCGGACGACTTGCCGCAGAGGCCGTTGTAGAAACCGAAGAATTCCGCTTCGCGGTTTTGAGGGGTAAGCAGGGCCATCATGCTCCGGCTCGACGATTGCGTCGACCCGATCGCCACTCCGGCGAAGAGGGCCACGACGTAGAACGCGCCCACCGTCTGGACGAGGAACGCGCCGATCACGATGCCCACCCAGCCGGTGAGGGTGATGAGGATGGTGCGTTTGGGCCCGATCCGGTCGGTGATGAAGCCGAAGAGGACCGAACCGAGGATCGCGCTGGTCTGGATCACGGCGAAGAAAATGATGATGTCGGTGTCCGTCATCTTGAGGGTCTCGGCGGCGAAGATGGCCGCGAACGCGATCACCGTGACGATGGCGTCGTTATAGAGGAAAAACGCGATCAGGAATTTTTTCAGCGGCGCGAGTTCCGCCTGCGTGAGGATGGCCTTGAGCGTCGAGCGCGATTTCCTCATTCCCTCCCGGATGTAGCCGCGCCGCACGCCCGACGGCGCCGGGGGCTCGGGGACCCAGAAAAAGAGCGGGAGCGAGAAGAGGAGGAAGAAGCCGCCCGCGATGAGGAAGGAATTCCGCACCGAGTCGAAGTACGCCGGGTCGGATGCGTCGGCGAGGGAGGCCTGGACGAGCAGGAGCACCGCGAGGGCCCCCAGGTAGCCCATCGCGAAACCGTAGCCGGAGATCCTCCCGTATCGGGACGGCGGGGCGAGTCCCGGGAGGAACGCGTCGTAGAAGACGAGCCCGCCCTCGAAGCCGACGTTCGCCAGGATGAAGAGCGCCATACCCCACGCGACCATCCCGGCGTGGACACTCGAGAGGAGCATCGTGCACCCGGCCGAGACAATCGTCAGTGCCAGCAGGAACCGCTTCCGGTTCCCGGAGGCGTCGGCGGCGGCACCGAGCGGAGGGGAAAGGAGCGCGGCGATCACCATCGATATAGAGACGGCAATCCCCCAGAGGAACCGCTTCCCCCCGGCGACGTGGTTCGTGAAATAGCGGGAGAAGATGACCGTCACGACGATGACGGAGAACGCCGTGTTGGCGAAATCGAAGAGGGTCCAGGCGAATATCCGGAAGGGACCGGGTCGGCCCGACGGGTGGGACATTAACTGCCTTGTCTGGTCTTCCCGGGCGTGGTGGGTTTAACGTCGTGGGGGAGCGAGAACTCGAGGAGCCCCCGACCCGTCTTGTGCAGGGTGCCGGATTCGCGCATCTGTTCCAGGATCGCGTCCAGAACGCCGTTGATGAACCGGCCGCTGTTGGCGGTGCTGAAGGCCTTTCCAATCTCGATGGCTTCGTTGATGGTGACTTTCGGGGGGATGTCGGGGAAGTGAAGGAGTTCAGCGATGCCCATCCTCAGGATCATCCGGTCGACGACGGCGATCCGGTCCGATTCCCAGTGCATCACCTTCGACTTGATGATGCCGTCGATCTCCTTGACGTGTTGAAGGACCGAGTGCACGAGGGCCTTCGCGAATTCGAAATCATCCCGATTGGATTTCAAATCCGTGAGGATATTCTCCATGATCGGGACGATCGGCTCGCCCGACAATTCGTGGGCGTACAGGACCTGAAGCACCTTTTCTCTTGTCTGCCGCCTTCGCGATGAGGTCATGGGGATTCTCCGGTTATGCCGTCAGGTCCTGCTGCCGCGGTCGCCGAAGCGTCCGTCGGTTGCCGATTTGCCGCTGTAGAATTTCCGGAGGTGGGCGATCTTCGAGATGCGGTCTTCGGCCAGCCGCGCCGACGCCTCGTGTGTAGGGATCCCCTCTTTCCCGGCGATGGTGAGGATCTCCAGAATCGTGGAGTAGATCCCTTCGGCCTGCTTCAGGGCCCGTTCCCTCGAGTAACCGCCAAGCTCGTTGGCGACATTGATAAGGCCGCCGGCGTTGATGGCGTAGTCGGGAGCGTAGAGAATTCCCTTCGCGGTGAGCATCTTACCGTGCCGATCTTCGTCGGCCAGCTGGTTGTTGGCCCCGCCGGCGATGATCTTCACCTTCAGCCTCGGAATGGTCTGGTCGTTGACGATCGCACCGAGCGCGCACGGGGCGAAGATGTCGGCGGCCACGTCGTAAATGTCGTCTGGGGGGACGTAGGTGGCGCCGTTGTTCTTCACAACGGCCTTCACCCGCTCCTCGTAGATGTCGGTGATGGATATCTTCACGCCTTCGGCGGCCAGGTGTCCGCAAAGGTGGGTGCCGACGTTTCCGGCGCCCTGCACGATGACCGATTTGCCGGAGAGCGAGTCGCTGCCGGTGAGTTTTTTCACCGAGGCCTTCATTCCATAGTATACCCCGAGCGCCGTCACGGGCGAGGGGTCCCCGCTCCCGCCAAGGGCCCGGTCGAGCCCCGTGACCGAGCGCGTTTCCATCCTGACCCACTCCATATCCTGCACGCTCGTCCCGACGTCTTCGGCCGTGATGTACCTTCCGGCCAGGCCTTCGACGAACCGGCCGTACGTCCGGAAGAGAATCTCGGTCTTGTCGGTCTTCGGGTTGCCGAGGATGACTGCCTTGCCGCCGCCGAGGTTCAGGCCCGCCACCGCGGCCTTGTACGTCATGCCCCGGGAGAGGCGCAGGGCGTCGTTGAGGGCGTCTTCGTCCGACGTATAGGTCCACATCCGGGTCCCGCCGAGCGCCGGCCCGAGCGTGGTGTCGTGGATGGCGATGATCGCCTGAAGCCCCGACCGCTTGTCGGAGCAGAAGACCACCTGTTCGTGTTTGTGTGTCTCGATGTCCTGAAAGATTCCCATGATCGAAGTGGTCAGGGGTAGAAGTGGATTAAATATGGCGTAATGTAGGCAAAAAAAGGCGGAAGGGCAATTCGGGGGGCCGTCGCGCTTTTGGGGGAGCCCGCTCGGGCGTTCAATTCACCGTTTCAGCGAGCAGCTTCCAGCATTCATCGAGGAGTTGCTTGATTCCATCCCCGCTGACCGATGAGATCCGCAGGACGGTCGCGCCTTTCTCGAAGCGGACCTTCTTCAATTCCTTCAGCATTTCTTCGTCCGCGGTGTCGATTTTCGAGATCGCGATGATCCGGGGCTTTTGGGCGAGGACCGGGTTGTGCTCCTTCAGCTCCTTCAGTAGCGTCACGTACTGGTCCTTGACCGCTCCGGCGGAACAATCGAGCAGGAATACCAGTGCGCGCGTCCGTTCGATGTGCCTCAGGAAACGGGTGCCAAGGCCCTTCCCGGTATGCGCCCCCTCGATGAGGCCCGGGATGTCGGCGACCACGAAGCTGCTGTAGTTTTCGTACTTGACGATACCCAGGATCGGCACAAGCGTCGTGAAGGGGTAGTCCGCGATCTTCGGTCTCGCGGCGGAGATGCGGGAGATGAGCGTGGACTTGCCGGCGTTCGGAAACCCGACCAACCCGACGTCCGCCAGGAGTTTCAACTCGAGGGCGAGCGTCTTCGCCTCGCCGGGCTTCCCCGGCTCCGCTTTGCGGGGCGCCTGGTTCGTGGAGGTTGCGAACCGTGAATTTCCGCGGCCGCCCTTTCCACCGCGCGCCGCAACGTACCGGTCTCCGCCGGCCTTAAGGTCCGCGAGCAGCTCAGATGTCGCCGCGTCCCGGAAGACGGTGCCGGCCGGCACGCGGATCTCGACGTGGTCGCCACTCTTCCCCGTCCTCCTCGAGCCCATCCCGCTCTGGCCGTTGTCCGCCTCGTAGGAATGCCGGTACCGGAAATCGAGCAGGGTGGTCAGCTGGCGGTCGGCGACGAAGACGATGTCGCCGCCGTTCCCGCCGTCGCCACCGTCGGGCCCGCCCTTCGGAATGAATTTTTCGCGCCGGAAGCTGACGGCGCCTTTGCCGCCGCTGCCCGAACTGACGGTGACGGTTGCGGTATCGATGAACATCGGGGATTACCTCGGGGGATGGTACTGCTGGAACACGATCTCGATGAACCGCTCGGCTTCGCCGGAGTAGGGGTTGACATCGTTCCTGATGAATATTTCGTCGATGTAGCGAGAGGCTTCCTTCCAGCCCGCCATCTGCGAGAGCTGCCGGACCGCCTCATCGAACCTCGCGTCCTCCTGCTTGAAAATTTTTCGGATGAATTTCCGTTTTTCCCCCTCCTGGATCACTGTGGAGAGGTCCGGACCTGGCTGGGGGGCGGCATCGTGTGCGGCGGGGGTGGGCGCGTCCGGCGGGGGCGCTTCGAGTGCCCCGGCGCTCGTCCCGGCTGTTTTTGCTTCGATCCGCTCCACGGTGAACTCCCCGGATGCCCGGCGGACGTCCTCGAGGATGGCGGCAAGCGCCGCGGCTGTAATTTCGGTCAGGCCCTGCGCCAGCTCCCCTTCGAGCCGCGTCTGGGCGTCGGTCAACCCCTTGTCCTCAAAATACTTGATGAGCGCCCTGGCGGGCATCGGGTTCTTCCCGGCGTTCTTCGGATAATCGAAGAACTCAAACAGCGGGATGAGCGCGTCGGCGATTTCCTGCCCGGTCTTGCGGCGAACGAAGGCCCCGTCGATCTTCCAGAGGAGCGTCGAGAATTCCTCCTTCGTGAACGCGGTGATTTTTTTGTCCCCGGCGTACCGGAAAATAACGTCCTTGAAATACTCGTATGGCGAGAAATGCTGGAGCAGGCGGCGGAGCGATTCGATCGAGACGGCTGGCTCCTTCTCGAACACCACGCCGGTCAGGGTCCACTGCGGCCGCACCAGGTAATTGGCGAGGACCTGAACGGCGTCGGTGAGGCGCGCGATGTACTCCTTCCTCGTGAAGACGAAGTGCATCACCATTGCCGAGTGCAGCTGGACCTGGGCGTTCTTCACGTCGGGGTGATCGTGATTGAACCGACTCTGCTTCAGCGCCGCGCGGTGCTCCTCCAGGAGCATCCCCTCGACGTCGGTCCGGAAGAAGGTCTTCACGGCGGGGATCCCGTCGGCGGCCAGGATTTCACGAAGAGAGATGGAGCCCGCCTGGCCGATGGTGTTGCGGGCGATGACGCCGATGATATGTTCGGTTTCGCTTTCGAGCACGCTCATTTGGATGATTTGTTCAGGAGTTTCACGCGGTCGATTTCCTTGCGCGCCGCGGCCTTGAAGTTCGCGTCGATGCCGGGTCGTTCGACGACCTGCTGGTACATCGAGATCGCCTCGTCGAACTTCATCATTTTTTCGTACGACTGACCGGCCATGTAGAACGAGGTGGCGGTCCAGTCGACGTTTCCCTTCCCTGACGCCAGGTACGGGACCTTCAGGAACTCCAGGATCGCCTGCTGGTATTCTCCCTTATAATAGTACGCCTCGCCGATGTTGTACCGGAGCTCCGCCTCGGCGGCGTTGCCGGCTTCCGGCAGGAGGGCCTGGAACTGGAAGATCGCCTGGTCGTAATAGCCGATTTTCGTATAGAGGGTCCCGATCCTGACCTTCTTGTCGACGACGGAGGCGTCGTTCGGGTACCGCTGGATGAAATCCCTCGTCGTCTGCAGGGCGTTGTCGTAGAGTTTCACCGATTGGTACGCTTCGATCAGGTTCGTCATCGCGTAGGGGAGGATGTCGCCGGCCGCCTCGGGACTCATCATGATCTGCTGGTAGAGCCCTATCGCCTCCTCGTACCGCTCCGCGTTGAAGTGGTAATTCCCCGCGGAGAGGAGGGCCCTGGGCTTCACCTCGGAGTCGGGGTATTTCTTCGCGATCTCCCTGTACATCTCGAACGCCTTCTCACCGTCGCCGGTCACCTCGACGACCTTCGCCGCGTAGAACTCGGCCCAGGGCCCCTGCGGAGTGTCGCCGAAGTCGTCGGCGACCTTCTCGAAGAGATCCTTCGCCTTCGTGTAATCCTTCGCCCGGAAATAGACCTGCCCCCGCTCGTACTGGAATTCGGCGCGTTCCTTCTTCGGCTTGCCGAATTTTTTCTCGAACAGGGTGATCATCTTGTCGGCGTCCTTGACCCTGTCGAGGCGGAGCGTCGAGACGATCGCCCTCGCGTACGCCGAGCGCTGCTCCGCGGGGACCTTCGACGAGTCGGCGATGGCGGTAAACTGCCGCGCGGCCTCGGCGTATTGTTCGGACGAGAAGAGGAGTTCCGCGATGTCGGGTGAAAGCGCGCTTCCGGATCCCCTCGAGGAGGCTTCCCGGAAATAGGCCGACGCCGACTCGGTCCGGCCCTGGATCCTCGCCAGGTTCCCGAGGGCGTAGTATGCCTCGCTCGCCCTGGGGTCCAGGTACCCGCCTTCCCGGAGGAAGCGGTGATAGTGCGCGAGGGCGCGTTCCTTGTCGCCCGAGCGGTCATACGCCTGTGCCAGCGTGAAGAGTTCGGTCAGGGGCATCGCGTCCCCCGCACCCGGCGGTTCCAGCGCGCGCGGGCCGAGGAGCTCGATGACCTCGGGATACGCCCCGGCCTGGGAGAGGACGCCGGGGAGGTCGGCCGCGGCTTTCTCACCGGTGGAGGAGTACGGATATTCCAGCGAAAGCGTCCTGAGAAAACCGGCGGCAGCCTCGTAGTCTTTCCTCGAGAGCGCCTCCGATGCGAGCGCCGACAGTGCGAGAGCTGTGACCCGCGGATGCTCAGCCCTGGCGACGACCTCGCCCCATTTCGCCGAGGCCGAATCAGGCTGTTTGTTCATCGCGTGCGCGCGTCCCGCCGAGTAGAGCGCCTCGTCGGTGCGAGCTGAGGGTCCGGCGAGCACCATGCCGAACATCCTCAGCGCATCCGCCGGTTGGGCGTTGGCGAGGGCGAGCTCCCCGAGCGTCAGGATGACCGCCTCACGGTTGGGGGAGTCGGGGTAATTCTTCAGGAACTTCCGTCCTTCGCTCACGATCTGTTCGTAGGGTGAAGAGGCGGAGGAAATCTGGAACGCGAAGAAGGCGGCGTCGGCGGTCCACTGGTTCGCCGGGAATTGGTCGATGAATTTCGCGTACTGGTCGGCGGCGGTCATCAGCGCGTCGGGTTCGACCTCCGAGAGGAGGTGGGAGGACCGCGCCCTCATGAACGAAGCCGTGACGGTCTCATCCGGCCCGAGTCCACCGCGGAGGGCGTTCTCGAACTGTTTGGTCGCGTTCTCGTAATCCTTCAGGTCCTGGAAGTAGATTTCACCGAGCTGGTAGGCGAGCATCGGCGTCGGTTTTTCGGAGAGGACGCCCCCGAAGAGTTCCGCGAGCTTTCCGATTCCGACGTCGCGGTTCTTGATCTTGTGCGTTTCCAGGAAGTCGACCGCCTTCCGCGCCTCCTCGAAGTGGTCGTTCGCCGGGAATCGCGTCTGGAGGTCGGTGTATGTCGTCACAGCGTCGGCGTCGTCGCCCAGCTCCACCTGGCAGAGCGCGGCGGCGAACAGGGCGTCGTCGGCGATTGGCGATCCGGGGGCCTGCTCGGCGATCTGTTCGTAGATCCTGAGCGCATTCTTGCAGTCGGACAGCACCTCGCGATAGGTCTCGCCGAGGTTGAAGTACGCGGAGACGAGACGGAGGTCGTCGGGGAATTCATTCCCGTAGAGTTTCAGGTATTTTGACGCTTCCCCCGGCCGCTTGAGGCCGATCGACGCGCGGGCGCTAAGGAGGAGGGCCCGTCCCCTGATATCCGCGGACGCGTCCGCGCTGATGCGTCCGGCGAGATCGAGGGCCCGCTTGAATTTTTTCTCGGCGATAGCGGCGCCGGCGGCCCGGAGCCGCGCCGGGAGCGCGAGGGGATGCGCCGGGCTCGCGGCGATCAACCGGTCCCACGCCTCGCCGGCCTGCCCGTACTGTTTCAGCGATTCGTGGGCGACGCCGAGATGAAAGAGGGCTTCCGCCTTCAAAGAATCGTCGAGGCCCTTGCGGACTGAGAGTGCCTGCAGTCGTGACGCCGCGGGTTTCGCCCTGCCGGTGAGGATCTCGAGCTTGCCCAGCTCGACCGTGGCGATCGGCGCGATGTCAGTTTCGCCGAACCTGGATAGCAGCCCGGTCAGCGTCGACTCGGCGTTCGAGAAGAGCCCCGCGCCGATCTGGAATTTTGCGATGGCGAAGAGCGCCGCGGCCCGGACCGGGGACGGCGCGTCGCTCTGGGCGACCCTTCGCGCTTCCTCCTCGGCGAGTTCGAGCTGGCCTTCCTCCGCGTACAACTCGCCGATGGCGAGCCGCGCGGACACCACCTGTTTGCTGTCGGGATATCCCTGGATGAGCGAGCGGAATACCTGTTTCGCGGCGTCGCGCTCACCGAGGTCCCGGCGCATTTCGCCCGCCTTCAGGAGGGCCTCGGGGACGAGGGGGCTGTCGGGATGGAAGACCTTCACCCGTTCGTACGCGAGGGCCGCCTCTTTGTCGCTGCCGACGGCGTGGAACGCGTGCCCGACGTTGAGCCACGCTTCCGGCGCCCGGGGATGTTCGACGTACGAGAGGGCGAAATTCTGGAACGTGGTCCTCGCGTCGTCATACTGCTTCATCTGCATCTGGACGAGCCCGAGGTAGAACCGGGCCTCGATGGATTGGGCGGTGTTCGGGTAGGCAGAGATATACTGCCTGAATTGCTGGGAGGCAAGGTCGTACATCCGGTCGTTGAACAGGTTGACCGCCAGCTTGAAATCGGCATTTTCCCTCGAATCCTGGGCAAGAAGAGGGGAAACAAGCGAAAGGAGGGCCAGTAGGCTCAGCAGGACCAGCAGGCTCGGCTGGCTCAGGTCAATCAGCGCGACGGGCCGAAATGAGGGTTTCCCGGCGATGGGGTGCAGGGATCGGCCGGCCGGCAAGGCTGGCTTCGATGACCTGAATGGCGTGGGTGGCGTGCTCGGCATGGTCCGCGTGATGCGATCGTTCTCTTCCCGGTTCACAGGTGAACAAGATAGGGTTTATCCCGCTGTGGTGCAAACAAGTTACGGGTCATTCCTTGATTTTCAGGTCGAATCTGAGCATATTTGATGGATGAATCCTTTCCGCCAGGCATCCGCCGCCTGGTTCATCCCTTTAATAGCCTATCCCGACAGATGAAATTATTCCAACTTTTCGCGGCATCAGTCATGTTTGCCGCCGCACTCGTTGCGATCATTGGATACCCCGATGCGCGGCAGGTTTCACCGGCCGGGGCGCGTTCCCCCTTCCCACCGCGGTCGGAGTCCGGCGGAGAGCCGGAGGCGGGGTATCCCTATCAGGCGATGGAATGGCAGCACCGGATGCGGGCACATCCCACGGGCCGGATCCCCGCCGATTGGCGGGAGAAGGCGCTATCGGAAATGACCGCCCTGAAGGGATCGGTCCCGGTCGTAACTAAGGCGGCGCCTGACTGGCTGCCCCTCGGTCCGAACAACATCGGCGGCAGGATCAGGTCGATCGCCATCGATCCGACCAACACGAACATCATCTACTGCGGCTCGGTGAGCGGCGGCATCTGGAAAAGCACCGACGCGGGCGCGAACTGGCTCGCGACCAGCGACCTGGCCGCGAACCTGGTGATCGGCGCGATCGCCATCGATCCGAACAACACCAACATCATTTACGCCGGGACGGGTGAGGGATATTTCAACATCGACGCCCTGCGCGGGGCGGGGATCCTGAAATCGATCGACGCCGGCGCGACCTGGGCGCTCACGACGACCTTCGGATCGAGTCCCTCCGGCTTCCCCTACTACGTTAACGACATCTACATCCGGCCGGACAACAGCGCGCTCCTCTTCGCGGCGACGAACTCCGGTGTGTTCAGGTCCACGAACTCCGGCACCTCGTGGCTCTACGTTCCGAAAGGCGCTCCCACCCGCAGGGCCACGCAAATCGTGGCCGACGCCGTCAACCCGGGAATATTCTACGTCGCGTACGGCAACTTCAGCACAGACGGCATTTACAAGACAACCGACAACGGGGCATCGTTCACGAAGCTCGCCGGGGGGTTCCCGACCACCGGGTTTTTCAGGATCAGCATGGGCATCTCCAGGAGCAACCCATCGGTGCTCTACGCCGTGCTCACCGACGCCGTGAACTACGGAACGCACAGCGTCTGGAAGACGACGGATGCGGGGGCCGTCTGGACGCAGGTAACGACGCCCACGGACGGCCTGCTGGGAGGAACGCACCTGGGCGGACAGGGGTGGTACAACAACGTCGTGGCCGTCCACCCGACCGACGCCAACACGGTGTACGTCGGAGGGATCAATTCCTTCAGATCCACCAACGCCGGGACGGGCTGGATTCAAATGACGAACGGTTACCCCTCCGGGCTTCCGTTCATGCACGTCGATCAGCACGCGATGGAGTTCGACCCGAACAGCCCCTCGACAATGTATTTCGGGAACGACGGGGGAATGTACAAATCCACGAACGGAGGGGCCGCGTTTCCCACGTTCTCCGCGATCAACAACGGGCTGGCGGTGACGCAGTTCTACAGCGGGGCCGCACATCCCGATCCCACGTTGGAGATATATTACGGCGGGACGCAGGATAACGGCACGCTGAAGACCGTCAGCGACCCGGCGTGGACGACGTCGCTCGGGGGGGACGGGGGAGCGACCGCGGTCGACTTCAATACTCCGACGACGGTCTACACCGAGTACGTCTACCTGAATTTCCAGAGGTCGAGCAACTCAGGCTTCAGCTGGTCCCGCGCGATGACGGGCATCCCGACCTCGGGGGGCGGCCAATCGGACGGGACGTCTGACCGGTGCGCGTTCATCGCGCCGTTCGTGATGGATCCGACGAACCCGCTCGTCCTGGTCGCGGGCACGTACAGGGTCTACCGGACGGCGAACGGCGGTACGTCGTGGGCGGCCATCAGCGCCGACCTCACCGGGCAGGCCGGCGGCCCCGGCGGCGTCGAGGATCCGTTTTCGGTGATCTCTGCGCTTGCCATCGCGAAATCGGCGCCGACGACGATCTACGCCGGAACCACGGGATACGATACGACCATCTCACGCGTCTGGTTCACCACCAACACCGGCACGACCTGGACGAACACCACCAAGGCGCCCCTCCCGAACAGGTCGGTCAGCGCCATCGCGGTCGACCCGACGAACGCGATGCGGGCCTATGCCGGGTTCTCAGGCTATTCGGCCAATACTCCCACGACTCCCGGCCACGTCTTCAGGACGACGAACCGCGGAACCACCTGGACGAACGTTTCGGGAAACCTCCCCGACATTCCGGTGAACTGCATCGCGCTCGACACCTCGCACGCCGACACTCACATCATCGTCGGCACCGATCTCGGGATCTTCGAGACCACAAACGGCGGCACCAGCTGGAGTGAACAGAATTCCGGGATGGCGAAAGTCGCGGTGTTCGACCTCGACCTGCGGAGCGACGGCGTACTCGTGGCGGCGACGCACGGCAGGGGAATGTTCAGGACGACCGGCAGCATCATTACGGACGTGGAGGAGGTCGCCGGGGCCCTCCCCGTTGAGTACCGCCTCCTCCAGAACTATCCGAACCCGTTCAATCCCTCGACGACCATCGCGTTCGACCTCGCGTCGGCGTCGGAGGTGACGCTCAGGGTGTACGACGAGGCGGGTAGGGAGGTGGGGCGGCTCATCGACGAAGCCCTCGCGCCGGGGAGCTATGCGAAAACCTTCACCGGATCAGGGTACGCGTCGGGTGTCTACTTCTACGTCCTGGAATCGCGCTCACGCGACGGGGTGTCGCTGCGCGAAATGAAAAAGATGCTGCTGATCAAGTGAGTGCGCGACCCGGGAACCCGCCCAGACGTCGCGCGATCGACCCGGCGCTCGATTCCGGATCGTCACGCTCCGGCACCACGATCAGGTCGGCCCTGCGGTAGAAGGGTTCGCGTTCGGCGAGGAGGCGCTTCATCGTTTCACGGAGGTCCTCCCCGGCCGGCCGCGAGTCGTCCCGGGGGGAGAGCATCGGCCGATCCGCCGTGCGGGCCATCGTCGTGAGCCGCCCGAAGAGCGTTTCGAAATCGACCTGCAGGTAGACCAGCACGCCGGCCGATTTTACGAAGGCGAAGTTTTCCTCGTTCCCGATGGTTCCGCCCCCCAGCGCGACGACGATGGAGTTCCTCGCCGCCGTTTCGAATAGTACGGTCCGTTCCAGCTCCCGAAAGGCGCGCTCACCCTTCTCCGAAAAGATCCCCGGGATCGACTCCCCCGCCCTCAGTTCAATTTCCGCGTCGAGGTCGAGCAACCCGAGTCCGAGGATGCGGGAGAGCGGCGCTGCTATGGTCGATTTTCCACAACCCATGAATCCGGTCAGGAAGATGCGGTTGGCGACGCCCGGGTTCATCGAGGGAAACGACAGATTCACGGGAAACGGTAGGCGACGCCGAGCGAGAACTGCATGCCGTCGATCTGGACCCTGGACGCGACCTCACCCCGGGGAAGGGGTACGGTGGCGCCGCCGTAGACGGTCGAGAACGTCGGGAACTCCTGGACGGATTCGAGCTGAACCGTCCGGAACTTGAACTCGGTCCTGATGGCCAACCCCGGTCCAACGAGGTATTCCAGCCCGGTGAGGATGTGGATCCCCGGCGAAAAATTTTTCCCGATAGTTTCGGCCCGGACGCCCGCGTACCGGTAGACCCGCTCGCCGAAATAGATTCCGGCACCGCCGCCCATGTAGAAATCGAATTTCTCGCCGCCGATCGGGATGCTGAAGTACGCCGTCAATTCCACCGGGATCGCGTAGTAGCCGTCCTCGACGGGGATCGCGATCGAGGCGTTCGGAACCGTTCCGGCGACAGTGGTTGAGAGGTACTCCGCGCCGAGGCCGAGCTTCAGGCCGGTCATCGGGATTTCGACCCTGGCATCAGCTCCGATGCCGAACACTGAATTGATGGGGGAGAAGAGGCCGCGGATGACGTCGTCACGGGCGTGGGGGTTGGCAAAGAGTTTGGACGAACTGGTGATCGAACCGGAGAGCGACGTGGAGAAACGGAAGCCCGCGGCGCAGGCGTCCGGGCCATCGATGGCAATCATAGAGACGATTATCATCACGCGTACCGCGCGCATCGGTGACTCCTCCGTACGCCCGTTGGGGGGGGGGGTGATTCTCCCCCCGCGTTACCTGTAGAAGAGGTCCCGCTTGTCTAAAATTTCCACGGACTCCCTGAGTTTCTCCGTCCACTCGGTGAAGTAGCGTTCCCGTTTCTGCTCCAACAGCTCGGTGAAGATCGTCGCACGTTGCGCGTTGTACAGCGTTGAATCGAACGCCGACTTGTTGAGCAGACTGATCACGAAGACGTTCCGGTTTCCGGCGACCGGCTTTGACACCTGGCCGGCGGAGAGCGATTCAAGGGCACCCGTAAAGGCAGGATCGCGGGGGACGCGGGCAGTGGCCGTGCCGACCTTGAGGGCGTCGATTCGGTCGACCCTGACGCCGTTCCCACCGACGGCGAGCGTGCGGAGGCTGTCGCCCGGTTTCAGGTTCTTCAGGAGCGACGCAGCGATGTCCACCGTTTTCCCGCTCTTCTTCTCCCGTTTCACGAGCACTTCGATCGATGCCTTCACATCGTCGAAGGGTCTCACGCCCGCTTCCTTGATCTCGGCGATCGCGCAGACTGCGTAGCCGTTGTTCGTGGTCAGAGCGTCGCTGATGTCGCCCAGGGCGCCCTCGAACGCGAACCTGTTGATCCCGCGGTTGTTGCCAAGGCCGGCGACCGAGCCTTCGCGGTTGAAGGAGGGCGTTTCGCTGACCTTGTGATTCGCGGTCTCGACCTCTTTGTCGAATCCGTTCTCACGCGCTAAATAGGCGAAATCCTGCGCTTTCTGGTATACCTCGCCCTGCGTCTTCGGGCTCATCTCGATCGGCATGTGGATGTCGCGGAGCTTCACCTCACGTTTGTCCCGGCCGTGGATCTTGATCACGTGATAGCCGAACTCTGTTCTCACCGGTCCGATGATCTGGCCGACTTTCGCCGCGAAGGCCGCGTCCGAAAAAGGTTTCACCATCCGTGCGTGCGCGAACCACCCGAGGTCACCCTTGCGGACGTCCGCGCCCGGTTCGGCGGAGTATTGGGCGGCGAGGCTGCCGAAGTCGTCGCCGGCGCGGGCTTTTTTTAGGACATCCAGGGCCTTCGTCCGGGCGGCGGCGCTGTCGGTCCCCTCGACGCGGATCAGGACGTGCTGGGCGTGGATGAATTCCTCCTTGCCCGTTGTGAATTCAAGGACCTTGAAGGCGTGGTACCCGTCCCGCTCAAGCAAGGGGCCGACAACGTCTCCCACTTTCGCTGCGAAGGCCGCGGTCTCTTTCAAAGGGTCGAGTTCGCCGTGCTTGAAGAAAACGTCAGTCGGGGGGGTGGTGGAATTCGTCGACGCGAGCTCTTCGAAATCGGCGCCCTCCCGGACGCGCCGGAGGATGTCTTCGATCTCCTGTCGGACGTAATCGGTGTCGTTCCCCGACGCCATCAATGAGAAGGCGACGTACTTCAGCTTCCGGATGGCCTCCACCTTATAGTCGGTGATATGATCGTCGTAGTAGGAGCGGAGCTCCTCGTCGGACGCGGTCACCGTCGAATCGGGCACGAGCACGCTGGGGTCGAAAGTGAGGAACTCGGTCTGATAGCTGATGTTGTCGTCCGAGAATTTCTGCGCGACCTCCCCTTCCGCCACTGTGACGCCGGCGAGCACCACGCTCTGGAGCTTCTCGCGGAGCCGCTGCTGCCGGATGGCCCGCTCGAGGTTGACCATGATGGCCTTGTTCCGGGGGTCGTTGATCGCGGCGTCGTACGCAGCCCTGTTGAAGGCCCCCGTGGAATCGGTGAACTGCGTGCGCAGGAACGCCGGAGGGGTGTCGCCCCTGACGGCGTCGATGATTTCCTGGTCGCTGACGGTGATGCCCAGCCGCTCGATTTCGGTGTCGTAGAGCTTTTCGGTGACCAAGCTGCTCCAGACCTGGTCGCGGATCATCCGGAGCTGGGATTCCTCAGGGTCGGCCCCCGCCTGGGCTCTCTGGTTGTCAATGTTCTGCTGGACGATGTCGGAGAATTCACGGTAGGGGATACCCTCCCCGTCGATGTAGCCGACCATCTGGGCGTCGACCGTCCGGTTCGCGTCCTTGCGCCCGGTTATGTCCATCCCCCAGTCGAGGACGATGTAAACGACAAAAACACCCGCGAAAATCGCAAATATTTTGGTCATGCTCTCGCGGATCCGGGTCATCAGAGGCATGGGAGAGGTATTCCTTTGTTAAAATGAGGGGGTAAGTTGGTTTTCGAATATAAGAGAAACGCCTCTGAAAAGCAATAAAACGGGGTATTGAGAGCGAGGCAGAATATAAAACCGCCGCGGGTCCCGCCGGTTCCCCCGGGATTGACTCTTCGCGGTGGTGGAAGTATATTGACGCACCATTTCCGAAGTCGATTCAAGCCGGCGCCCACCGATGGCCAGTGACCTGCGATCATTTTTTACTCACCTGTATTGTTCCGTCTGCCGCGCCGAACACGCCATCGACGAAGCGCAGGGCGTCTGCCGCGCGTGCGGGGCGGCGCTTCTCGCCGGGTATGACCTCGACCTCGCCCGAAGAAACCTGCGACCCTCATCGTTCGAAGGGCGGGTTGGGACGATGTGGAGATACCGGGAGCTCCTGCCGGTCCTCGATCCCGGGGCGATCGTCACGCTCGGGGAGGGTTGGACTCCGCTCATCAGATTGAAACCCGGCGGGGTCGCCGCCGGAATGTCGTCCCTCTATATCAAGGATGAGGGCTGCAACCCCACGGGATCGTTCAAGGCGCGGGGCCTCTCCGCGGCTGTATCGAAGGCGAGGGAGCTCGGCATCGGCGAAGTCTGCATCCCCTCGGCGGGTAATGCGGGGGGCGCGCTTGCGGCGTACGCGACCGCCGCCGGCATCAGCGCCCACGTCTTTCTTCCAGAGGACACGCCCCGTATTAACATCCAGGAAGTCCGGCTGTTCGGCGTCGACCTCCACCTTGTGGACGGGCTGATCAGCGACGCTGCGAAGGCGATGAACGAGCGGCGTGGTCCGGCGGGGTGGTTCGACATGTCGACGATGAAGGAGCCGTACCGGCTCGAAGGGAAGAAGACGATGGGGTACGAACTGGCCGAGCAGTTTGGCTGGTCGCTCCCCGACGTGATCGTCTATCCCACCGGCGGCGGCACCGGGCTGATCGGGATGTGGAAGGCGTTCGACGAACTGGAGAAACTCGGCTGGGTGGAGGGGCGAAAACCGAGAATGGTCTCGGTCCAGATGGCCGGCTGCGCGCCGGTGGTGAAGGCGTTCGAGGCCCGCGCCCCAAAATCAGAATTCTGGGAGGGGGCCGCCACCGTCGCGTCCGGACTTCGGGTGCCGCGGGCGTTCGCGGACCACCTCATCCTGCAGGCGCTCTACGAGAGCGGCGGGTGCGCCGTGGCGGTATCCGATGAAGCGGCATTACGCGCGATGCGAAATGCCGCGCGCTCCGACGGCGTACTGCTCTGCCCGGAAGGGGCTGCCGCGCTGGCCGCGCTCCCGGTGCTCACGGAGTCGGGATTCCTTTCGGGGGGCGAGACGGTGGTCGTCTTCAACACCGGAATCGCATATAAATACGCGGAAATCCTCGAACGGTCTTCCGAAGGAAGTAATTGACTTTTTAGGTGGATTTCCGTAAGATTAGGGGATTCTATTTGCCCATTGACCAACAATTCACCAAACAGGCTGATTTATGCAGATCAAAGAGAAAATCGAAAACAACGTCGCCATTCTCGCGTTCAAGGGAGATCTCCTTGGGGAGCCCGACACCTCGAACATTAGGAACAAGATCCACAGCCTGGTGACCGACAACATTAAGAGGATCGTGATCGACCTCGGCGGAGTGAATTACATGAACAGCTCAGGGATCGGGACGCTGATCGCCTGCCTCACGACCGTCCGCAACGGCGGCGGCGAACTCCGGCTCGCGAACGTCGGCGGAAAGGTCCAGAACCTTTTCGTGATCACCCAGCTCGTCAAAGTCTTCGACACCTACGAGACCGTCGAACGGGCGCTTGCGAATTTCAAGGGTACCTGATCCGTCCATTGTAGGTTCTTGAGGAGCGGGGCCGGGGGGCCACCGCTCCTTTTTTATTGGAGGGAGGATCGATGCTGACAACCGCCACTATGAGGATCCGTCCTGATTTCCGGCGGAACCTCCTTCTGAAAGTCCTCGTCGTCGCGTATGCGGTCGTGTGGATCATCACGGCGATCGATCCCGTCTATCCCGACGACTGGCTCCTCGAAAATCTCCTCGTCGTACTCTGCGTCCCGGCTTTGACCTTCACCTACCGGAAGTTCCCCCTCTCCGATGTGAGTTACGTCGCGATCACCCTGTTCATGGTTCTCCATTCCGTTGGGGCGCATTACACATACGCTGAAGTGCCGCTCGGCGAGTGGGCGAAGGGGGCCTTCGGATTAGGGAGGAACCATTTCGACAGGCTGGTCCATTTTTCCTTCGGAGCGCTGATCGCGTATCCGATCCGGGAGGTGTTCCTGAGGCTGGTGAACGCGCGGGGGTTCTGGGCGTACTATTTCCCTCTCGACGTCACCCTGGCGTTCAGCGCGCTCTATGAGATCATCGAGATGGTGGTGGCGACGATCGTGAGCCCGGGCGCGGGAGACGCGTACCTCGGGACGCAGGGGGACCCGTTCGACGCCATCAAGGACATGGGGTTGGCTTTCCTCGGCGCTGTGGTCTGCCTGATCTGTGTCGCGGTCGCGAGGCGTGCGACGGGGAAGGGGCCGTACCTGCTGGCTGACTAGGGATGCAGCCAGTAGGCGATCTTGAGCAGGATGACGTCGTCGTAGTTCGTCGTGCTGAACACCTTGCTGATGTCCCTGGCGTAATCGATGCTTCCCGGGTCCGTATCCGTGTAATTTGAATGCGTCCAGACCAGGAACGCGGTCGATCCCGGAAGGAATTCCCACCGTAACACCGCGTTCCCCCGGAGCGATGTGAAGTTGAAATCGGGATTATGGAACGTCAGCGGCTCCGCCGGTCCGCCCCCGTCGGGGTCGACAGTATATTCCGCATTCGTCACGTCCCCGGAAATCGTCGAGCCGTTGTCCTGGCCGTAGACGTTGAATGTGTAGGTGTGCGGTTCCTTCAGTTCCTTGAATCCGGAGTATGAACCCACCGATATCAGCGGCTGCAGATAGAGCTGGAGGCTGAGCTTCGGCGTAAACGTCCAGTCGAGCCGGACGCTCGCGGAAATCTCTCGCTGGTCGATCTTCCCGAAGATGTGCCTTGTTCCATACGTCGCGGTGGCGGTGGGGTCGGGTACGTTCGAAACCCATTGCGCCATGGTCACATCGCGGCTGAATTCAGGGATAATCCTCACTTGGATGCCGGCCGCCGGCTTGACCGTCACGCCCGTGTAGACGGTGAGGCGATATCCTCCCGATTCGCTCCTCCCGGGCGAGGTCCCGACGAAGTAGGAGACCATGTCGCGGTTGTCGGTCGAGGCCTCGATGTAGGCGCCGTACCGGTTGGTGTACACCATCATCGGCCCGCCGCGGGTGCCGTACCGGTCGAGCGTGGCGGGGTTGTAGACGAAGTTTCCGCTCAGCTCCCAGTAGTTCATGAATTCAGCACCGTAGAACAGGTTGTAGCCCTCGTCCGTCTTGTCGCCGCCGAAGGTATAGTTACGGAAGGTGGCGACGTTGAAGCCCTTGCTCCTGAAGAAGCCGTCCGGCTCATACCACCGGTACCCGAGCACGAGGTGCCCGTTCATATTGTCGGTCCTGCTGAGGAACCCCATGTCGTTGACGTCGTAGCCGGGTGACACCCAGCCAAACGCGGTGTTCAGACTTAAGTTGCCCTTCTGCTTGTTGAGCGCCACCCGCCCCGAGCTGCCCGTGAGCGAGGTGGTGGACGAATCGACCGACACGTGCGTGACGTCGGGCCGCTGGAACTGGTGGGCCGAGCTCCGCTGGACGGAGACCATCCGGGACGGGCTGCCCTCGATCCGTGAGAAAGACGTCCAGCCGGTCACAACGTACTCGCCGCCGGCATCGAGCTCGGTCCACCCGTCCAGGCCCCCCATCAGGCCGGAGGAGTTGAACTGGTTCGTCAGGTACGGTTCGTCGAGCTTACGGAACGCCGCGGTGCCGATGAAGCCGATGGCGCGCTTGCCGTTCTCGAACTCTTTCTGTGAACGGAGAAGATTATAGGAGGCGAGGGGCTCGACGATGTCTTCGTACTGCGTCGTGCCGTCCTGCACGAGGGCGCGCTCGCCTTGCGTGAGGGCGCTGAGCGCGGCGACCGACCAGGCATCGCTGATCTTGCCCGTGATCTTCGCGGCCCCGAGGATCGTCGTCGCCTCGGGGTAGTCCGTGTATCCCGAATGCTGGACCTGGCCGACGGGAGACCTCCCGATCCGCCGGCTGTAGAAAAAGTTCGGCGTCCCGGAATTGAACCCCCAGTTGTTGTTTGCGCCGCCGTACCCGAACTCGAACATGTTCGACCCCTCGATGAAGAACGGGCGCTTTTCCTGGTAGAAGGTCTCGAACTGTGTCAGGTTCACGACGGCCGGGTCGACTTCCACCTGTCCGAAGTCGGGGTTGATCGTGGCGTTCATCGTCAGGTTGCTGCCCAGACCGACCTTCAGGTCGCCCCCGATGTTCCAGTTGCCCGAGGTGCCGTCGTGGAAGGGGTCGCCGGGGGTAAAATTGGAGGTGCGGCGGGTGCTGAGGACCACGTAGGGGAGCAGCTCCAGCCTCGACGGCGGGGAGATATTCCCGATCCCGGTCAGGTCCGCGAACCGCGATACCCAGCCGCTCTCCTTCTTCGGTACCATTACGAAATAATTTTCCTCGTTGAGGCGGTCGATCTGGCGGCCGAAGTTGATCCCCCAGACATAGGAGTCCTGTTCGGTGAAGCGCAGCTGCGAGTAGGGGATTTTCAACTCGGCAGTCCAGGCGCCGTCGCCGATGCTGGTCGCGGCCTCCCAGATGCCGTCCCACGAATCGTCGTCCCACGAATCGTTGAAAAGCGTGCCGTCGGTGATCGAACCGCTCGCGTAGACTCCGAAGAAGAAACCCGTCCTCCGGTCGAGGTACGAATCGATCCCGACGTAGAACCAGTCGCCGCTCAGGTCCGCGTCGCGCCGGCCGATCCTGCTGACGATGGAGTCGGGGTTGGGGTCGTGGAGTTTCGCGCCGATGTAGATGGCCTCGTCGTCATAGAGTACCCATACCTCCGAATTGAAAGAGGGGGGCGCGCCTTCGGTGGGATTTTTTTGCGTGAACCCGCTGATAGAGGGATGGTTCCATCCGGTTTCGTCGAGGATGCCGTCCACGCTGATCGGGCCCGTCGAGCGGAACGCCGTCACGGTGGGCCGCCGGAGCGTCGTGTCCCGGTCCGGGTCGTCGCCGGCCGAGAGAGCGGCCGTGGCGAGGAACGAAAGAATGATTGTGCGTGCGACGACGTTCATTGATACAGGTGCCTGGTGGACGTGACATTCATTAGACGGTTCGTGTCGGTGAAAGGTTACACTCCGGGCGGTTCGGGGGTGGCGCCGCGGGGATCAAGCGACGAGTCAGTGCCGGGAGGGCGGACGACCATCGGGTCGGGGATGATCTTTCTATTTTTCATATGCGCCGATTCGGACGTCAATTCGACGAATAATCCTGACCGGGGGGGCGCACACATCGTCGTGGCGCCTTCGGCCTTTTGCGCGATCTTGCATATATTTGGGAAATTTGGCATATTTTTTCTCCGATTTTGATGAATCATCCAATTCATGTCCATCCAGGTTAGAAACCTTTCGAAGTATTACGGCGAAACGAAGGCGGTCGATGACATCTCCTTCGAGGTCCATTCGGGGGAGATCCTCGGCTTCCTCGGACCCAACGGCGCCGGAAAAACAACCTCGATGCGGGTCATCACCTGCTACCTGCCGCCGTCCGCCGGGACCGTTCGGGTGGAGGGGAAGGACATCGTCGCCGATTCGCTCGAAGTCCGCCGGCTCGTGGGCTATCTCCCCGAACAGAATCCGCTCTACCTCGACATGAACGTCTCGGAGTACCTCGACTACGCGGCCCAGCTACAGGGGGTGGAGTCGCGGATGGTCCCGCGGCGGCGGCGGGAGATGATCGATGTCTGCGGCCTGGGGGAAATGATGCACAAGGACATCGGCCAGCTCTCCAAGGGCTACCGGCAGCGGGTGGGACTCGCGGCCGCAATGATCCACGACCCGAAGGTGCTGATCCTCGACGAACCGACCAGCGGTCTCGACCCGAACCAGATCGTGGAGATCCGCACGCTGATCCACAATCTGGGGACGAAGAAAACCGTCGTGCTCTCGACGCACATCCTCCCGGAGGTCCAGGCGACCTGCTCACGCGTCATCATCATCAACAGGGGGAAGATCGTCGCGGACTCGCCGATCGGCGACCTCCACAAGGGCCTCAGGGGGAACGACTCGGTCGTGCTCGAAGTGCGCGTGCCGGAGTCTGAAACGGCGCAGACGGTCGCGGCTGTCCTGCGCAACATTCCGCAGGTCGAGTCCGCCGTCCTCGCGGAGGAGGGCGGGTCCTCGATGAAGTTCCTCGTGGGAAGCTCCCGCTCGTACGATATCCGCGCCGATCTCTTCAGGCTCTGCGTCGAGAAGGGGTGGATCGCGCTCGAACTCCGGCGCGAACAGACGAGTCTTGAGGATATTTTCCGGGAACTGACCACGCCATCATGATCATGAGCCCCTCAATCGTCAAGCACATCTTCCTCAAGGAACTCCGTTCCTTCTTCAACTCCCCCGTGGCGTACATCGTCATGCTGGTCTTCCTGGTGATCCTGGGGTGGTTCTTCACGAGCAACCTCTTCATCGCGAACCTCTCCTCGCTCAGGACGGTCTTCGAGATGACGCCCTTCCTACTCCTGTTTTTCGCGCCGGCGATCACGATGCGGCTGATCTCGGAGGAAAAGAAGGCGGGCACGCTGGAGCTGCTCATCACCAAGCCGGTGAAGGAGTCGGAGATCATCCTCGGCAAATTCCTCGCCTCGTGGGCGCTCTACTTCTTCACGCTCCTGCCGACCTTCTGCTACTACGTCACGGTGTCGCTCATCGGCCGGCTCGACATCGGCGCCGTCGTCGGGGGGTATCTGGGACTGCTCTTCGTGGGTGCGGTGTTCCTCGCCGTGAGCATGTTCGGGTCGTCGATCACCGAAAACCAGGTCGTCGCCTTCATCGTCAGTTTTCTGATCGTCTTCGGCCTCTTCATGCTCGACAAGGTGCTGTTCTACCTTCCGAACAACGTCGTGTCGACCCTCGAGTACATCAGCATCGACTACCACTTCGCCAACATCGAGCGTGGGGTGATCGACACGCGCGACATCGTCTACTACGTCTCGGCCGTCACCATCGCCCTGGTGGCAGGCACCGCCGTGCTGCAGAGGAGGCGCTGGGTATGAAGAGCCCGCGGCAACGGTACCTCAACACGGTCCTCCTGGTTGTCGTCATCGTCCTGGTGAACGTCGTATCGCTCCGGTACTTCCTGCGCGTCGACCTCACGGCCGAAGCCCTCTATACGCTCTCCGACGCGAGTAAGAACTTGGTGGGCTCCCTCGACGACAAATTCCTGGTCAAGGCCTATTACACCGCCGACATGCCGGCGCCGTACAACAACAACCGACGCTACCTCCAGGACCAGCTGGACGAGTACCGCGCCTACGCGGGCGGGAACTTCCAATACGAATTCATCGATCCAAAGTCGTCGGAGGAGGCTGAGCAGGAGGCGCAGCGGTACGGCATCCCGCCCGTGCAGGTCCAGGTGCTCAAGGAGGACAAGTTCCAGGTCGACAATGCCTACATGGGACTCGTGTTCCTCCACGGCGACAAGCAGGAACGGATCCCGGTGATCCGGTCGACGTCCAACCTCGAGTACGAGATCTCTTCCGCCATCAAGAAGCTCACGTCGAAGGAGCTCAAGAAGGTCGGGTTCCTTGCCGGCCAGGGGGAGCCGGACCTCGAGCAGTTCAAGCGCCTCCAGGAAATCCTGGCGAGGCAGTACCAGGTGACCCGGGTCGATATCACCGGCGGGAGGCCGATCCCCTCCGACGTGGCCGTGCTCGTCATTGCGGCGCCTGACAGGAAATTCGCCTCCTGGGAAAAATTCCTGATCGACCAGTACCTGATGAAGGGGGGCAGGGCGGCCTTCTTCCTGAACAAGGTCGGCATCACCCTCCAGGGACAGATGGGCAGGCCGCTCGACCTCGACCTTGACGATATGCTCGCCTCCTATGGGGTGCGGGTGAGCGCCGACCTCGTCCGTGACAGGAGCTGCGCGTACGTCACCGTGAGCCAGCAGGCGGGGTTCATGGTGATCCAGAACCAGATTCCCTTCTACTACCTCCCCCGGGCCAGCAACTTCGAGGAATCGAATCCGCTGGTGCGCGGATTGAACGCGGTGGTCCTCTACTTCGCCAGCTCGATCGACACGAGCCTCGCCCGTACGAAGGGGCTGATCGCGAACGTCCTCCTGCGCTCGTCCGGCGAGAGCGGCCGGCAGGAAAACGTCTTCATGGTCGATCCGACCACCCCGGTCACCCCGGACATGTTCGCTGAAAAGGGCATCCCCCTCGTCGTCACGGTGGAGGGATCCTTCGTGAGCTCGTTCGCCTCCGCCCCGGTGATGCTCGACTCGACGGTGACCACCCCGATCGACACCAACAACAGGGTGCTGACCAGCCGCACGCTGTCGAAGATCGTAGTCGTCGGGGACGGTGATTTCATGCAGGACCAGTACTCGGGGGGGAACGATGACAATTTCCACCTCGCGGGGAACCTGGTCGACTGGCTGGCCGACGACATCGGACTCGCGCAAATCCGCGCCCGGAACAGCGGCGACAGGCCCCTCGACGAGATCTCGGACGATTCGCGAAACCTTCTGAAGGGCATCAACCTGACCGTCCCGCCGCTGGTTGTCATCCTGGTCGGAATCGTTCGGTGGCGCTGGCGCGTGGCAGCGAGGAAACGAATGGAACTTCGGGGCTACTAGGGAGTCAAGCCATGAACAGATCGACAATGGTGCTGCTCGCCCTCCTTGCCGTCATGGGAGCGATCGTCCTCTGGGTGTTGCCCGGGGACGACGAGCGGACGTCGAGCTACACGAAGAGCGCGTTCTCGTTCAGCGTGGATTCGGCTTCCGTCATCAGGGTTTCGATCGTGCGGTCGGGCAAACCCCTCACGATCGAGAACGTCGCGGGCCGGTGGATCATTACGTCCCACGGCAACCTCCCGGCGGACCCCGCGATCGTCACCGGACTCATCGGCGGCTTCTCGCGATTCAAACCCGGAAGCCTCGTCTCCACCAACGCAACCAAGCAGGCCCTTTTCCAGGTCGATTCTTCGGGCAGCCTCGTGACGCTGACCACCCGCTCGGGCGCCGCGCAGTCGATCGTCATCGGCAAGATGGGTCCGTCGTTCTCGGAAGTCTACTTCAGGATGCCGTCGGCGATCGATGTCTACCTGGGGAGCGGGATCACGACGTGGTCGCTGGAACGGGAAGTGAAGGACTGGAGGGATAAGACGATTTTCGCGACTCCCGCGGAGGCGATCAGCGGACTCACACTCTCCTCCGGGGGAAAGACGCGGACCTACTCGCGCGACAGCTCGGGGTGGACCGCGGGACAGGAGACCGTCCCAACGGAGACGATGAACCCGATCCTCACCACACTCTCCAACCTCCGCGCCGAGGATTTCATCGATTCAGCGGTGCAGTTCACCGGGTCGCCTTCCAGGGTGGATGTCACCGGCGCGGTCAGTGTGACGCTGGATTTCTACCGGCTGGGGACTGACACCAACCGGTATGCCGTCCAGGCGTCGGGCTCCCCGCAGAAATACATCGTCGGGAAGCACACCGCCTCGGCGCTCTTCAAGGCCGTCGGGGAACCGAAGCCTTCCGGCGTCACCGCGGCGCGTCGTGTCGACCCGCGCGCCGGTTCCGGCGGGCGCGCCGCGGCGTCAGCCACGCCGCCGCGTTCAACGGCGGCTCAACCCCCGAAGGCCGACCCCGTGAAGGCCGGGACGAATCCGGCTGTATCCCGCGAGGTCGTAAAGCCCCCCGAAGACACGCGCACCGAACCGGCCGCGGTCAATCCTTTCAAACAGAAAGCGCCGGGCGATCAGCGCCCCCCGGCCGTCACCACGACACCGCCTCCGGCGGGACAATCGACGAGGAACGCAAATACCGGCGCGGCGACGAAGGCGGATCCGCCGCCGGTGAAAACTCCCGCAAAAATCCCCGCGACGTCTCCACCGAAAACCGCTCCACAGACCCAGGGCGGCGCTGACGACGACGGGGATCTCACCGTCCACGTGGTCAAGAAAGGGGAGACGATGACGACCGTTGCCACGAAGTACGGCGTCACCGTGGAGCAAATCCTCAAGTGGAACCTGCTCACGTCGATCGCAGTCAAACCGGGCCAGGAGCTCTACATCTTCGTCAAGAAATAGGCCGGCCTCCGGTACCGCCCGCCCTCCGTTCGTTCTTCATCACATCACACCAATGATTGCAGGAATTATCGCGGCTGGGGAGGGGAGCAGGCTCAGGGCCGAAGGGATCATGACCCCGAAACCCCTGGTCCCGGTCGGAGGCATCCCCATCATCGGACGACTCCTGGCCTCGCTCTCACGCTGCGGCATCCGGTCCGTACAGTGCATCGTGAACGAGGAATCCACACCCGTGAGGGAGTACGTCTCGGGCCTGAACCTACCGATCCCGGTCTCTTTCATCATCAAATCCACGCCCAGCTCGATGCACAGCCTTTTCGAGCTCGCCCCCTTCCTGGGATCGGAGCGCTTCCTGCTGACGACGGTGGATTCGATCTTCAGTGAGGACGATCTCAAGGCCCTCGTCGCGGCCGCCACCCGCGAGCGGGCCGCGGACGGCCTGCTGGCGGTCACGGATTTCGTTGACGACGAGAACCCGCTCTACGTGGACGCGGGAACGGACGGCAGGATCACCTCCTTCTCCCGGAACGAACGCTCCCTCCGGGTGACCGGTGGGCTCTATGCGCTTTCGCCGCGCATCTTTGGTGAAATCGGGCCGGCGCGCGCCGCGGGCATCGGGCGGCTGAGGCATTTCCTCGACCACCTGCTGCGCACCGGATACGAATTGCGGGCCTTTCCGTTTTCGAAGATCGTCGACGTGGACCGTGCCGGCGACATCCGCGCGGCCGAAGAGATGCTAGGGGCGGGGGGGCGCTGACCCCGATGGCCCTGGCGGGAACGATCAAATTGCGGATCCTCCGGCTTCAGGAATATTCGATCCTCACCTGGGAGACGATCCGCGCGCTCCCGGTGGCGTGGAGGTATCGGAGGGACACCCTCGAGCAGATGTACCTCATCGGAGCGCAGTCATTCGTCATCGTCTTCCTCGCCGGGCTCTTCATGGGGATCATCATGGCGATCGAGGGCGGGCACCGGCTCGAGACCTTCGGAGCCAAGATGCTCGTCGGAAGGACGACATCGCTGGCCCTCTTCAGGGAGCTCGGGCCGGTCATCACCGGGCTGATGCTCGCGGCCCGCACCGGGGCAAAAAACGCGTCGGAGCTCGGTTCGATGCAGGTCAGTGAACAGATCGACGCCCTCCGGGCGTTCGGCACGAACCCGGTCGAGAAGCTCGCGGTCCCGCGGCTCGTCGCGGCGCTCGTGATGTTCCTGCCGCTGACCCTCGTCGCCGACCTGGTCGGTCTCGTGGGGGGGATGCTGGTCTCCAACCTCTGGTTGAACGTGGACATGTCGTATTTCTGGAAATCGGCGGTGACCGACCTCAAGGTCAAGGACCTCGTCGTGGGCTTTGCGAAACCGGTGGTCTTTTCGTTTTTCATCTCCACCATCAGCTGCTACTACGGCCTGGCGACCACCGGGGGCACGGCGGGCGTGGGAAGGGCCGCGGTGAACGCGGTCGTCGTCTCTTCGATCGTCGTGCTCTTCAACGATTTCATACTCACGAAAGTCATCTGGGCGGTCCTGTAGATGATCAGGCTTGAAAACATCAACATCGAATTGGACGGGCGCAGGATCCTCGAGGACGTTTCGTTCCAGGTGCCGACCGGGCACACGAAGGTGGTCCTGGGACCGAGCGGCGCGGGAAAAAGTTCGCTCCTGAAGATCATCCTGGGGCTCTGGAAACCCGATTCCGGCTCGGTCTTCGTGGACAACCTGGAGATCACGGCCCTGAGCGAGAGGGAACAGATGCCGGTGCGCCGGAGGATGTCCATGATTTTCCAGGGGAACGCCCTGTTCGACTCCCTGACGGTGGAGGAGAATGTGGGTTTCTTCCTGAAGGAGCATTCGCAGCTCCCGGAGGACGAGGTCCGCAGGAGGGTGGACGCCTGCCTCGATTTCGTCAACCTCCCCGGGACGAACGGCCTCCTCCCCGAGGAGATCAGCGGGGGGATGAAGAAGCGCGTCGCGATCGCCCGCGCCATCGCGTTCGACCCGGAGGCGATCCTCTACGACGAACCGACAACCGGGCTCGACCCCATCAACGCGAAGACCGTCACGGAACTCATCATGAAGCTCAAGAAGGAGCGCGGTGTCACCAGCGTCATCGTGACGCACATCCTCAGGGACGCCTTCGCCGTGGGGGATTCGCTGGCCCTGATGAACGACGGCCGGATCGTCTTCGACGGGACGCCCCGCGACCTCCTCGCCTGCCAGGACCGATTCGTGCAGGAATTCCTCTCCGAGATCCGGGAGGAAGCCAATCTCATTTTACAACCCTGAACCGGAACCGCTATGAATAGTGAACAACTCCGCTGGTCGTCCCTGAAGGTCGGAATCGTGGTCCTGATCGGCCTGACCATTTTCGTCTTCATCGTCTCGATCGTCGGAACCGAACAGAACATCTTTTCCTCGACGTACGAGCTGAAACTCTTCATGCCGAACGTGCGCGGGCTCGTCGAGGGCGCGATGGTGACGCTCGGCGGCCTCAAGATCGGATACGTGACGGACCTGCGGTTCGTCACGAAGGAGGACACCACCGGCGTGGACATCACGATGAAGGTCCTCACGAAATATGCGCGGTCCATCACCGTTTCCTCGGTGGCCCAGATCAAGACCATCGGACTCCTCGGTGACCGGTACGTCGACATCTCCATCGGGCGCGACCTCGAGGAGCCGCTGGCCGAGGGGAGCCTGCTGCCGCTGAGGGAATCGTTCGACCTGGAAGAGGCCGGGCCCCAACTCAACAAGGGCCTGAAGGACTTCACCGAGCTGGTCTCGAACGCGCGGGACATCACCGCCACCATCAACCGCGGAGAGGGTTCCGTTGGCAAGCTGATCTCGCGTCCCGATCTCGCGGACGACATGGAGCATTTCCTAAAATCCCTGAACGCCATCGCGGAGGCCGTCGAGGACGGAAAGGGGAGCCTCGGCCGGATGATCCACGACCAGGCGCTCTCGGAAGACATCGCCTCGGTGGCGTCGAACCTCCGGACGGTGACCGACCAGCTCCGAAAGGGCCAGGGGAGCATGGGGAAGTTCATCATGGACGAATCGCTCTACTCCAGCCTTTCGTCGTTCAGCGCGCGGGCGGATACCATCCTGGGGAAGGCGGCGGCGGACTCGAGCAACGTCTCGAAACTCATTTCAGACCCTGAATTCTACTCCAGGGTTTCGAAACTCCTGAAGGACCTGGACCTCCTCCTCGTCGACCTGAAGGAAAATCCCGACCGGTACGTCAAAGTCTCAGTGTTCTAAGTTGTCGCGCCGCGCGGCGATATCAGCACTCTTCTTCCTCCTGGGGCTCTGCCTCTTCGTCTACCTCGTCGCGAGCTTCGGCGCCGCGACGATCGTCTCCCACGTGGCGGTCGTCGGCTGGCGGCTTCCGGCGGTCTTCCTCATCTGGCTGGTCATCTACGTCCTGAACACGGCGGCGTGGCGGCTCGCCCTCGGCTCCAACGGGGCCGGCGTCGGGACAGGGAGGCTGTTCATGATCACCGTCTCGGGGTTCGTCATCAACTATCTCACTCCGGTGGTGGCCCTGGGGGGCGAACCGTACAAGGCCGGGGCGCTCTCGGGCGCAATGGGGACGCGGAAGGCGATCTCCTCGGTGGTGCTCTACAGGATGGTCCACCTGCTCGGCCACATGTCGTTCCTCCTCGCGGGCATCGCGGCGGCGTTCCTCTTCGTCCCGCTCCGACCCGCGGTCGCCATCGCCCTCGCGGCTGCGGGCCTCTTCATCGGCGTCGTGATCTTCCTGACGCTGCGCGGATCGAGGGACGGCGTCTTCGATACGATCGGGAGGTGGGTGGCGAAATCCCGGTTGCTCGGATTCCTTTCGCGCCCCCTCGAGCGCTATCGGGGGGAGCTCTCGGGGTTGGACCGGGTGATCACCGACGTCTACCGGCACGACCGACCCGCGTTTGTCGCGAGCGTGGCCCTGGAGTTCCTCAGCAGGCTCCTGATGGGCGTCGAGGTTTTCGTGATACTCGGTGCGCTCGGCCACGTCGTCTCGCTCAGCGAGGCGGTCTACGTGTACGTAATGTATTCGATCGCCATCAACCTGTTCTTCTTCATCCCGATGAACGTCGGGGCCCGCGAGGGCGGAATCCTGATCGGGATGGAGGGGCTCGCGGCCGACCCGGCGACCGGGATCTCGGTCGGCATCATCCTCCGGATCAGGGAATTCGCATGGATCGCGATCGGGTTGTTGTTCATCGCCATCGTCCCGGGCCTGAAGAGAGAGGTGGAGGGGGACGACGCGCCCGCCGGGAGGTGAGGTTTTGGTAATCTTGGCATTTATCGTTAAATTCACATGACATTTTTACGTTTTTTCACTCGTCGGGTCGCAACAAACCGGTTTGTTCCGCGAAATTTACTGTTCGATCAAAGGGTCATTCGACCGTCGTGACTATTCTACCCCATCTCGCGCTGACCACCCTCGGGATACAGGCCCTGGGGCTTGAGGGCGCCGACATCGCACTCGCATATGCGTTCGGATACGGCATCGACCTCGTGGACCACCCGATCAAGCTCCCGCTCTATACAAGGAAGAATGGTCGGAAGAACGAGACCCACTACCATTGGCGTACGCCGCTCCAGGAGCCGGTCGCGCTCCTCTGGATCGCGCCGTTGTCGGTCTATCTCGCGACGGCCGTCCCCGTGCTGTTTTTCATTTCGCACTTCGCGCTGGACTACATGGTGAGTTACGAGAAGCGTCCGTTCGCGCCGTTCAGTCTCTATTCCACCGAGGGAGTCCTCACCGGCTATTCCGACGCCGCGAAGGAAGTCGTCGTGACCTCGCTCTGTCTCGCCGGGTCGTTCGCACTCGGGCACCGGCAGATCTTGAATTTCATCGGAGGGCTCTTCGGATGAAGAATCCCGCCGACCGCGCTCTGGCCGCGTTGATCGTCTTTTCGCACGAAACGCTCGGCCTCTCGCCGAACCAGCTTTCCGCCATTGGACTGGCGCTCGGCCTCCTGGCCGCCCTGCTCGCGGCGACCGGGCACATCGGGGCCGCGATGGTCGTGCTTGCGGTGTCTCAGCTGGTTGATGGGCTCGACGGGGGCGTGGCGAGGCGGTACGGGCTCCAGTCCGAACGCGGCCGGCTCATCGAGGCCGTCGTGGATCGGACGTGCGAGATCGCATTTTTTCTGGCCCTCGCCGCCGCAGGGCTGGCAACGCTGAAAATCGCCGCGCTCGCCTGCATCGCCGTTCTCCTGGTGACGCTCGGGGAACGGGCCTCCGGGTTCGACCCCGGGTTCAAGCGGTTCATGATGTATTTCGGGTACGCTCTCTACGCGTGGGCTGGCGTACCCGGCTTCGAGATCGCTCTGAGTGTGGTCTTCTTCGCCAACCTCGCCGGTTTCGCCGTCGGCACCGTTCTGGCCGACTACCGCTTCCAGGGGGAGATCGACGAAGCGGTGATCGTACGCAGGGATTTTGAAGCCGGGTCGGGCATCGCGCGTCGCCCCGACGATCCGCCGACCTTTCTCTCGAAGCTGTTCTCGTGACCATCCGGCTCGCGGGCATCCGGAGGAAGACGGAGTTCTCGCCCAACCACGTCGTCAACGACTCCCTCATCATCCACCGGACGGGCGACGCCCTGCGGGCGCTCGGCGCCGAGGTCACCTGGTACGACGAAGGGACCGTGAACCCCGACGCCTTCCCGGAGCGGGTCGCCTTCTCGATGGCGCAGGGCCCGTCGGGCTCCGCCACGCTCTCGAAGATCGAAGACCGGGGGGTCCTGATCATCAACTCCCCCCGGAGCGTGATGAACTGTTACCGGACCAGCATGGTGAAGCTCCTCCCGGCGGCGGGGATACCGTTTCCGAAGAGCGTCATCGTCTCCACCGACGCCGGCGTCGCCCCGCGCGGGGCGGGCTTCACGTCGTCGAAGATCTGGATCAAGCGCGGCGACGTGCACGCGGTGCACAAGGAGGACGTCACGCTCGCCTCCACCAACGACGAGGAGCTGACGCTGCTGAGGGAATTCTACGCGAGGGACATCCGCCAGGCGATCCTCCAGGAACACCTTGAGGGGGACACGGTGAAGTTCTACGCGGTCCGCGGCTCGGACCTCTTCCACTGGTACTACCTGAACGGCGTCCATCGCGCACCGTTCTCGATCGAATCGCTCCGCGAAATCGCTTCGGTGGCGGCGGAGACGCTCGGGCTGTTCGTGTACGGGGGCGATGCGATCGTCGCCCTTGACGGCTCCCTCACCATCATCGACATCAACGACTGGCCGAGTTTCGCGCCGGTCCGCGAGGACGCGAGCCGCGAAATCGCGCATCTCGTGTTCAGCAAAGCCCAACACTTCCTTGAATCCGATGACTAAGAAAGCAAACGTGTACACTGCGATCCCCGGCCCGAAATCGAAGGCGATCTTCGACCTGGAACAGCAGTACATCTCCCCCGGAGTCCAGACCATCGCCACGCTGTCGCAGCTCGCCCTCGAAAAGGGGGAGGGGTGCGTCGTCGAGGACGTTGACGGCAACCGCTACATCGACTTCTTCGCCGGCGTGGCCGTCGCGAGCCTCGGGTACAACCATCCGCGGTACGTGAAGGCGATCCAGGAGCAGGTCGCCAGGATCCACGTCGGGTCGTTCGTGACGCAGGTGCGCGCCGACCTTTCGAAACTGCTCGCCGAGAACGCGGCGTTCGATCTGCGCCGGACGCAGTACTACAGCGGCGGCGCCGAGGCCGTCGAGGCCGCGCTGAGGCTGGCGAAATCGTACACGAAAAAGACCGAAGTGATCGGCTTCTGGGGGGGCTTCCACGGGAAAACCCTCGGCGTGGTCGGCCTGATCGGCGACAGCTTCAAGCACGAGCTCGGCCCGCTCCCGTTCGGCATCTATAATACGCCGTACGCCAACTGCCGAAGATGCCCGCTCAACCATACGTTCCCCTCCTGCGACTGGGCCTGCGTGGACTTCATCCGCGACAAGGTCCGGATCGAAACCACCAACGACGTGGCCGCGCTCATCGTGGAGCCGATCCAGGGGACGAACGGCAACGTGGTCCCGCCGGCGGGCTACCTCCTCGAGCTGAGAAAGATCGCCGACGAGATCGGCGCGCTGCTGATCGTCGACGAGATGATCACCGGGTTCGGCAGGACGGGGAAGATGTTCGGTTGCCAGCACGACAACGTGAGGCCCGACATCGTCACGATCGGCAAGAGCTTCGGCGGGGGTTACCCGATGACCGGGCTGATGTCGCGCGACGAGGTCATCATGGCCAAACCGTTCAGCAACCCGAGCGGCAGTTCCTCGAGTTACGGCGGCAACCCGCTCGCCTCGGCCGCGGCGCTGGTCACCGTGCGGACCATCCTCGAGGAGGGCCTCGTGGAAAACTCCGCGAAGGTGGGCGCCTTCATGATGGGGCGCCTGGAGGCGATGAAGGAGAAATACCCGTTTATCGGCGAGGTGCGCGGGAAGGGCCTGCTGATCGGCGTGGAGCTGGTGAAGAACCGCGCAACGAAGGAAAAGCTCGACAAGGACACCTGCAAGTTGATTTTCCACGAGTGCCTGAAGCGCGGCCTCATCATGATGGGATACAACCCCGACATCCGGATCAACCCCCCGCTCGTGATCGACGAGGCCACGGCGGCCGAGGGACTCTCCATCATGGACGAAGTCTTCGCTCATGTCGCTGATCGCATCAACGTATAAACACCCCGACGTCGAGGAAACGATCGACGTCTGGTTCTTCCGCCCCCTCGGTTACCTCGTCGCCAGGGCGTGCGTGCCGCTGGGCGTCACG
>JANNFI010000112.1:0-3363 GCA_031379665.1 Ignavibacteria bacterium
TACCAGGCGAAGTTCCTCGTCACGTCGAGCTACCGTAGTCTCGATCTCCCCGACATGGTGACCGAAGCGTCAAGAGAGGGACTTCGCCGGGCTGAACGCCACCTCGAACTCAACCCGGGCGACGTGCGGGCGCTCTACCTGGGGGCTGGCGCTCACGAACGTTTCGGCGACACGAAGATGGCGGTGGAGTGGGCCAACCGCGCCATCGCCCTGGAGCCGGACGACCCGGGAGCGTACTACAACGTCGCCTGCCTCTACTCCATTGCGGGTATGACCGACACGGCGCTCGACTGCCTCGAAAAAGCGGTCCGGCTCGGCTTCGGACAAAAGGAATGGATCGAACACGACAGCGACCTCGACCCGATCCGCGCACACCCGCGGTACAGGGCATTACTCGAAGGGATGAACAAATGATCGGCCAGACCATAGCGCACTACAAGGTCCTCGAGAAACTGGGCGAGGGAGGGATGGGCGTCGTCTACAAGGCGCGCGACACGAGGCTCGACCGCGACGTGGCGCTCAAGTTCCTGCCGTCCCACGTCTCGGCGACGAAGGAGACCACCGCCCGGTTCCTCCAGGAGGCGAAGGCCGCCGCCGCGTTGAACCACGCCAACATCTGCACCATCTACGGCGTCGAGGAGCACGAAAGCCACGACGGCCGCATAGGATCGAATCGGATGTTCATCGCGATGGAATACATCGACGGAGGGACGCTCAGGGAAAAACTCCCGCTAGTCGGGATCGCCGACGTGGTCTCGGTGGCCGCACAGATCGGCGAAGCCCTCCACGAGGCCCACGCGAAGGGGATCGTCCACCGCGACATCAAGGCCGACAACGTGATGCTCACCTCGAAGGGGCAGGTGAAGGTGATGGACTTCGGGCTCGCGAAGCTCAAGGGCTCGCTCAAGCTCACCAAGACCTCATCCACCGTCGGCACGCTCGGTTATATGGCGCCGGAGCAGATCGGCGGAGGCGAAGTGGACGCACGGTCGGATCTTTTCTCATTCGGCGTCTTGATCTTCGAGATGCTCACCGGCCGGCTGCCGTTCAGGGGCGAGCACGAAGCCGCGATGGTCTATTCGATCATGAACGAGCAGCCCGAACCGCTCACGAAATTCCTCCCCGACGCGCCGGCGGAGCTGGTGCTCCTCGTCTCGAAGGCGCTTGAAAAGGACCCGGCCGAGCGATACCAGTCGGTGGCGGAAATGCTCGTGGACCTGCGCCGCCTTAAAAAGAGCACGACGCGCGTCTCAAGGGCGTACCCGGTCCAGCAAGGGCCGGGCGACGGGGGCATTCCTTCGTCCGGGATGATGACGGCCGGAGCATCGGCCGTTCACGGATTGCCGTCCTCCGCATCGGGAACGGTTGCCGCCGGGGGAAGGGCTGCGTCGGTGTCGAAAAAAATGATGCTGGCCGGCGGTGTCGTACTCCTCGCCGTCGCGGCGATCGTCGCCTTCAGGACGCTCAAGCCGGAACGCGTCACCCCGTCGATCTCGAACGTAAAAATGTCCCGGTTGACGTCCGTCGGAAACGCCGGATACGGTACCATCTCCCCGGACGGAAAATATGTCGTCTATGTGAAGGGCGACGAGGGAGCGCGCGGTCTTTGGATCAGGCAGGTCGCAAGCGGGACCGACATCAACGTGATCCCCCCGTCGGCCGCCCGGATCGTCGTTCTCGAATGACGGGAACTATGTCTATTATTCCGCGTCCCTTCCCGACGCCCCGCTGATGACGGTCTACCGGACCCCCGTGATCGGCGGCGCCCCACCGCGGAAGATCATCGAAAACGTTGACAGCCCGGTTTCGCTCTCCCCCGACGACAGCGGGATCGCCTTTTTACGGGTCTATCCCTCCACCGGCGAGGAGGCCATCTTCATCGCCAACGCCGACGGTTCGGGCGAACGCAAACTCATCAGCCGTGACGGGAAAAACCTCTTTTATTCGGGGGACGGTGTGGCGCCCGCGTGGAGCCCGGACGGCACCGTCATCGCCTGCGCCGCCGGATCGACGGTCGGAAAGTTTAGCATCGGGATCGTTGCGATCGCAGTGGACGATCCGCGGGAGGTATCGATCGGGCCGGACGGCTGGAACGACGTCGGGAGGCTCGCCTGGTACCCGGACGGTCGGGGGCTCATCGCCTGCACGGTCGACAAGGGGGAGCAAACGCAGTTGACGTACGTTTCCTACCCCGACGGGGAAGCGACCAGGATCACCAACGACATGCTGGAATACGGACCTTCTAGCCTCAGCATCACGAATGACGCGTCGGCCATCGTGACCGCCCAGAGTCAATCGAATTCGACGGTGATGGTCGCGCCGGGGGGTAACACAGCCGCTCTTCGTGAGATCACCAGGGGTGCGACACGAAACGACGGACAATCGGGCCTCGATTGGATCGACAACCGGAGAATCGTGTATTCCTCGTGGACCGGAGGCAAGAACAACCTGTGGGTATCGGGGACGGAAGGAGTCGATGCCCGGCAACTGTCGTTTACCTCAACATCGACATCAGACCCGTCAGCCCAATCGTCCGGAGGCGTTCTCTATTATGTCTCTAACAACGACACGCTGGCCTGCATCTGGCGGATGAACACCGACGGGAGCGACCCGGCGCAGGTCACCACCGGCGAGGATTACGACCCCGCGATTTCGCCCGACGGCCATTGGCTCCTCTTCGATAGTTGGAGGTCCGGTGCGCGCTCCCTCTGGAAACTGAAGATCGGATCGGCCGATAGCGCCACGATGTTCCGGCACGGGGCGACCGATGCGCGATTCTCCCCGGACGGTCGGCTGGTCGCCTGCTGGTTGCACGACGCGAAGATCCAGCGGTCGCAGATGACCATCCTGTCGTTCCCGGAGGGTGCGACTCTGGCCGCATTCGATTTCCCCGGGGCGTCGGGTCTGCCCGATTTCCAGTGGGCGCCCGACGGCGGGGCGATCCACTTCTCGGATTCGAAGAACGGGGTCGACAATATCCTGTCCTACGATTACCGGAAGGGCACGGTGACACCCGTGACGAATTTCACCTCCGGCGACATCTATAACTTCGCCTGGTCCCCCGACGGGAAAAACCTCGCCGTGGCGCGCGGGCAATCCACCAGTGACATCGTGCTTCTCACCATTTCGAAATAAAAATGATCGGACAAACCGTTTCACACTACACCATCCTCGAAAAACTCGGCGAAGGGGGGATGGGCGTCGTCTACAAGGCGCGCGACACAAAGCTCGACCGGGACGTCGCGCTGAAGTTCCTCCCCGCGCACCTGGCCGCCTCGGGCACCGACAAGGCCCGCTTCATCCAGGAGGCGAAGGCCGCCGCCGGATTGAGCCATCCGAACGTCCTCTCAGTCATCGACATCC
>JANNFI010000055.1:0-7660 GCA_031379665.1 Ignavibacteria bacterium
CGAACCCTTGATCCCCGCCTCGAGGTTCTTCGATTTTTGCGCCATCAGGTCTGGGTTCAGGAGGGGGGTCGGATTCGAGCTCGTGGGATAGTTGTCCATCTCGTTGTCGGCCGGGGTGTCGAAGCTCAACCCGTATGATGCGTATGCGGCGACGTGGGGGGTGAGCTTGTAGTTCAGCGCCGCCTTCGGCGTTGTGCGGTTGAACTGGCGGCTGGAGTTCCTGAGTCCGAAAAGGCGGTCGTCCGCCGCGAACGTCATATTGTCGTACCGGAGCGCGATGAGCAGGTCGAGCCGGTCCGGCACGATCGTCAGGATGTCCTGGAGGAACACGCCGTTGTTTCCGATTGCCTCGTTGGTGAGGGCGTCGAGGCGGTCGCCCTTGACGCCGCCGATGTTCTGATACTCCTCGACCGGCCCGCTCTGGTAGAAGGCGTCAAACCCCGCCGTGAATTCGTTCGCCGATCCGAAGAGCGGCAGCTTTCCCGTATAGTGCGCGCTCATTCCCACGCCGTTCCTGTTGAAAATCCTGTACGTGCGCGCCAGCCGCTCGAAATACTTCATCGTTCCATACCCGGTGACTTCGATTTCGTGCTGGTTCTTATCGCCGAAAAACGTGTTATACCGGACGCCGAGGCGCCCCTTCTTCGTGAGCCGGCGTGCATCCCGCGCAACCTCGCGTGGGTTCGCCTGCCAGGGGTCGGCATCGAACTGCTCTTTCGTCAGCGAGCCGGGAAGATGGATGATCCCGTCAACGTAGTACAGGTGGAGGGCGAGGGTCGACAGGCCGCCTTCGGAGATGAGCTGCGCTCCGGCGTTCAGGATCTGCCAGTCATCGGAGCTATGAGGCCGGTACCCGTCCGCGCTGTGGTCGGCGTACGACGCGAGCGTCCGGTGCTCCACTCCGTTGAACTTCGCCTTGATCCCGTTGCTCCTCAGGCCGAACGAGCCGAACTGGTTGAACGAGAGGATCGAGGACGGACCCGGAAGGAGGTCGCTGATGAAATTGATCACGCCGCCCGGGGCGTTGGTGTACGCCGACGACACGTTTCCGCGGATGAGTTCGATAGCCCCCAGGGCGTTGAAGTCGATAGCCTCGATCCGGGTCTGGCCGTCCGGTTCCGACTCGGGGATGCCGTCGAGCAGGATCCTGATCCCGCGGATGCCGGTGTTCGACCGGCTGCCGAACCCGCGCATCGAAATGCGGACGTCGTGGTTGCCGTACCGCGACTGGAGGAAGAGGCCCGGGATTCCCTGCAGGACGTCGTCCACCGCGATCTTCCGATCGAAGTAGAAATCGGCTTCGGAGATCCGTTCTACGGGATACGGGAGGTCCACGATTTTCCTGGGAGATCGGGTTCCGGTGACGACCACTTCGTCGATGGTGTAGGTCTTCGCGGTATCCGCCGTGAGGGTATTGCCGGTAGAACGGGCGCTGTCGGCGGTGCGGGATGAATCTGCCGGCGGCCCCCCCCTTGTGCGTGGAGGTTCGGAGCCAGGGCTGCGAAGAGCAGGGCGAACAGGGCCGCCCGGAAGTGGTTCACGGGTTAGACTGGTCGGTATTCAGGTCGGGTTGAAATTCTCTCCAATGTAGAGAGAATTTGGCATTTCGACAAGGTATCCGGGGTCGGTATCAGGAGCCGGGCACGGATGGTAACAATTCCGTAATATTGCGGTAACATCACCTTGAAAGGATTTGGGTAGATTCAGGCAGTTTATGAGACGTCAGCGTTGACATCATCCCGCAAACGGGCCCACATCGCCGATGTGATCGCCCGAAAAGTCATCACGGTCGTCGCCGCGACCTCGTTCGCGGTGATCGTGCTGGTGTTCGCCTTCGTGTTCCGGGAGGCGGTCCCGTTTTTCTTTCCGGCCGATTCCGCGCCAGCCGCCGACCTTGCCGCAGGCGGCGCTCAGGAATCGTACGGCGACGTGCAGGAAACCTACGGCTCCGATCCGTCCTCTCCGCCAGGCTCATCGGCGACGGGTCTGGAGTCTGGGATCGCGGGGGAGGAGGCGGGAGTCACCGACCTGATGAAGACAAGGTGGGAACCGGTCTCTGAGGTTCCGAAGTTTGGACTTCTGCCGTTGATCATCGGCAGCTTCAAAGTGTCCCTGATCGCCGTGCTCCTGGCGGCCCCGCTCGCGATCTTCGCGGCCCTTTACACGTCCACGATAGCGCCGCGGTGGGCGAAGGAGATCATGAAGCCGACGATCGAAATCCTCGCGGGTTTCCCGTCGGTGGTCATCGGCTTCTTCGCCCTCATCACGCTGGCAACCTTCTTCCAGGAGACCTTCGGGTTCGAATACCGGCTGAACGCGTTCGTCGGCGGCGCGGCGCTCGCCCTCGCCGTACTCCCGATCATCTACACCCTCACCGAAGACGCGCTCTCGACGGTCCCGAAGTCGTTCACCGAGGCGAGCCTGGCGCTCGGCGCGTCGCGTTGGCAGACGGCCTTATTCGTGGTCCTCCCTGCGGCGACGCCGGGAGTGTACGCGTCGGTCCTGCTCGGCATCGGCAGGGCGTTCGGCGAAACGATGATCGTGTTGATGGCGACCGGCAACGCCGCGCTCCTGTCGCCCGACCTCTTCGTGCCCGTCCGTACGATGTCGGCGACCATCGGCGCCGAAATGGCGGAGGTGGTCTTCGGCGACACCCACTACAACATCCTGTTCCTGATCGGCGCGCTCCTGTTCCTGTTCACCTTCGCGCTGAACGCGTTCGCCGAGTTCGTGGTCCGCAAGCAGTTGATGAAGAAATTCGGGGGCGCCGGGTGAAAACCAGGGACCGTCTCCTCATCAGGGTCGCAGCGGTCGCGTCGATCGCCTCGGCGTTCGCGATCATCGGCGCCGTGTTCATCATCATGGGCGACATCGTCGCGGGCGGCGCGGGGTACGTCACCTGGGAGTTTCTGACCGGTGACCCCACCGACGGAATGACCGCGGGCGGCGTCTTCCCGGCGATCTTCGGGACGTTCATGCTCGTGCTCATCATGTCGATCGGGGGGATTCCGATCGGCACCATCACCGCCATCTACCTTGCGGAATACGCGCACCAGGGCTCGCGGCTCGCCCGCCTCATCCGTTTCGCCGTGACCTCACTCGCGGGCGTCCCGGCGATCGTCTTCGGGCTCTTCGGCCTCGGGTTCTTCGTGCAGTTCGTCGGTTCAGGGATGGACGGAATATTGTCCGGCGACGGCAAACTGGTCTGGGGCCAGCCGAACATTCTCTGGGCGAGCCTTACGATGGCCCTGCTGACCCTTCCCGTCGTGATCGTGTCGGTTGAGGAGGCGATCAAGGCCGTCCCCCGCGAACTCCGCGAAGCGAGCCTCGCGCTTGGCGCCACCAAGTGGCAGACGATCAGGAAGGTTGTTCTACCGAACGCCGTCACCGGGATTATGACCGGCGGGATTCTGGCGGTGAGCCGCGGGGCGGGGGAGGTCGCGCCGATTCTGTTTACGGGCGCGGCGTATTTCCTCCCGAAGCTCCCGACCTCGCTCTCCGACCAGTTCATGGAACTGGGGTACCACGTCTATATCATGTCGACGCAGTCGCCCGACGTGGAAGCGACGATGGGCATCCAGTACGCGACCACGCTCGTGCTCCTGATGCTCACCTTCGGCCTGAATTTCTCGGCGATCTTCCTCCGCTACAGAATCAGAAGACGCACACTATCCTAGAACCTCCGTTGGAATATCCATTGAATCATCCATTGAACCACCCGTTGAATCAACCGACATATAAAATCGAAGCCAGGGACCTGAACATCTTCTACGGCCAGAAGCAGGCGCTCAATGGGATTTCGATGAGCATCGAACGGAACCGTGTGACTGCGCTCATCGGCCCGTCCGGCTGCGGCAAATCGACGTTCCTCCGCGCACTGAACCGTATGAACGACCTGATCGACGGCGTCCGGGTCGAGGGCGCCGTGACGGTGGACGGCCGGAACATCTACGCTCCCGGCACCGACGTCGTGGAGTTGCGCAAGAACGTCGGGATGATCTTCCAGAAATCGAACCCCTTCCCCAAGTCGATTTACGAGAACGTCGCCTACGGCCCGCGGATCAACGGCCTCAGGGACGCGAAGACTCTCGACGAGATCGTCGAGAAGAGCCTCCGGCAGGCCGCGCTCTGGGAGGAAGTGAAAAACGACCTGGCCAAGAGCGGGCTCTCGCTCTCCGGCGGGCAGCAGCAGCGGCTCTGCATCGCCCGCGCGCTGGCCGTCAGCCCCGAAGTCCTCCTGATGGACGAACCTGCGAGCGCCCTCGACCCGCTTGCCACCGCCAAGATCGAGGAACTGATTCACGTGTTGAAGCAACAGTACACCATCGTCATCGTCACGCACAACATGCAGCAGGCCGCACGCGTGAGCGACAAAACGGCGTTTTTCTACATCGGGGAACTGATCGAGTTCAACGACACCCACGTCCTCTTCACGACGCCGGGGAAGAAGCAGACCGAGGACTACATAACCGGCCGTTTCGGCTGACCGTCTAAAACAGTATATTAACGCCATCAAGGACCCCTCACCCAATGGAACGACATTTCGACAAGGATTTACAGGCGCTCAAGGATAACCTGGTCAGAATGGGAAGCCTCGTTGAGGATGCGCTGATCCGTTCGCTCGACTGTATCCACTCCGGCAACCGCGAGGCGGCCACGGCGGTGATCGAGGGTGACCACGGGATCAACTCCCTCGAGGTCAGGATCGACGACCAGATCATCGACCTCCTGGCCCTCAACCAGCCGGTGGCGAGCGATCTGCGCCTGATCCTTGCCGCCCAGAAGATCAACAACGACCTGGAGCGGATCGGGGACCACGCGGTAAACCTCGCCGAGTCTTCCATCGTCCTGAAAACCGAGGGCCTGGAAGCCTCCTTTAAGATGGTGATGGCGATGTCGGAGACGGTCCGGCGGATGGTGAGGCAGGCCCTCGACGGGTTCATCCACAGCGATCCCTCCCTCGGGCGGGCGGTGCTGAACCAGGACGACCTGATCGACGACTTGAACCGGAAGGTCTTCGCCGACGTGATGACGACGATGAAATCGCAGCCCTCTGCGATCGAGTCCGGCGTGGAATTGATCCGGGTGAGCCGGAACCTCGAAAGGGTCGCCGACCTCGCGACGAACATCGCCGAGGAGGTCATCTTCATCGCGCAGGCCAAGATCGTCAAACACGGACTGGGATTGTAGGATGCAAACCATTCTCGTCGTCGATGACGACAAGGACATCGTCGACCTCGTGAAATACAACCTCCAGAAGGAAGGGTTTAACGTGCTCACGGCCAGGAACGGGACGACCGCCCTCGAGCAGGCGAACCAGATGCCGGACCTTGTGATCCTCGACGTGATGATGCCCGAAGTCAACGGCTGGGAGGTGGTGAAGCGCCTCAAGGCCAACGTCAAGACGGCCTCCATTCCCGTCGTGTTCCTCACCGCCAAGGCTTCCGAGGTGGACGAGGTGCTCGGGCTCGAGCTCGGCGCCGACGACTACCTCGTGAAGCCGATCAGCATTCCGAAACTCCTCGCCCGCGTGCGGGCTATTTTCCGCAAGCGGGATCCGGCCCAGGCCGACAGGGACCACATCATCGTCGGGGCGGTGGAGATCCTTCCAGCGGAACACCTCATCAGGATCGACGGAAAGGAGACTTTCTTTCCGAAGAAGGAATTCGAGGTCCTGCTCTACCTCGCGGAACGCGAGGGGAGGGCGGTGAGCCGCGAGACGCTCCTGAACGCGGTCTGGGGGAGCGACACCCACGTCGTCGACCGGACGGTTGACGTGCACGTCGCCAAGATCCGTGACAAGCTCGGGGTCCATTCAGGGTATGTCGAAACAATCAAGGGCGTAGGGTACCGGCTGCGGCCCCAGTGATGCGCATCCAGACCAAAATCACGTTCGTCCTCGTCTCCCTCTCCATCCTCGCGCTTTCGGCGGCCGGCATTTTCACGACGCTGAGCGTCGGTCATTACCTTCGTTTGCGCATCGTGGGAGAGCTGAAGACCGGGTCGGAGCAGATCGATTTCTACCTGCGCAATTCCCCCTCGGTCGGAACCGGGGCCTACGAAACCCTCCGTTCCTTCGCCCGGACCGGGGACAGCCGGGTGACGCTGATCGCGCGTGACGGAACCGTCATCTTCGATTCGGACGTCCGGCAGGGGGACCTCGCGAGGCTGGAGAACCACGCGCTGAGGCCGGAGGTCGCCGAAGCCCTCCGCGGCCGGCTCGGCACCAGCACCCGCCGTAGCGCGACGCTCGACGAGGACCTCATCTATCTCGCCAGGCCGGTCATCCCACCGCTCGACACGGCGGGGGAGTTCGGGGCGGCGGCCGTCATCCGCGTCAGCATCCCGCTTCTGCAGGTCGACTCCGCGATCAGCGAGATCCGGATCAACATCATTCTCGTCAGCGTTTTCGTCTTCGGCATCGTGGTGCTCGTCATCGGATTCATGTCCCGGCGTCTCTCCCGGCCGATCGACGAAATGGCCGATGTTGCCGGCCACGTCCGGGCCGGCGAGCTCGATCGGAGGATCGCGGTGCGCTCGAACGACGAGCTGGGTAAACTCGGCGAAGCACTGAACGGGATGATCGACAAGCTCAACCAGGACATCGCGCAGCTTCGGAAACTGGAACGCGTGCGGACCGAATTCCTCGGCAACGTCTCGCATGAACTTCGCACGCCCATCTTCGCCATCCAGGGGATGCTCGAGACCCTGATCGATGGCGCCATCGACGACCCGGAAGTCAACCGCGACTTCCTCCGGCGAGCGCTCAACAACACGAAGAACCTGAGCGCCCTCCTGAACGACCTCATCGAGATCTCCCGGATCGAGTCGGGTGACATGAAGATGAGCTTCCGATATTTCGAGGTTGGGGAGTTTCTCCGCGCCGTGACCGCCGAGATGGTCACCATCGCCGAACGCCGCAACGTCCGGCTCGAGGTCGAAACGCTTACCGCCGGCAAGGAGGTTTACGGAGACCGGGACCGTCTGAAGCAGGTCCTCGTCAATCTGATCGAAAACGCGATCAAGTACAACCGGGAAGGGGGCGCCGTCCGGGTCCGAACCGCGCCGTCCGCGGACGGCGTCCGGGTAAGCGTCGAAGACGACGGCATCGGCATCCAGGCCGAACACGTCGGGCGCATCTTCGAACGGTTCTACCGGGTCGACAAGGAACGGTCGCGCGACGCCGGCGGCACCGGTCTCGGCCTCGCCATCGTCAAGCACATCGTCGAGGCCCACGGCGCCGCCGTTCGGGTCGACAGCACGCCCGGAAAGGGCACGATCTTCAGTTTCGAACTGAGAACCGCCGAATAACAGAGTTCCGCCGACCGCGTGAAGGCCCTCCCCGGGCCGATCCTACCACGATTTCCGTTTACAATTTGATAACGGAATAATAATACCCCACCAACCCGGAGGTAACATCCCATCTCTATATTTGGGCCAAGAACGCCCCTCAGTCCATCACACTTAAACCTACGAAAACATGCGAAATCATCACACTCTGGCCGAAATCCTCCGGTCACTGGTCATATTATTCCTGATGCTCCCGTTCAACCTGTTCGCTCAGCAAACGGCTGAAATCCGCGGCACCATCGTCGATTCCACTACCCGCGAACCCCTCGTCGGCGCCACCATCCTGGTCTCCGGGACCAGCGTCGGGGCT
>JANNFI010000082.1:0-51131 GCA_031379665.1 Ignavibacteria bacterium
GCAGCTGACGCGGTACGCCTCGGGCGAACAAGTGTACAACCCCGTCTGGTCGCCCGACGGGAAGAGCATCGTCTTCGACTTCTCCGTGACCGACGGCAGGGACATCCTGAGGGTTCCGTCGACCGGAGGGCCGGTGGACACCATCCTTGCGACTCCTGACGATGAGAGGAGCGCGGTCTTCGCCGATGGGGGGAGGATGATCTATTTCTCCTCCGACAGGACGGGTATTTTCAATATCTTCAGGCTCGAGCCAGCCACCGGCTCCGTCGCGCAGGTCACGAACGTCGTAGGCGGCGCCTTCATGCCCGAAGCCGGTGCGGACGGAAGCCTCGCCTACTCGCACTATACGTCGGCCGGGTACAAGCTCGCCCTGATCGCCGCCCCGGCGCCGCTCGTCTCGGCCGCGCCCTACGTCAGAAGGGGATCTCCTGCCGACCCGCTCGGCGCGTTCCCCGGTCTCGGGGGGGGCGCCACCGGAACCACGTCGGGTACCGACGGGCGTGATTCGTCGAAAGCGGGCCCGTTCGACTGGTCCGCCCTGCGCAACCACGACGATGCAAAACTGCCTGAGTTCACCGACGGAAAGTACAACAACGCCACCACGACCCTTACAGTCATACCATTCCTGCGGTTCGACAATTACAATCCGAAGAACACCGGGCTGGAAATAATGAAGCCGGGCGCGTACCTGTTCTCGTATGACATGCTCGACCATTACGGATTCTTCGCGAGCGCGGCCGCCAACCTCCAGGGAGACCGCGACCTCTTCTTCACGTTCGAATTCAACGGGGTGATCCCCGGCCTCTTCCAGCTCGGGATGGATCCCGGACTCTCGCTCGAGGCCTACAACGTCACGAGGGAGAGCGAATCGTTCGTCACGCTTCCGCTCGACACCATCCCGGTGCCGATCACCTACAACCTCATCGAGTTCGACGTGAAGTTCCGACAGAAGATCTACACCGAGGCCATCGCCGTCGAATATGGTTACCGCCACAGCCGGTACGCGGCCGACATCGGGTCCTTCTACCTCCCGGAGGCCGGCTTCCTCGTCCCGGCGGCGTCGATCCCGTACTTCCGTGGAAACGACCTCTTCTTCGACGTGAAGGCCGATTTCAGCTCCCCCTCGCGCACGCAGGAGATCAACCCGGTCGGGACGAAAGTGAACGCCCGTTACGATTACGAGTTCAACGACTACGACCCCACCGACCAGGTCGACGAGAGCGGCGCCCTCGTCCACGTCTTCAAGGACGTGAATTTTCACCGCCTCGAGGTGGGTTTACGGGAATCCCGAAAACTCCCGGGCTGGAAGCATACGCTCTCGGTGGGCCTGCGCGCCGGGACCATTTTTGGTCCGCCGGTCGACGACTTCTTCGATTTTTACGTCGGCGGACTCGCGGGGATGAAGGGGTACCCCTACTATTCGATCGGCGGAAACGAGTATGGCCATTTGAATATTACCTACCGGTTCCCGGTGTGGGAGGGGATCGACTTGCGTTTCCTCCAGTTCTACTTCGACAAGCTCTACGCCGCCGTCTACGCGGACGCCGGCGCGGCGTGGACGGGCGGCTCGATCTACGGGAGGCAGGTCGTGCGGGACGCGGGCGCGGAGCTTCGCCTCGAGTCGTTCTCCTTCTACGCCTACCCGACGCGCGTCTTCTTCAACGCGACGTACGGCTTCGACACTTACAGCCGCTACGTGCCGAACAACGACCAGGTCGTCGCGTACGGCGCCGAATGGCAGTACCACTTTGGCGTACTCTTCGGATTCGATTTCAATTGAGTATAAGATGACTATCAATCGATGAGGTGATCCCATGCGAACCATCACGATGCTTGCCGCGGCGTTCCTCCTGTGCGCGCCGGCGCTGCCGGCAGGCGACCACCCGTCGCCCCTGCTGACGGGAAATCCCCGCGTCGATTTCTTCGGAACCGGGTCCGCCGGTCCGCTCGCCGCCGACCCGGCGCGGCCCGTGTTCCCGCAGGACGATGCTCCGGAGCAGGAGGGGGCGAAGTCTCCGTGGCTGGCCGGGGCGATGTCGCTCATCATCCCGGGGAGTGGCGAAGCGTATGCGGGGAGTTACCTGAAGGGCGCGATCTTCCTGGCCGCGGAGGTCACGGTGTGGGGTTTTGCCTATGCCTACGATAAGAAGGGGGACGACCAGACGGTGGAGTACAAGGCGTACGCGAACGCCCACTGGAACGTGAACGATTACATCAGGTGGACGCTCGCCAACCTGGGGGAGCTGAATGGCACGCTGGTGCCGCCTCCCGGCGGGTACGAGGGCCTGATCTATCCTGATGGTGTTCCGACCACCGTGGATCCGGGCTACTATCCTCCCTTCAACGCCGTGGACTGGGTGGAACTCAACGCGATGGAGCGGGCGGTGGCGAGCGGGAGCAACGGGTACACGCACACCCTGCCGTATTACGGGGAACAGCAGTATTACGAGCTGATCGGCAAGTACGAACAGTTCAGCCGCGGGTGGGACGATTCGCAGATCCCCGAACCCCCGGGTACCGTGAACCCGGTGCGGAGCACGTCCGCGAGGTTTTTCGAGTACGCGAAGATGCGGGCAAGGGCGAACGACCAGTACGACGTCGCTTCCACGTTCGTGAACGTCGCCGTCGTCAACCACGTCCTGAGCGCCCTCGACGCCTATTGGAGTGTGACGCGCCTGAACAAATCGCTCCACGCCAGCGTGCGCGTGAAGATGCAGCCGTCAGTGCTCGGTTCGGTGCCGGTGACGACGGCGAATTTCCGATACGACTTCTGACGCCGCTATTCGCCCCGGCGTCCCCTACTTTGGCGCGTACCAGAGGGTGAGCCCGCCGCCGAGGAGAAAAATGATATTTGCCAGCCACGCGGTGAGAAGGGGGTCCATGTCCCCGTTGTAGCCGAAGGCCTGGCTGACCTTCAGGAAGATCATATAGAGGAAGCAGATGGCGAGGGCGATCCCGAATTCCACGCCGAGTCCGCTCCTGCGCTTGATCGCGGCGAACGGTATGCCGAAGATGACCACGATCAGGTTCGCGAACGGGAATGCGATCTTTCCGTAGTAATCCACCAGCCATCGCGACACGTCCTGGCCGGACCTCTGCTGGTGCTCGATGAACGCACCGAGGTCGTTATAGTCCATTTCGTCCGGCTTCTGCTGTTTTTTCCGGACGTCGTCAGGGGCGAAGTTCATCGACCCCAGTGTTTTCTCTTTGAACGAGGTCTGGATCTCCCCCGCGCGCGTGAAACGTCGTTCGGTGCCGGTCAGTAGTGTCCAGTTCCGGGTCGTGTCGTTCCAGCGCATCTCGAATGCGTCGTACCTCGCCGTCATCAGGGCGGGGTCGGAGGGGTCGAACTCCTGGATGCTGACCCGCAGCGCGGTGCTCCGCATCTCGTCATAGATGCCGATGGTGAGGATCCTGTCGCGTGAGTCCTGGATGAAGATGTTCGACTTCGACGTGTTTTCGAGGTACTTGTGGAAATACGATCGCGCGATGGCAAACTTCTTCTGGTTCGTCGCGGGGACGACCCATCCGTTGAACCAAATGGCGAAGCCGCTGAGCGCCACCGCGAGAATGATGAAGGGCGCCATGAAACGGTAGAGGCTGACGCCGCCCGATTTCAGCGCGATGAGTTCGTTGTGTGAGGAGAGCCGGCCCGTGGTGAAAAGCGCGGAGAGGAGGACGCTGACGGGGAGCATCAGTTTGATGATCTCCGGCATGAAATAGAGGTAGTAGGTGAGGATGATCCCTGCCGGGGCGGCCTTGTCCAGAAAGTCGTCGAGGTTCTCCATCAGGTCCACGACGAGGAAGATGGCGGTGAACGCGCCGAGGGAGAAGATGGCCGTCACGAGGAACTGCCGGATGGCGTATGAGTCGAATTTCTTCATCGGTCCTCAGGAGGCCTGCGCGCCCCGGGCGAGCTGGAGCTTCGCGAGCAGTTTCATCAACCGGTTGTCGGGGGAGAGGGTGATCATCGGGATCTCCTTCGTCAGGCGAACGGTGAGGATAGCGCCGATGGCGCCCAGGACGATGTTCGCCATCCACATCCCCAGCCACGGCGGCATGATGCCGCGGTCGCCGAGCTTTTCGCCGCCGATGAGCGAGGCCCAGTACATAAGAAAGAACCCGAGGCTGAGGGTCGCCGCCACCCCGAAGCTGCCGCGCCTCGCCATCACCCCGAGTGGCACGCCGATGAACACGAACACCAGGCACGCCGCCGGGATCGCGTATTTCTTGTGGATTTCGACGAGGTAGGAATTGACCTGTTTCCCGAGCGCGTCGATCGTCTGCCGCCGGTTCTCCGAATTCATCAGTTGCATCCGCACGTGATGCGCGGCGAGCCGCGCCGCCTCCCGCTCCTGCGTCGAGTCGGGCGACGGCCAGGCCTGGAGCCTGGACCGGGGGTTGGTCCGCGGCGGCGCGGCGCGGTCGCTGAAGATCCGTTCGCGCGTCGAGGCCGCCTCGGCGCGGAGGCTGTCGACGATGGCGCGCATGACGTCGGCGCTCAGCTCACGGTCGCTCCTCGAAAAGGCGTTTTGCGCGGACCGTTCGAAATCGAATCCCTCGGCGTCCATCGCGATACGGTGCCGGGCGAAGCCGATCCTACGATACTCCTCCCCCGCGGAGGGTCGGAACCGGTGGATCTCGCCGTCGGAGAGATCCATCACGACCTTGCGGTAATCCGATGTGAACGAGACCCGGCCGCGGTCGGCGGTGATGACCACGTTCATCGAGGGGTCGGTGTAATCGTAGATGGTCAACCCCTCCATGTCGGTCGAGGATTCCGAGGTTTTCCTCGCGAGGATGCTGTACCCCGGGAGGTCCTGATTGAAGAGGCCGGCGTTGATGGAAAGGGTCGGCCTGATCCGCCGGATGTCCATCATCAGGAGCTTGAACCGGTGGTTGGCTTCGGGCAGAACCCTGTTGTTGAATTCGACGCTCAGGTACCCGAGGACCGCGGCGGCGGCGATGACCGTCGTCATCATCTTCGGGAGGCTCATTCCCCCGGCTCGCAGGGCGGTGATCTCGTTTTGGGAGGAAAGTTTGCCGAACCCCATCAGCGTGGCGACGAGCACCGAGGCGGGGACTGCCAGGACTACCATCCAGGCGAGGCTCAGGAGGATCAGTTCACCGATCACCCAGAACCCGAGACCCTTCCCGACGAGCTGGTCGACCGCCTTCATCAGGAATTGCAACAAAAACACGAACATCAGTGTTGTAAACGAGAACAGGAAAGGGGCCAGGTGTGCGCGCAGGATATAAAAATGAGCTTTCATCGGGAGTTCGTCAATATACCCTCAAAACACGGCTTTTACAAGATGGGTGCCGGTACGCCAAATCACGCCCATCTTGCTTATCAGGCACCTTTTTCCTACATTTTTTTAGCAGAAAACAATATAATCCGCATCCGTCTCCCATAACCCCAGATCCTCGGAGCAGACCTTATCGGTTCTTGGTAACAGTTAAGTGACGAAAGGGCGCCAACGGGCGCGCAGGAAGCCCGGGTCCCCGCCGTCAATACTGGAAAACGCACAATAGAATCGGTAAACGGTTGACTCTGACTTCGCTGGGGCCGGTTGTCCGCAATGTATTGCGTCCGACCGCGACTTGCCTGTTCCTTGCTGTTGCCGTCGTCCTCGCGTGGGGACCGTCGGCGATCGCGCAGGTCGGCACCCCCCCCGATTCCTCATACCGGCCCGATTCGATCTCCCTCGCCGATCCTTCGACGTTTTTCCAGCAGATTGCCTCCGATTCCACCCAGCGCAGGGCTGCCGATTCGCTCCGCCATCTCAGGGATTCGCTCCTCTCGGCAAGCGACAGCCTCGGCCTCTTTCCCGATTCCACCCGCGGAATCGCACAGATCGACACGACGTGGGTGGTCTACCTCGACTCGGCCGCGCGGGTCGCCCAGATGGCCTATGCGCGGACCGATCCGCCGGTGGTCGGCGCGTTCGTGGGTGACGAGAAGAGCTTTTTTCTGGACGTCAATTCTCCCGCGTACAAGCGTGAGCTCAAGATCGATTCCACGGGCCAGTTCGTCACCATCACCGAAACCGTGAACGGGTTGGACGCCAAGGTCCCCCTGACGCTGACGCTGCGGCAGTACATCAACCTCCGTTTCGCCAACGACAGGAAAAAGAACTGGCGTTCGTTCATGGACGTGACGAAGGGGGGGGCCGGCGGCGATCAGCTCGGGACAATGCTGAAATCCCTGACGAGCATTTCGATCCCGGTCCCCGCCAACCCCCTCTTCAGCATCTTCGGAGGGAGGGACATCAAGCTGAACGTATCCGGAGCAGTGGACATCCGGGCCGGGTTCCGCAGGATCACCTCCGACAAGGTGACCTCCTCGGCCCTCGACCAGGTGCGGAGCGAGCCGAACTTCAACCAGGACGTGCGCGTCAACGTGAGTGGCACGATTGGAGACAAGCTGAACATCCTGGCCGACTGGAACACGCAGCGGACTTTCGATTTTGAAAACCAACTCAAGATCAAGTACACCGGGTACGACGACGAGATCGTCAAAAGCATTGAGGCGGGGAACGTTTCTCTTCAGACGCCTTCCCTGATCGGTGGCAGCCAGTCGCTCTTCGGCCTCAAGGCCAACCTGCAGATCGGGCCGCTGAACCTGACGACGCTCCTCTCGCAGAAGAAGGGCGAAACGAAGGCGGTCACCATCTCCGGCGGGTCGGAGAGCAGGGACCTCACGATCGCGCCCGAGCGGTATTCGCAGATGTACTACTTCATCGACACGCTCTACGCGGCGTTCTGGGACGATCTCCATTCCTCGGAGGTGACGAACATCAGCAGCGCTGTCCTGGACAACGAAATCATCGCGATCGACGTCTGGCGGAGCGTGGCTCAGGTGACACCGGCGACGCAGCAGGTCGCGCGGGAGGCGTTCGCCCACACCGACATCGGGGTGAGGCCGCCCGGTGGGTATCCGCCGGACATCGACAGCACCCTCGGAAGCTTCGGGCTGCTTCAGGACGGAAAATTTTACGCCGGCTATTTCATCAAGCTCGACCCCCAGAAGGATTACGACATCGACACGCGGAGTGGGACGGTCCGACTCGAAAGCGTCCAGGACGTCGACGCCATCGCCGTGTCATACCGCACCGTGTCGGGCGTGACCTACGGGGCGGAAGACGACACCACCCGGACGGGGAAATTGATCCTGAAGCTGATCAGGCCGAGGAACCTGTGGAGCCAGCCGTCCTACAGTCCGGGCTGGGACCTGATGCTCAAAAACATCTATCCGCTCGGGGGGAGGGACCTCAGGAAGGAGGGGTTCTCGATGAAGATCTACCGCGGCTCGGCGGGCCAGGCGGAGGTGGACGAAATCGTGGGCACGCCGCTCCTGCGGGTGATGGGCCTCGACAGGTTCGACCAGACAAACCAGACGACCCCTGACCAGAATTTCGATTTCATTCCGGGCGTCACCATCGACGTCGAACACGCCGAGCTGATCTTCCCGACGCTCCGGCCGTTCGACGACGGCATCAGGGATTATTTCCTGGGGCAGACGCCGCCGGTCACGGGGATCGATTCGCTCCTCTTCCCCGACGTCTACGACACGACCCAGAGCGGGGCGGCGAACAACACGATCGCGAACAAGTATTTCATGCGGGGGCTGATCAACCTGGGACAGCGCTCGAAGATCGCCCTCGGTTTCAACGTGGTGGAGGGGAGCGTCCAGGTCCTCCTGAACGGTTCGCCGATGACCCCCAACGTCGATTACACCGTGGACTATATCCTCGGCGAGGTGATCCTCCGGAGCGAACAGGCCAGCCTTCCCGGCGCGACCGTGGAGGTCAAGTACGAACAGAACGACCTCTTCCAGCTTGCGTCGAAGACCCTTGTCGGGGCCCGCGGTGAACTCAACGCCATCCCGAACACCAGGTTGGGGTTCACGGTGATGAACCTCAGCCAGGAGACGCTCAGCGACAAGGTCCGACTGGGGGAGGAGCCGACGAACAACTTGATCCTGGGGGCCGACGCAGCCTCCGCGTTCGACCTCCCCGTCCTCACCTCGCTGATCAACGCCCTCCCGGGCCTTAGGACCAACGAGATGTCGAGCATGAAGTTCAACGCCGAGGCGGCGTACATGATCCCCGATCCGAACACCAAGAAGAGCCCGATCCTCTCCGACGATGGGAAGAGCATCGCGATGATCGACGATTTTGAGGGAGCGCGCAGGAGCATCCCATTCCCGATCAGCTACAGCGGCTGGACGATGTCGAGCGCGCCGGTGGTGATGCGGTCGAACCTCGGCTCCCGCCACGACTCCCTGAAGAACTGGGCCCGCGCGAGGATGGAATTTTACAACGTCCTGCCTAGCGACGTCTCCATCGATGAGATCTGGCCGAGGAGGGAATATCGGACCGGCGAAAACCGCGTGACCGTGCTGAACCTCAATTTCAACCCCGCCCGGAGGGGGATGTACAACTTTTCGCCGGATCTCGACTCGTCGCTCCACCGGGGCGACCCCGACTCGATGCGGCAGAACTGGAACGGCATCACGAGGTACCTCGGCTCGAGCGCGGGAAGCGTCCTGGAACAGAACATGACGTTCCTCGAGATCTGGATGAAGGTGGACGCCGCCAGCCTCGACGATTACCGGAAGGGGCGCCTCCACGTCAGCCTCGGGCGAATCAGCGAGGACGTCATCCCGAACCGCCGGACGAATTCAGAGGACCTCATCCCCGCCCCCTCGAACCCGACGGGGTACCCCAACGGAATCCTCAATCCGGCCGAGGAGGATTTCGGACTCGACACGCTCTCCAACGCCCGCGAGCAGGTCGCGTACGCGCAGTTCCTCCAGGACAACGCCCTTGACGCTGACGTGAACCAGGGCGACCCGAGCGGGGACGATTGGGCGTACACGAGCGGATCGACCGATTTCTCGCGGATTGACGGCCTCGAGGGGAACGGCAACAGCGTCGACGGCAGGCTCCCCGACACCGAGGACCTGAGCGGGAACGGCATCACCGAGCTGGACAATGAATACGCCGAGTACGAGATCCCGCTCGACACCGTCTACCTCACCCGGGACGGGGTCCTCGAGGAGAATCGCTACATCGCCGGCGGCGGGAACGAAGGGTGGTACCAGTTCAGGGTCCCGCTGCTCGACCCCGACACGATCGGCGGGAGCTCGCAGAGCGTCCAGGACGTCCTGCGCAACGTGCAGTATGTGAGGCTCTGGCTCACGGGATTCGCCGACTCCGTGGAGATAAGGATTGCGGAGATGGGCCTCGTGGGGAACCAGTGGCAGGAGAGGATCAAGAACGACACGACCTTCGGCATCACTGTCGTGAACATCGAGGACAACCCGGAGTACGGGACCAGTCAAGGGTATCAGGACCTGGGCATCGTCCGGGAAAAGGACAGGACCCAGCCCGACAAAGTGATCGAGGGGAACGAGCAGTCGCTCACCCTCGTCCTGAACGGTGTGCCGCCCGGGGAATCGCGACAGGCGGTGCGGTATTTTGGGTCGGCCAGGCCCTTGAACCTCTTCAACTACAAGACGATGAAGATGTTCGTCTTTGGCGACCCGGCCCTGATGAACCAGGGCACGGGGGAGCCACTCACGGAACTCTTCGTGAGGTTCGGGAACGACACGCTCAATTACTATGAGTATCGGGCGCCGATCCAGGCCTACTGGGACAGCGCGAACTGGGTCACCATCAATTTCGAAGAGCTGACCGCCGTGAAGGCGGGGCGCGATTCGGTCAACCGGACCGCATATGTCGACATTCCGTCGCCCCCCGGCGCCCGGTATGGCGTGCTCGGGAACCCGTCGCTTCGGCAGGTTGTGGAGATTTCCGTGGGAGTCGAACACGTCGCGGTCCCGGGGCAGCCGGCCGCCCCCCTGTACGGCGAGGTCTGGATCAACGAACTGAGGCTGACGGATGTGGACGACGACCCGGGTCTCGCGTACCGGTACGACACGCAGGTGAAGATCGCCGACTTCGGAAACCTGTCTTTCAACTACGCACAGACGGACCCGACGTTCCACGCCCTGGCCGACCGTTTCGGAAACCAGGCGACGAGCATCAACTGGGCCGTGAACGGCAACCTGAACCTCGAGGATTTCGTGCCGAAGGACTGGAAGGGTACGAGCCTGCCCTTTTCCTACTCGCACCGCGAACAGCTGGTGAAGCCGAAATACCTCCCCAACACCGACATTGTCGTCGAAGAGGCGGCCCTCCTGGCGGCGGATGTGCACCAGGACTCGGGAGACGTCGTGAAGGAAACCCCCGATCAGATCGTAACCAGATCCCAGGTCCTGCGGATCGCCGATTCCTACTCCGTACCGAACCTCAGGATCGGGCTCCCCTCGGACGCGTGGTACGTTACGGAGACGCTGAACCGTCTCACCTTCGGCTTCAATTACAATACGACCCGCGACCGCGACCCGGCCATTGAGTCGAGGATCGCCTGGAACTGGAACGCGAGCGCCGATTATGGGATTACGATCGCGCAGAACGCCTTCGTCCAGCCGTTCATGGGGGGCCTCGGCGATTTCTTTCTCTTCAGCTGGCTCAAGGACTGGAAGCTCCACCTGAACCCCATCAGCAACTTCACGATGGGCGTCACCGCCCAGCGGGGGAGGACCTACGAGGTGACGCGGACATCGAACACGCTTCCGCGCGATACGAGGACCCTCAGTTCGGCGCAGAAGGCATCGTTCGCCTGGAGACTGAGCGAGGGGGGCCTCCTGAATCTCAGCGGGAATTACAGCCTCGCGACGGACCGGAACCTGAACGAGTACGACAACGACATCGTCGGAAGGTCGGTGGGGGACCTGTTCTATACGGTGCTCTTCCGCGGAAGCGACCGGAGGTACGCGCAGGGTTTCAGAATGAATTCGAAGCCGCTCGTGCCCGACATCTTTTCCATCAGGAAATATCTCGACCTGTCGATGAGCTACGACGCCAACTACAGCTGGCAGAACGCGTTCCAGAAGGGCGACATCGGCAAGAGCGCCGGGGTCAGCAACAGGATCGGGGCGGTGATGAACTTCCGCCTCAAGCAGTACACGGACCCCTGGTTCGCCGGCGCCGATGCGGCGAAGACCGCGGCGCCGGCGGCGGACACATCGAAAAAGGACTCGGCGTCGCTCGCGCAGGCCGCCGCGGACACGGGCGCGGGCTTCTTCGCGCCCCTGGCGAACCTCGCCAGGATCTTCCTGAAGATCCCGTTCCTCGACTACGACAACGTCCGGCTCGATTTCTCCCAGACGAACCGGTCGACCAACCCGGGCGTGGTCGGCTACACGGGGATCGGGAATATGTGGGGACGCCTCCCGTTCCAGGCGCCGGTTCCCGAGTGGGGCCCGTCGCGTATGTACCAGCTCGGGTTCGTCTTCGACCCCCTTGGTGATCTGGACTTCGGGACCAAGTCTTCGTTTCCGTTCATCAACGTGACGACCACCCGCGGAAAGCGGGCGGCCAACGCCGTGCTCACCAACACGTTCAACCAGACCAACAGCATCTCGATCAAGACCGACCGGCCGCTCTGGACGGGGGCGAAGATCTCGTTCGACTGGAAGATCGGCTGGCAGTACGCGAGGACCACGCGGGACACGACTGACTCCTTCGGGATCCCCACGACCGTCTCGACCACCACCAGCGGCAGCATCCAGCGGTCGTACCTGTCGTTCCCCTCGGTCCTGTTCTTCAAGGTCTTCGACACGAACTTGGAAAACGTGGGGAAGAAGTACGAGGAGTACCAGACGTCGATGTCGCAGGAGGCGGCGCTCTCGAAGGCGTTCGAGGAGGGCCTCGAGGCGCTCCCCTGGCTCAGCGAGATCTTCGGCAAGTACTACCCGAGGGTCAACTGGTCGCTGCGGTGGGACGGAGTCGAGAAGATCGCGGGGATCACCTCGGTGGTGGAACGGATGTCGATCGACCACGCCTACAACTCCTCCTTCCGGAGGGATTTCCGTGAGATTGTCGGCGTCGGCGAACAGACCGACGTGGAACAGATCACGTACGGGTTCGCCCCGCTCCTTGGTGTCAACGCGACCTTTAAGCAGTTCCTGAAGGGGAGCCTCACCGCCAACCTGAAATTCAACAGCACGATGTCGTACGACCTCCACCTCTCGTCCACCAACCGGAACATCACCGAGGGCCTGACGCAGGACATCCAGATGACGGTCTCCTACGCCCGGTCGGGGTTCTCATTCCCGCTCTTCGGGGTCAACCTGTCGAACGACATTAACGTCAGCTTCACCTACACGCTTTCGAAGAAATCCCTGTGGCTCCACGTGCCGACACTGCTCTCGACGAACCAGGAGGGGAGTTCGATCGGCGGGAGCACGCGCACGCAGATGGAGCCGAGGGTGCGGTACGTGCTCAGTTCCCGCGTCACCGCGGCGCTCTACTACCGGTTGTCAAAGATCGAACCCGATGCCCAGGGATCATCCGTGGTCGGGATCACGACGAACGAGGCGGGGCTCGACATCCACATCTCCATCTGAACGATCCCGCCGTTGATTCTCTGAATCGAATTATGTACTTTCTCTCGAGGGTTTCGCCATGAACGTTCACGCCGCTTCGAAGGGACGCATCCTCTGGGTCGACGACGAAATCGACCTCCTCCGGTCCCATATCCTGCTCCTTACCGACAAGGGCTACCAGGTGGATACCGCCACCAACGGCGAGGACGCCATCGAATTGGTTCGGAGGCAGGCCTTCGACCTCGTCTTCCTCGACGAGATGATGGCCGGGATGGGGGGCCTCCGCACGCTCTCCGGTATCAAGGACCTGCGCCCCGAGCTGCCGGTGGTCATGATCACGAAAAACGAAGACGAGGGGTTGATGGAAGACGCCATCGGCGTCAAGATCAGCGATTACCTCACGAAACCGGTCAATCCGAGCCAGGTCCTGATGGCCGTCAAGAAATTCCTGGAGAAGAAGAGGATCACCAGCGCGCAGGTTTCGCGCGACTACATCCGCGAATTCAACGACATTTCGACGACCCTGCAGGGCTCCCCGGGGTTCGTGGAGTGGATCGACGTATACAACCGCCTCACCGAGTGGGGCATCGAGATGGACCTGCACCCCGACCTGGGGCTGACGCAGACGCTCGGCGACCAGATTCGCGAGTGCAACGTCCAGTTTTCCAAGTACGTCGAGAAGAATTACCGCCACTGGCTCGAACAGGAGAAACGCCCGCCCCTCTCGATCGACGTCGTCGACCGGTACCTCGTGCCGCGGCTCCAGGAGGGGAAGCCCGTCGTCTTCTTTGTCATCGATTGCCTGCGCCTCGACCAGTGGATGGAGATGGAGACGCTGTTGCGCGAGTTCTACGACATCAGGCGTGACTACCATTTTTCGCTCCTGCCGACGGCCACCCCGTATTCCCGGAACTCGATCTTCAGCGGAGCCTTCCCCGATGAAATCGAGGTACGCTTCCCCGAGGTATGGGCAGAATGGGAGGACGACGACAACAGCCGGAACCGGTACGAGCACCGGTTCATCGACGCCCTCCTGGAGCGCCGTAAGGTCAACCTCAAGCCAGAATCGAAGTATCTCAAGATCCTCGACGCCGAGTTCGGCCGGGGGGTCGAGAACAACATCGCGTCGTACGCGAAGAACCCGCTCACCTCGATCGTCGTCAACTTCGTGGATATGCTCGCCCACGGCCGGTCTGATTCGCAACTTCTTAAGGAGATCGCGCCCGACGAGTCGGCCTACCGCTCGCTGACGAAGTCGTGGTTCGTCCACTCTACGCTATTCGGAATGCTGAAGACCCTCTCCCGGCAGAAGGACGTCACCGTCGTGCTCACCACCGATCACGGCAGCATCCGGAGCATGCGCGCGGTGAAGGTGATCGGCGACCGGGAGGCTTCGACGAACCTGCGCTACAAGTACGGCCGCAACCTGAAGGCCGACGAGAAGACCGCCATCTTCATCAAGAACCCGAAGGATTTCCGATTGCCGAGCCGAAGCGTGACGGTGAACTACCTCATCGCGAAGGAAGACTTCTACTTCGTCTACCCCACGGACTACCACCGGTACGTCAACCAGTACCGGGACAGCTTCCAGCACGGGGGCGTCTCGATGGAGGAGATGATCCTTCCGGTCGCCACACTCACGCCGAAGGGATGACGGACCTCGCGACGCGCGCACCCGCCGAAACACCCTTTACCGTCCGTTCGATGTCGGAGGAGGAAACCGTCGCCGCCGGCGAACGTCTGGGCGGCATGCTGAGGCCGGGCGACATCGTCGCGCTCTTCGGTGAGCTCGGGGCGGGGAAGACCCGGTTCGTTCGCGGGGTCTGCCGCGCGCTCGGCACGGACCGTAACGTCTCCAGTCCGACCTTCACGCTCCTCCACGAATATCGCGCCCCCGGACTCGCGGTGTACCATTTCGACCTCTACCGCATCGCGTCGACCGCCGAACTTGCCGGTATCGGTTTCACGGAATACCTCGACCGCGGCGACGGGGTCTGCCTCGTCGAGTGGGCCGAGCGGGCCGGGTCCTTCCTGCCCGCCGAACGGTACGACGTGCGAATGCGCGCCGGGGAGTCGCCGGACGAGCGGGTCATCGACGTCAGCCGGACGGGGGTGGGCGCGCGATGACGGTCCTCGGCATCGACACCTCGACCGCGCAGTGTGCCGTGGCGCTCGTCTCGGACGGAAGAGTCCTCGCGTCGACCACCGCAGGAGCGCCGCAGGTCCACGCCGAGAAACTGTTGTCGATCATCGACGCGTGCTTCATTGAAGCCAGGGAAGCCGGCGCCGCGGACGCCGCTCACCGGCGGCCGGACGCCGTCGCGGTCGCCTCCGGACCGGGATCCTTCACGGGACTGCGCATCGGTTTCAGCACGGCGAAGGGTTTCTGTTTCGCGCGCGGCTCAGCCCTCGTCGCCGTTCCCACGTTCGACGCCTGGGCGATGACGGCCTCGAAGGAGCCCCGGTTCCTGCAGGCCGGATCGATGCTGGCCGTGATCCGGGCCGGAAGGGAGGAGGCCTACGCCGCAACGTTCAGGCGCGTGGGAGGAGTGATGGCGGCGGAAGCCTCGCCGGCGGTGTTCCCGACAGCCGCGCTGGCCGGGCTCGCCGCGGCCCTCGGCGAACCGGTGATCCTGACGGACGACGCGACTCGCGCCGCCTCCTGGTTTCCTTCCGTTCCGGCCACCTGCATTGTGAGCGTCGCAGACGTGAATCCCGCGGTCGGCGTCGCGCTGCTCGGGGAGACCCTCTTTCGCGCCGGCTCGGTCGCCGACCTGCGCTTCGCCGAGCCGGCATACATCAAGGAATTTTCATATACATTGAAAAAAGAACAAGGAGCCTGACAGCCATGGCGTGGTTCAGACGATCGAAGGTCAGCATCCAGCAGGAAGCGCAACGTAAGGACATCCCCGACGGGATGTGGAGCAAGTGCGACCGTTGCGGCGAAATCATCCACCGGAAGCAGCTCGAGGAGCAGTCGTTCACCTGCGTGAAGTGCGGGCACCACTTCCGGATCGGAAGTACTGAATACATCGACATCCTCCTCGACCCGGGGTCGTTCAAGGAGATGGACCGGAAGCTCAGGTCCTCGGACCCGCTCAGCTTCACAGACACCCGGCCCTACAAGCAGCGGATCAAGGAATCGATCAAGAAAACTTCGCTCTTCGACGCAGTCCGCGTCGGCACGGGGAAGATCCATTCGGTTCCCGTCGTACTCGGCGCGATGGATTTCACCTTCATCGGCGGCAGCATGGGTTCGGTCGTCGGGGAGAAGATCGCGAGGGGCGCCGACAAGGCCCTGAAGTCCAGGATACCGCTGATCGTGATCTCCTCGAGCGGGGGTGCGAGGATGATGGAAGGGGCGCTCTCCCTGATGCAGCTCGCGAAGACCAGCTCGAAGCTGGCGGTGCTGGCGGAGGCCGGGATACCGTACATTTCGATCATGACCGACCCCACGACCGGGGGCGTCACGGCGAGCTTCGCGATGCTCGGGGACGTCAATATTGCCGAACCGGGAGCCTTGATCGGGTTCGCGGGTCCGCGGGTGATCAAACAGACGATCGGGAAAGACCTCCCGCCGGGCTTCCAAAGGTCCGAATTTCAACAGGAACACGGCTTTGTCGACCTGGTCATCCACAGGAAGGAGATGCGGGAAACATTATCCCTGCTCCTATCGTATCTCTGGTCGGATAAAAGATGAGTTTTTTAGCTAATATTTTATTATGTTTAAGCCTGTGCCGGTGAAGAAGAGCTTTAATAGAGACAAAACAATCCATATAATAGGCGCACCGATGGATCTCGGGGCGGGGCGCCGTGGTGTGGATATGGGCCCTTCCGCCATCAGAATTGCCGGTATTGGCGATAAACTGAGGGAACTGGGCTACAAAGTCACCGATGAGGGTGACATCTCGATCAAGACCCAGGAAGAGCAAAAGGTCAAGGATCCGAGGATGAAATACCTCCCGGAGATCACGCGAGCGGTAACCGTCCTGGGAAATAAGGTGGCGGCGGTCCTCGAAGACGGGCGATTTCCCCTTGTCCTGGGGGGCGACCACTCGATCGCCATCGGGACCATCAGCGGAGTTGCCCAGTACGCGCGAAAAAGGAAGAAAACGCTCGGCGTCCTCTGGATCGATGCCCATGGGGACTTCAACAGCCCGGCGAGTTCGCCCTCCGGGAACATCCACGGGATGCCGTTGGCGGTCTGCGCGGGCCTCGGGCCGGAACCGCTCCTGGCGGTCGGTGGACGGTTCAGGAAGGTGGACCCGAAGAATGTCGCGATCCTGGGGTTGAGAGACCTTGACGCCCAGGAGCGGAAGAACATCATCCGGTACGGCGTGAATATCTATAGTATGGAGGAGATCGACCGCCACGGAATGCACAAGGTGATGGGGAAGGCCCTCGCCCACCTCCTCAAGCGGGTCGACTTCCTCCACGTCAGCTTCGACCTCGACAGCGTCGACCCGGTGTACGCGCCCGGTGTGGGGACGCCGGTCAAGGGCGGGCTCGACTATCGCGAGGCACACCTTGCAATGGAGATGATCGCGGCGTCCGGCAAGATGTCGTCCCTCGAGCTGGTCGAGGTAAACCCGATCATCGACGTGAGGAACCAGTCGGCGGAGTTCGCCGTCGAACTGGTGCAATCGGCATTCGGGAAGAAGATCCTGTAGCCGGGGGCGCATCAATCATCGTGTTCGTTAAACCCGAATCCCCTACGACGAAAGGAGCATCCGGTCCCATGTTTAGATTGATCAGACGCAATCCCGCACATCTCTTCCTCGCAATCCTCCTCGCTGCCTTCGCGCTTCTCCCCGGGAGCTCCCGCGCGCAGGAGGCGAGACGCCTGCAACCCCGGTGGTGGTTCGGCGGATCGCTGGGGCTGAACGTGAATTTTTACTCCTCCGAGATCAGCAAGATCAACGAGACGGTTACCTCTCCGGCGCCCTTCGTCGACGGGTCCGGGACCGGCCTCTTCCTCGCGCCGATGGTCGAATACCGCCACGACGCGACCTGGGGCGGGATGGCGGCCCTCGGGTTCGACAGCAGGAGCGGATCGTTCGACGACGTATCGACCCCCGCGGCCGGCACCTCGACCCTGTCGGCCTCGATGCAGTACATCACCCTCGAACCGAGCGTGCGGTTTTCGCCGTTCACGGCCGACGTCTTCCTCTTCGCCGGCCCCAGGCTCGCGTTCAACGTGTCGAAGTCGTTCGAGTACACCGAGACTGGCCTTCCGGCCGCGTCGGGCGATTTCAGCGGAGTCCGCGGCACCGTCTTCTCCGGCCAGATCGGCGTCGGGATGGATTTCCCCCTGACCGCGAGCGACGCGGCAACGCCGATCCAGGCGTCGCCCTTCTTTGCCGTCCACTTCGGCCAGGGTCCGCGGTCCGAGGAGACGTGGGGACTCACCACGATGCGCTTCGGCGTGACGGTCAAGTTCGCGAGCAGCTCGTCGGTGTCGTCCCAGGCGAGCGAGAACCTGGCGTTCACTGTCAGTGCCCCGAGGATCATCCCCTCCGAGCGGAGGGTCCAGGAAACCTTCCCGACCCGGAACTTTGTTTTCTTCGACGCCGGCTCCACCGCGGTCCCGGCCCGCTACGTCGCCCTCAACGCCACAGAAGCGACGACTTTTCACGAGGACCAGCTGCTCGAGGCCCGGCCTCAGGACCTGACGGGCCGCTCCCGCAGACAGCTGACCGTCTACCATAACGTCCTGAACGTGGTCGGTGACAGAATGCGCAGGAACCGGGAGGCGAGCATCGACCTCCGCGGAAGTTCCGCCTCCGGCGCGGCAGACGGCAGGGCGCTCGCGGAATCGGTGAAGCGGTACCTCGTCGAGGTGTTCGGGATCGACGCCGGGAGGATTCGGACCGCGGGGTTCGACAAACCGTCAGTGCCGTCGGTGCAGCGCGGCGCGACGCGCGAGCTCGACCTGCTCGGACCCGAGGACCGGAGGGTGGAAATCGCCAGCGCCACCGCCGACCTGCTCGACCCGGTCCAGATCATTTCCCTGCAGGAAGACCCGCTCGACAGCGACGTCCTCGTCACGGTCGAGGGTGCGAAGGAGATGCTCGCCTCCTGGAGCATCGAGGCGACGGGCGACGACGGCAAGGTCCAGCGGTTCGGGCCGTACACCCGCGACCAGGAACGGATTCCCGGCAGGTCGATCCTCGGGAACCGCCTCCAGGGACAGTACACCCTCGCGATGGTCGGTGAGACGAGCGGCGGCCAGACTGTCCGCAAGGAGGAAAAGGTCAGGCTGGTCCGCTCCGATGAGCAGGACGAGAACTCCGGCTGGCGGTTTTCGATCCTCTTCGAATTCGACCAGTCGAAGACCGTCTCCACCTACAACCGTTTCCTGACGAACGAGGTGGCGCCGCTGATCCCGTCAGGGGGAAGCGTCATCATCCACGGCCACACCGACGTCGTCGGCGAGGAAAGCTACAACCTGAAGCTATCCCGGGAGCGCGCCACCGAGACGATGGAGGTGCTGCAGAACGCGCTGGCAAAGGCGGGCAAGCGTAACGTCCGTTTCGACACGTACGGTTTCGGTGAGGACGTCCGGAGGGCACCCTTCGAGAACACTCTTCCCGAGGAGCGTTTCTACAACCGTACGGTGATCATCGACATCATCCCGGAATGAGGACGGCGGAGCCGTTGGGCAAGAGATCCATCCTCATCTTCCTCCCGCTCATCCTTGGGATCCTGACGCTCGCGGTCCACGGGGGGCGCGTCTCGGCGCAGGTACCCGAGGTCAGGGACCCCGTCTATTTCGACAACGACGCCCTCGGAGAGGAATGGGCCAGGATCGAAGCCCACAACGTCGTGCGGCGGAAGGCGTCGGCGCGTTTCGTGCCCTCGCTGGTCAACGGTGAGAACCGCGACGTCGTCGCCCTGCTGATGGAGTCCGGGTACGCGGACCGGGACTATCTCGAGTCCTTCCAGTGGGCGACGGAATTCCTGGGCCTCTTCGGTGGCGACAAGGAAGTTCCGAGGGCCCTCTACATCAAGGGCGTGAGCGCCTTCCAACTCCACCTCCTCGACGCCGGCCGCGACGCCTTCACGAAACTCATCGACGACCATCCCGGCTACGCCGAGCGCGGCTCGACCTTCTTCTGGCGCGCGATGATCGAGGTCGAACTCGGGAACACCGCCGCGGCCGAAGCCGACCTCGCCGCGATGATGGGCGACCCGGCTGCCGCGGGTTCGCGCGAAGACGCCCTCTTCGGCTGGGCGCTCTCGCTCGAACGGAAGGGGGAGGGTCCGCGCGCGCAAAAATACCTCGATTCGCTCCTCGCGGAATATCCCGACGGCAGAATGGCCACCGATGCGAAGCTCCGCTCCGCCTCGATCTCGCTCCGCGAGGGAAACCCGCGGTCTGCGTACTCCTTTCTGGGCGGAGTCACACCCTCGACCCCCGCCCAGCGCGATGAGTTCGACCTCCTCAGCGGCGAGACCGCCTTCAGGCTCGACGACTACCCGGCAGCGGTCTCGTCCTTCTCTTCGCTGATGGAGAGCAACCCGGGCGGCCCTCTCGCGGGACAGGCCGAGCTCGGCCTCGCGTGGGCGTACATCCGGCAGGGAGAGTACGAAAGCGCGCGGGAGCACCTCGACTCGCTCTCACACCGCAACGACGAGGTCGGCATCGCGGCGCTCTACCAGAGCGGCGTGTTGTCCCTGCTCACCGGCGATGAACTCGGGGCTGTGGCGAAGTTCGACACGCTGACCTACCGCTCTCCGTACGACCGGTTCGCCGAACGGGCGTACATCCAGATGGGGATGGTCCAGTACCGCAACGGCCGCTACCGCGACGCGAAGGGGAATTTTTCCAACGCGGCGAGGCTCTTCCCGGAGAGCGAGCGAAGGCCCCTCGCATACCGGATGATGGGCGAGAGCAGCCTGGCCACCAACGATTTCGTGAACGCCCAGTACGGGTTCTCCAAGGTGAGGAAGCTCGGCGCCCCCGCCTCATTGATGGCCCCGTCGATGTACCGCGAGGGGGTCGCGATGTACCACCTCGGGAGGTTCCGCAGCAGCGAGGAGCTGCTCGAGGCGTTCCTGAAGAAATATCCCTCGTCGGGCGACGTTCCGGATGCGATGCTCTGGAGGGCCGAGGCGCTCTACCAGGACGGCCGCTTCGACGACGCCGAACGGGTCTTTGCGGGGGCGGCGTCGAAGCTCTCCGACGGCCCACACAGGACGACGGCCGAGTACGGGGCGGCGTGGTGCCTCTTCGAACAGCAGAAATTCACCGGCGCGGCGGCGGCCTTCGAACGGTTCAGCCGCGCTCACGCCGCCGACCCGCGCACCGGCGAAGCCGACCTCCGTCGCGCCGACTGTTATTTCTTCCTGGGGCAATACGACCGATCGGGTGCCCTCTATGCAGCGCTGGCCGAGGGTGGGAAAGGCGGGCTCTATGGCGAGTACGCCGCCTTCCAGCTCGGGATGTCGTACATCCAGCGCGGCGACGCCGACCGGGGCGTCGGGCACCTCCGCGAATTCCAAAAAAAATACCCCGAATCGATCTACGGCGAGGTCGTCCATTTCAACATCGCCTGGACCTATTTCTCCGCGGAGGACTACCATACGGCGCTCGGAGAGTTCAACTCCTTCATGAAGCAGCATCCCGAGAGCCAGCTGATGCCCCGCGTCTATTTCAACGCCGGCGATTCGTATTACAACCTGAAGCAGTACGACAGCTCGCGGGTCTATTACCAGAAGGTCCTCACGGAATTCCCCTCAAGCCCGCTCGTGAGCGACGCGATGTCCGGGTTGCAGTACACCTACCAGGCCGAGGGAAAGCCGGCCGCCGCTCTCGCCGAAATCGATAAGTTTCTCGAAACCGCCCCCGACGGAGGCTCGAGGGAAGAGCTGGTGATGCGCAAGGGGGACATCCTCTTCGGCCAGGGGGACTACGGCGCCGCGGCGCTGGAATACCAGTCGATGTTGAAGATGAACCCTCCGCGTGAACTGCGCGCGAAGGGACTCTACCAGCTCGGTCGGGCCTACGAGCTCGAGGACAACCAACAGCAGGCGGTGTCGTACTACGAGGAGATCCTGAGGAACTTCGACGACACCGAGCCGGCGCAGAGCGTTCGGCTGATGACGGGGGTTTCGTACATCAAGCTGAAGCGCTACCCTGCGGCCGTCACCGCGCTTGAGCCCTTCCCGGCGAAATATCCCAATTCGCCCCTCCTCTCGGAAGTGCGCTACCAGCTCGGCGTTGCCCGGATGAACGTCCCCGACAAGCCCGGGGCGAAGAAACAGTTCCGCGAGGTGATTGAGAGCCATCCCGACGACATCTTCGCCGACAAGAGCCGCCTGCAGCTCGCCCGCATCCACATCGACTCGAAGGAATACAAGATGGCGCTCGACACGCTCGACCGCATCGTCGCGCGGCGCAACGACGACGTTGCGGCGGAAGCGCTGCTGTTGATCGGGGACAACTACCTTGCCCTGAAGAAACCCGCCGACGCGCTCCAGGCCTTCAAGGATGTTTACGAACAGTACGGCGAATATCCTGTGATGGTTGAGCGCGGGCGTTTCGGCGCCGGGGAATCGTACGAGCGGCTCCGCGACAACCGCCAGGCGATTGCTCTCTACGAGTTGATCGTCGCGAACCCGCTCGACCCGGTGATCAGGGACGAAGCTGAGGAACGGTTGAGGAGGCTGCGCAAATGAGCCACAGGACAATGCGGATGACGGTGGCGATGGCAGCGTTGGCGCAGATCGCCGTGCTCTTCCTTCTGGTCTCGCCCGCGGCGAAAGCCCAGGTCGCCGATTCACTCGCGGGGTCCGGCGCCGCCGCAGGCTCGACAGGCTCCGCAGGCTCCGCAGGCTCCGGTGGAGTCGATGGCGCCCAGCTCCCCGATTCACTCGTGAGGAAGGACCTGCCCCAGCTCCAGATCCCCGAGATCACGATCGTGGGAAAGAAGGCGATCACGCTGCCCTTCGCCAGGAAGGGTGAGATCTACGACGTCCCCGTTTACGAGGCGCCGCCGCCGGATTCGAGCCTCCTTACCGACCGGCCACCGATCGAATTGCCCGGGGGAGGGAGCCTGCCGCGTTACGAGGCGAGGGAGATGCCCTGGAGGGTTTCGGCAGAGGCTTCGGCCGGCAGTTACGGCACGTTCGGCGCCCTCGGCTACGTCGATTACCACACACAGGGCTGGAACCTCTCAACGCGTGGGGGATACCGGCGGACCAGCGGACACGTCCCCAATTCAGCGGGCGACGAATTCAAGCTCGGCGGACGATACACGTCTCTCGTTTCCACCGACAACGAAATCCTCCGGAACTTCCGCGTCAACGCCGACCTGGATTTCCTGCACGATGCGTTCGGTCTGCCGGGCCTGTCCGACTCGTCAGGATTGCTCCCCGCCGGCGCCGAGCGCGACCGGGAACGTTACTCCTTCGGGGCCGGGATCGCCTCGATCAAGCGCGAGGGGCTGGTGTTGGATTTTTCGGTGGCCGCGAATGTCCTCGCCGTCAACGACGCCTCGGGTGGAATCGACTCCTCGGTCACGGTGACCTCGCCCGTCCTCGACGCCACGGTCGCCGGCGACATCGGCGACCAGCGGCTGATCTCCGGCTTTCGGTATGTGAGCTCTTCCCTCGATTACCAGACCAGCGTCTCCTCCCCGTCGCTCTTTACGCTGCTGGCGGCACTGCAGTGGAGGCTCTCGCCGGGCTTTTTCCTGAAGGCGGGCGGCGAGTATTCCGGCGGAAGCGGGACCGACAATGTCACGAGGTCGCTCCTTTCGCCCCTCGGTGAGCTCGAGTGGGACATCGACGCAGGCCGGAAGGTCAACCTCTGGTTCCGGTCCGGGATGACGCTGACCCTCTACTCCGACCTCGCCGCGAAGGTCCCGTACCTCGCGCGCGAGGTTGCGATGATCCCCGAGAAAAAATCATTCGACCTCGGCGGCTCGATCTGGTACAACAGCGGCATCCTGACGCTGAAGGTCACGGGCGGATATTCCCAGAGCGACAACCGCCCCCTGCTGGTCACCGACAGCGGGAGGATCACCACGGAATTCGCGGGGACATGGCAGTCGCTCCTCGGGGTCGAGGGGAGCCTCGAGCCGCGCCCTGGATTCAGGGTCCGGTTCACCGGTACGGTGCGGCCGTCGCGCGAGCGCGGCGGCAGTTCGCAACTCCCGATGACCCCCATCGGCGACGCGGGCGCGCAGGCGGAGTACGACATCGCCGGATCGTGGACCGTCAGCGCCGCGGCGCGCTACTGGAGCGAACAGAACATCGACAGGACCGGCTCGACCTGGCTGGGGGCGACGTTCCTCCTGGACGCGGGCGTCACGACGACGCTGGTCCCCCGGCTCGTCCTTGGGGCGGGCGTCAGAAACCTCCTCGACGAGGAGTACCAGTGGTGGAGTGGTTACCCTGCGCCGGGAATCGATTTTTACCTGACCGCCAAAGCCCGCCTCTGATGGTCGCCATCGCCTCGGTCGCGGAGATGGTCGCCGTCGCCGACAGCCACCGGCGCAACGGCCGGCAGATCGGGTTTGTCCCCACGATGGGCTTCCTCCACGACGGCCACCTGAGCCTGATGAAGATCGCCCGCGGGCGCTGTGACGTGCTCGTCGTTTCCGTCTTCGTCAACCCGACGCAATTCGGCCGAGGCGACGATTTCGAATCGTACCCGCGCGACATCGAGCGGGACGCCGTAATGTCGCGGGACGCCGGCGCGGATATTTTTTTCACGCCGACCGCGGAGGGGATGTACCCGTCCGGGCACTCGACGGCAGTCGACGTTGGCGGGATCGCGGAACTCCTCGAGGGAAAGAGCCGTCCGGGCCATTTCCGCGGCGTCGCGACGGTGGTCGCGAAGCTCTTCAACATCGTGAAGCCGCACGTGGCGGTGTTCGGGCAAAAAGACGCCCAGCAGGCCGCCGTGATCCGCCGGATGACCGCCGACCTCGATCTCCCGGTCGAGATCGTGGTGGCCCCCACGGTCCGGGAGGCCGACGGGCTCGCGATGAGTTCCAGGAACGTGAGGCTCTCCCCGTCGGAACGCGCCGAAGCTCCTGCTATACGGCGGGCGCTTGACGCGGCGCTCGGAACGATCTCCGCGGGAGAGAGGGACGGCGAATCGATCAGGCGGGTGATGCGGGAGGTCCTCTCCGGCGCGCCGTCCGCGACGATCGATTACGTTTCACTCGCCGACGCCGGGACGCTCCGCGAACTCCCGGCCCTTTCAAAAGGATCCAGGGCGCTCCTCTCGATTGCGGTACGATTCGGGAAGACGCGCCTCATCGACAACGACAACGCAATGGTGGACTGATACTATGGCTGAAGCTCAGGCGCCCAGGGAACTCGCCGTGGTCATCCTCGCGGCGGGCAAGGGTACGAGGATGAAGAACCCCGAGATGACGAAGGTGATGTACCCCATCGAGGGAAAGCCGATGGTCGCGTACGTCGTCGAACTGGCCGCGCGCATCGGCGCCGGTCGGATCCTCCTGGTGGTGGGATGGAAGAAGGAAACGGTGATCAGTTATTTCTCCGGCGAATCCGCCGTCGTCACGTTCGTCTCCCAGGACCGCCAGCTCGGGACAGGCCACGCGGTGCAGCAGACCTTCGATGCCCTCGCCGATTTCACGGGCGACGTGCTCGTGCTTTCGGGAGACGTGCCCCTGCTGACGGAGAAGACGCTGCGCGCCCTCCTCGGGTACCATCGCACAACCGGCGCGGTGGGCACGATCCTGACGGCGGAGGCGGAGGATGCGTCCGGGTACGGCCGGATCGTGCGGAACAAGGACGAGAGTGTCCTGCGGATCGTCGAGGAGAAGGACGCCTCGGCCCAGGAGAAGAAGATCACGGAAATTAATTCCGGGATTTACGTGTTCGAGAGGGAGAAGCTCTTCCAGGCCTTGGAAGGCCTCAGGCCCGACAACGCTCAGGGCGAATACTACCTGACCGACGTTTTCGAAATTTTTTCGAAGCGAGGGTGGCGGATTTCGGCGGTAAAATGCCTCGATCCGGCGGAAGTGGCCGGAATCAACGATCCGTCCCAACTCGAGAGCGCCCGGTCGGTGATGCTGTCGAGGGCAGGCGGGGCCGGTTGATTCTGAAACGCGTTTTTTTTATACTTAACCCGGTGTCCCTATGAAAAAAACAGCCCTTTTGACGGCCCCGGTCCTGATTCTGACCCTTTTCGTGGGTCTGGCGCTTGCCACACTCGAACCCGCGGCCGCTCAGCTCAGGACCCAGACGATGGAGGAACAAAACGCCTCGGCCTCCCTGGTCAAGCCGGGAGGCGGCGGTGGCTCGGGATGGGGCGGCGGCTTGAGCTCCTTCTTCGGCCTCCTCGACCCGGACCGATTCCTGATGCGGCACACCCTCTCGTACAATTATATGAGCGCGGGCGGCTCCGGCGTCTCACTCGCGAGTTACACCAACTCGATGTTCTACAAGATCGCCGATCCGTTGAACGTGCGTTTCGACGTGACGTTGCAGGGTTCACCGTTCGGCGCGACGGGCGGGGCTGACCTCAACGCGCTCAACAAGATCTACATCAGCCGCGCAGAGATGAACTACCAGCCGTGGGAAAACGTCTACCTGCAGGTTCAGTACCGTGAGCTGCCGTATTCCCCGTACCGGAACGCCTTCGACCCGTGGTATTACGGCAACCCGATGGGAGACCGACCATTCGAGCATTGACCATCCGGCGCGGGATCGCATGACGCCGCATGATGATTGAGCCGATGCCGCCCGGGCCCGGCACGGAGCGGACGCCGCGGCGAAAATCGTTGCGCCACCTTATTACCACCGTCCTCTTCCTGTCCATCGGCTGCGCCGGTTTCCTCGCGTACCTGTTCTATGCGGAGGGAAAGAAACCCGAACCACCGCGCGCGGTGGTGATCCCTTCCAGGGTCATCCAGCTCGACGTGCTCAACGGATGCGGCGCCAGGGGGGCGGGCGCGAAATTCACCAGGTATCTGCGGGGGTCAGGGTACGACGTCGTCGAGATGAAGAACTACAGTTCGTCCGGCGTACGCAAGACGCTCGTCATCGACCGTGTCGGCAACCTCGAGGCCGCCCGCTCCGTGGCAGCCGTGCTCGGGGTCGCGGCGTCAAACGTTATCCAACAGATCAACCCCGATTACTTCGTCGATGTCTCAGTGATCATCGGCGAGGACCACGCATCACTGAACCCGGGAAAGTCAAATTGACCTCACGCCATCTCGCAAAGAAAATCGCCGAGTTCGCTTTTTCAATCAAGGCTTCTGACGTACAGCTCCTCGACCTCAGGAAGGTATCAGACGTCGCCGACTTCTTCGTCATCTGTTCAGCCGACTCCGACACCCAGGTGAAGGCGATCGCCGACGCCGTACTCGACGGGCTGGCCGAATCCGACGTCCATCCCTGGCACCGGGAAGGCGTGACGCAGAAACAGTGGATCCTCCTCGATTTCGTCGACGTCGTTGTCCACGTCTTCCACAAGGACGTCAGGAGGTTCTACGGCCTGGAGAATCTCTGGGGAGACGCCAAAATCGAAACGCTCGACGACAAACCGCCAACGCCCCAGATAAAAGCAGCTATCCCCCTGAAGAAAGCAGGCACCCCCCTGAAGAAAGCAGGCACCCCCCGGAAGAAAGCCGCAGTCCCGCCCAAGAAAGCAGCAGCCCCCCGGAAGAAAGCCGTAGCCCCGCCCAAGAAATCCGCAGCCCCGCGCAAGCGCGCCAAAAAATGAGGGAACATCTGAGGAAAATGGTTTCCGAAGCCCTGAAATCGATGGGGGTTTCGGGAGACATCACGCCCACGTTCGAGAAGCCGCGCGTGGAATCCCACGGCGACCTCACCACCAACGTGGCGATGGTCGCGGCGAAACACTCAGGCCGGAACCCGAGGGACCTTGCGTCCGGCATCGCGGCGCTGGTGTCAAAGTCGGACCCCCTCATCGAGTCGGTCGATGTGGCGGGCCCCGGCTTCATCAACTTTCGCTTCAGCGCGGCGTACTACCACGCGCGGCTGCGCGACATCGTCGCGGCGGGGAAGGAGTTCGGCCGGGGCGGGTCGGGCGGGGGGATCGAGGCGCAGGTGGAGTTCGTGAGCGCCAACCCGACCGGGCCGCTCACCGTCGGGCACGGCCGGGGCGCCGTCTACGGCGACACCGTGGCGAGGCTCCTCGAGTGGACCGGCCACACGGTCACGCGCGAATACTACTTCAACAACGCCGGCCGGCAGATGCGAATCCTCGGCGATTCGGTCAGGCTCCGGTACCTCGAACTGCTCGGCGGGGAGAACGCTCCCTTCCCGGAGGACTACTACCAGGGCGAGTACATTCGGGAGATCGCGAAACGGTTGTTCGATAAAGACGGCGACCGCCTCCGCGCCGAACCGGCCGAGGGGCGCTTCAAGCGGCAGGCGGAGAGCGACATCTTCGAGGACATCAAGGGTACGCTCCAGAGGCTCGGGATCATCCACGACGTCTTCTACAACGAGAACACGCTCTATGAGAGCGGCAAGGTCGAGGAGACGCTCGCCGACCTGAGGGCGAAGGACCTGATCTATGACCAGGACGGCGCCGTATGGTTCAGGGTGTCGGCGCTCGGAGGATCCCAGGACAAGGTCGTCGTGAAGAGTACGGGCGAGCCGACCTACCGGTTGCCGGACATCGCCTACCACCGCGAGAAATTCCGCCGCGGATTTAAATTGATGATCGACGTCCTCGGGGCGGACCACGTCGCCACCGTCCCAGACGTGATGGCGGCGCTGAAGGCGCTCGGCCACGACACTCGATTGATGAGGGTCCTCATCCATCAATTTGTAACGATCGTGCGCGACGGCGAGGTGGTGAAAATGTCCACCCGGAAGGCGAATTACATCACGCTCGACGAACTGATGGACGAGGTGAGCCCCGACGTGGTAAGGTATTTCTTCCTGATGCGCGGAATCGGGAGCCACCTGAATTTCGACCTGAAGCTCGCCAAGGAACAATCGGAGGCCAATCCGGTGTTCTACCTGCAGTATGCGCACGCACGCATCGCCAGCATCATCCGCCACGCCGATGCCCTCGGGATCGATTTCGGCCGGGCCGACCTTTTGCTCCTGGCGGCGCCGGAGGAGGTAGCGCTGATGAAGACGCTCTCGGCGTTCCCCGACACGGTGGAATCGTGCGCGCAAACGTTCGAGCCGCACCGGCTGATCGAGTACCTGAACGACGTGGCCGGGGCGTTTCATAAATTTTACCACGAGCACCGCGTCGTCTCCGAGGACGCGAACGTCACCGCGGCGAGGATGACGCTCGCGCTCGGGACCAAGATCGTCGTCGGGAACGGCTGCTCCCTCCTGGGGATTTCCGCGCCCGAACAAATGTAACCAGGCTCCATCCCGTCCACGCAACTTTCACTACGAGATTCCATGACCGACATCACCGAACTCAACGAACGCATACAGCGCGAAAGCGCGTTTACCGACCTCCTCCTGATGGAGGTGGGGAAGACGATCGTGGGGCAGAAGGCAATGGTGGAACGACTCCTCCTGGGCCTACTCTGCAACGGCCACATCCTCCTTGAGGGCGTGCCCGGCCTGGCGAAAACCCTCGCGATCAAGACACTCTCGTCGGCGATCCGCGCGAAGTTCCAGCGGATCCAGTTCACCCCGGACCTCCTCCCCGCCGACCTCGTGGGGACGATGATCTTCAACCAGAAGAACTCCGAGTTCACCGTCAGGAAGGGGCCGATCTTCGCGAACCTCATCCTCGCCGACGAAATCAACCGCGCGCCCGCCAAGGTGCAGAGCGCGCTCCTCGAGGCGATGCAGGAGCGCCAGATCACCATCGGTGAGGAGACCTTCAAGCTCGACGAGCCGTTCCTCGTGCTGGCGACGCAGAACCCGATCGAACAGGAGGGGACTTACCCGCTCCCCGAGGCGCAGGTCGACCGTTTCATGCTCAAGATCAAAATCGACTACCCCGGCCGCGAGGACGAACGGCTCATCATGCGGCAGAACATCGCCGGGGCGTTTCCGGCCGTGCAGCCGGTGGTGGATCCGTCCAGCATCCTGAAGGCGAGGAACGTGGTCCGCGACGTCTATATGGACGAGAAGATCGAGCGCTACATCCTCGACATCGTCTTCGCCACGCGCGAACCCGGGAACTACAAGCTCGCGAAGCTCGCGGCGCTCATCAGTTACGGAGGGTCTCCCCGCGCGACGATCAACCTGGCGCTCGCCTCGAAGGCCTATGCATTCGTCAAGCGGCGTGGGTACGTGGTGCCGGAGGATGTACGGGCGGTCTGCCACGACGTGCTGCGCCACCGCATCGCCGTGACCTACGAGGCCGAGGCCGAGAATGTGACCTCGGAGCAGATCATCGACGAGATCCTGAACGCGGTCGAGGTGCCCTGACCGAACGCCGCCCACCGGCCCGCCACGATGGAAACCGCAGAACTGCTGAAAAAAGTCCGGGCAATCGAGATCCGGACGAGGGGATTCGTCAACCAGGTCTTCTCGGGGGAATACCATAGCGTCTTCAAGGGGAGGGGTATGGCCTTCAGCGAGGTGAGGGAATACCAGTTCGGCGACGACATTCGCACGATCGACTGGAACGTCTCGGCCCGGTTCAACCACCCCTTCGTGAAGGTTTTTGAAGAAGAGCGCGAGCTCACCGTGATCCTGCTCGTCGACGTGAGCGGTTCCGGCGACTTCGGTACCGTGCGTCAGCTGAAGCGCGACACCGCCGCGGAGCTCTGCGCCGTGATCGCCTTCTCCGCCCTCAAGAACAACGACAAGGTCGGGATCATCTTCTTCAGCGACGTCGTGGAGAAATTCGTCCCGCCCAAGAAGGGCCGCTCTCACGTCCTGCGGATCCTTCGCGAGGTGATCGATTTCCGCCCGGAACGGAAGAGCACGAACATCGCCGGGGGCCTGAAGTTCCTGACCGGGGCCATAAAAAAACGAAGCATCGTCTTCCTCATTTCCGACTTCATTGACGACTCCTACGAGGACGCCCTCAAGATCGCCGGCAAGAAGCACGACCTGGTGGGGATCAAGCTGTTCGACCCCCGTGAGGCCGACCTTCCGCCGGTTGGATTGATGCGGACGGTGGACGCCGAAACGGGCGAGACCCGGTGGATCGACACCGGGGACCGCGGCGTCAGGGAGGCGTACTCCCGGTGGTGGCGCGCGATGGAGGAGGCCAGGATCAGGACGTTCAGAAGGTCGGGGCTCGACGAGATCAGGATCCGCACCGACCAGCCCTATGTAAAACCGCTGATGATGTTCTTCCGGATGAGGGGGAAGCGATGGTGATGACCGCTTCTGCCCGTCGGTACGCTGCCCTTCTCGCGGTCGTGTTGCTCTGCGCCGCCGCCGGCCGCGACGAACTCCGGGCCCAGGATGTCAGGCTCACCGCGGCAGCCGACACCACCGTCCTGCGCGTCGGCGAACAGGTCAGGGTCACGGTGTCGTTGGAGCACCCTGCAGGGTTTCTCCTCCGGAACCTCGGCCCGGCCGACTCACTCGACGGGTTGGAAATCGTAGGGGTCGATTCCGTCGCGTCGTCTGTAGAGAGCGGCGGCGGGCAGACTCGCCACATCTTCACGTTCACCGCATTCGACAGCGGCACCTACGTCGTCCCGCCGTTCATCGCGTATTACACCACCCCGCCGGAGACACTCCTCCGGTCGGTGTCGGGCGGGCCGATCGTGCTGTTCGTTCGCGGCGTCGACGTGGACACCTCGGCGGAGATCAGGGCCATCAAGCCGCCCCTCGACGTTCCACTCACGTTTGCCGAACTCCTTCCGTATCTATTGGGTATCGTCGGCGCGGTCGTCGTCATCTGGCTGGTCTATTATATACTGAAGAAGCGGAAACGGGGGGAAAAATTCATTCCCGGTCCGCCGCCGCGCCCGGCCGACGAGATTGCCCTGGATGCCCTCCGGTCGATCGCGGCCGAGAAACTTTGGCAGAGGGGGATGGTCAAGGAGTACCACACCGCGCTTTCAGATGTAATACGGACTTACATCGAACGACGGTTCCTGGTGCCGGCGATGGAATCCACCTCTGACGAAATCCTCGCCGATCCGACGATCGCGGGCCTCGTACCCGACGCGGTCGCCGGACTGCGGGACGCGCTCACCAGGTCCGACCTGGTGAAGTTCGCCAAATTCATACCTCAGCCGGAACAGAACGAGCGGAGCATCGCGGAATCGGTGTCGTTCGTCGAGTTGACCCGGAAGGCGAAAGTCGCACCGCGCGCAACTGACGACGAAGAGGCCGCCTCACCCACTCCCCGCGGTGACGAGAGTGCCGCACCCGATCGCGGCGGCGACCAGCTGGATCCGGACGCGGGAGAGGTGAAATGACGTTCGCGAACCCGGAATTTCTCTGGCTGCTGCTCTCGATACCGCTCCTTGCCTGGTGGTACGTGCGGAAGGGGAGGAAATCGTACACAGAGATCAGGGTGCCGACCCTGCGCGCCTTTGAGTCGGGAAGGTCCGGCTGGAAGGTGCGGCTCCGGCACCTGCCGGTCCTCCTGCGCGTTTCGGCGCTCGCACTCGTCATCGTCGCAATCGCCAGGCCCCAGACGACGTCCGAGGGTGAGAACGTCTCCACCGAGGGGATCGACATCATCCTCGTCACCGACGTCTCCGGGAGCATGCTCGCGGAGGATTTCCGGCCGAACAGGATCGAGGCCGCGAAGGCCGTGGCGGCGGAGTTCATCGACGGCCGCCCGAACGACAGGATCGGGTTTGTGGTGTTCGCCGGCGAGAGCTTCACGCAGTGCCCGCTCACACTCGATCACGCCGTCGTGAAGGACCTCATCGCCGGAGTGCGCAGCGGGTTGATCGAGGACGGCACGGCCATTGGGATGGGACTCGCCACGGCGGTCTCGCGATTGAAGGACGGCGAGAGCAAGAGCAAGGTGATTATTTTGCTCACCGACGGGGTGAACAACAAGGGGGTCATCGATCCGATGACCGCAGCCGGAATCGCCTCGACCTTTGGCATCCGGGTCTATACGGTCGGCGTCGGCACCATCGGGATGGCGCCATACCCCGTCCAGACCCCGCTGGGAACACAATACCGGAACGTCCCGGTCGAAATCGACGAAGAACTTTTGAAAAAAATCGCCGTACAAACCGGGGGAACCTACTTCCGGGCGACCGACAACGACAAATTAAAGCTCATCTACGCAGAAATCGACCGGCTCGAAAAAACCAAGATCGAAGTTACCCAGTTCCGGCGCCACAAGGAGGATTTCTACAGCGCGGGTTTCCTCGCGGGTTTTCTCCTCCTGGGCGAAGTGATGCTCTCGCTGACGTTTTTCAGAAAAATACCCTGAATCGATGATACGCCTGGCGCACCCTGAATATCTTTACGGATTGCTGCTACTCCTGCCGATGGTGGCGCTGTATTACTATTCCGCGCGCCGCCGGGCGGTGATGCTCGCGAGGTTCGGCAACCCGGCCCTGCTCGCAGGACTGGTGGCGACCCCCGGAAAGTACCGCAGGGGGGTCAAGTTCACGCTCCTCTCTCTGGCCGTGCTCTTCCTCGTACTCGGCCTTGCCAACCCCCAGATCGGCACGAAGATGGAGGAAGTGAAGCGCGAAGGGGTCGACGCGGTCATCGCGCTCGACGTCTCCAACAGCATGAAGGCCGAGGACATCACGCCGAACCGCCTCGACCATGCGAAGCAGAACATCTCGCGGATGCTCGCAAAACTCCAGAACGACAGGGTCGGTCTCATAGTGTTCGCGGGGCAGAGTTACCTCCAGTTGCCGCTGACCACCGACTACTCCGCTGTCCGCCTCGTGCTGAACACCATCGACACCGACGTGGTCCCGGTGCCGGGCACTGCCATCGGGTCCGCGATCCGGCTCGCGATGGAATCCTTCATCGCCGGCGAGACGAAGCACAAGGTCGTCATCCTGGTCACCGACGGGGAGAACCACGAGGACGACGCGCTCGGCGAGGCGAAGAAGGCCAGGGAGGAAGGGGTCGTGATCCACGCGATCGGCATGGGGTCGGAAGAAGGATCGCCGATACCGGTGTACCAGAACGACGCGGCCGCGGGGTTCAGGAAGGACGCCGACGGTTCGGTCGTGCTCTCCCGGCTCAATGAGGGGATGCTTCGTGAGATCGCCTCCGCCGGGGGAGGGGTCTATGTCCGCGCCACGAACCGCCAGAACGAATTCGACGAAATATTCACGCAGATCGCCTCGATGGAAAAGAAGGAGTTCGGCGCCAGGGTCTTCACCGACTACGAGGACCGCTTCCAATACCTGCTTGCGGCGGCGCTGTTCTTCCTCCTCCTCGAGCTCTTCATCTCGGAAAAAGGGGCGTCGTGGCCCTTGTTCGCAAAACTGTTCAGGGTGAAATCTTGAGCCGGTCGATGTCCATCATCTCCGCGGGTTTCTTCCTCGCCGTGGGCTGCCTGCTCGCGACGCAGAATGCCCACGCCCAATCTGACCGATCGCTCCTCAGGGAAGGGAATAAGCTCTATGAGAAGGAACAGTTCCCGGACGCCGAGGTGAGTTACCGCAAGGCCCTCGAATCGTCGAAGGATCCGGTCACCGGGAAATTCAACCTCGGCGACGCGCTCTACCGGCAGGAACGCTTCGACGAGGCCGCGGGCGAATACGAATCGGTCGCCGCGACGGCCACCGACCGCGACGTCCGCGCGCAGGCCTACCACAACCTCGGGAACGCGCACCTGAAAGGGAAAAAGCTGGAGGAGAGCATCGGCGCGTACAAGGAGTCGCTGAAACTGAACCCCAAGGACGACGACACCCGGTACAACATGGAGTACGCCAAACGGCTCCTTCAGCAACAACAGCAGCAACAGCAGCAACAGGACAAGAAGGACGACAAGGAAAAGAAAGAGAAGAAAGACGAACAGAAGGACAAAAAGGACCAGCAAGCTCAAAAAGACCAGAAAGACCAGAAGGATAAAGAGCAGCAGAACGATCAAAAGCAGGACCAACCCTCGAAGAATGACAAGCAAAAGGAGGGGAAAGAGCAGCCCCGTCAGCCGAAAGACCAGATCTCGAAGGCCGACGCCGAGAGGATACTCGAAGCGCTCAGACAGCAGGAGCAGGACCTGAAAAAGAAACTGCAGAAGAAAGTCCCCGTGAGGGTGAAGGTGGAGAAGGACTGGTAGGCCGGAGTATGACGCAACCCCTCCCATCGATGAATCGATTGATCCCGTGGCGCTGGCGCGGCGCGGTGTTGCTGTTCTTGTCCCTCGTCATCGTGACCGGAATGTGTCTGGCCGCGGAGGAGGTCTCATTCAAGGCGAGCGCCGGACGGACGTCGATGGTGATGGGAGAACAGGTCAACGTCAATTTCCAGCTCACCGGAACGCAGACGGGGAGAAACTTCCAGCCGCCTGATTTCCGTGACTTCGTCGTCCTCACCGGACCGAACCAGTCCACGAATTTCCAGATGGTCAACGGGGCTGTCAGCACGTCGATCACATACGCGTACGTACTCCAGCCGAGGCGCGAGGGCGCCCTGGTCGTCGGTCCGGCGTCCGTCGAGTACCAGGGGAACCGCTATTCGACCGCGTCTATCACCATCACGGTGAGCAAGGCCGGCGCGAAGCCCCCGGCGGCCGACCCGCGGGCGCAGGCGGACGACATCGGCGAACAGATCGGCGACAACCTTTTCCTGCGTCTGGAGCTGGACAAGCGTTCGGCGTACCAGGGCGAGCAGATCACCGCAACCTACAAGATCTACACGAGGGTGAACGTGGTGAACTACAACCTCGCGAAGGTCCCATCGTACACCGGCTTCTGGTCGGAAGACCTCGACGTGCCCCAGCAGATCCAGCTGACGACCGAGACATACCAGGGGAAACAGTACCGTGTGGGCGTGCTGAAAAAAGTGGCGCTCTTCGCTCAGCGCAGTGGTACCCTCGACTTGGGCCCGATGGAGATCGAATGCGTGGTACAGGTACAGACGAGGAGGAAGTCGAATGACATCTTCGACCAGTTCTTCAACGACCCCTTCTTCGGAAACGCGAGGAACGTCAACCACACGGTCATAACCAGACCCGAGAAAGTAACGGTGAAACCGCTCCCTGAGGCCTCGGTTCCCCCGGGGTTCGGCGGCGCCGTGGGGAAATTCTCGATGGAGGCGTGGCCTGACCGCGAACAGGTCGCGGAAAACGATCCGGTGACATTCCGAGTGAAAATTTCAGGGACCGGGAACATCCGGCTCCTCGAAGCTCCCGAGCTGACCCTCTCCACCGACTTCGACAGGTACGATCCGAAAGTGTCCGATCAGGTCTCAAAGGGAAAATCGACAGTCTCGGGCGTCCGCACGTTCGAATACCTCCTGATTCCCCGTCACGCAGGGACCCAGCGGATTCCGGCCGTCGTGTTCACCTATTTTGACCCGGTGAAGAAAGAGTATTCCACACTGCGCAGCAAGGAGTACCCGATTTCGGTGTCGCGGTCGACCGACAACGCGGGGGGCGGAGGGTCGGTCTCGGGCCTGAGCAGGGAGGACGTGAGGCTCCTGGGCGAGGACATACGTTTCATCCGGAGCGATGACCTGTCACTCGCCCGTCGTGGGGACACGTTTGCCGGTTCGCCGTTATTTTTCGCGATGGTGGCCTGTCCTGTGGCGTTCCTCGGCCTCTTCCTGGTCGTGATGCGCCGCCGGGAAAAAATGCTCGGCGATGTCGCCGGCCTGCGGTCCCGCAGGGCTCGCAATGTCGCCAGAAAGCGGCTCGCCCGCGCGAAGCACCTCCTTGGCGGCGACGACACTGAGGCGTTCTACACGGAAGTGTCGAGGGCCCTCTGGGGATACAGCGCGGACAAGCTCGGGATCCCGCAGGCCGACCTCGCCCTCGATGCCATCTGCGCCGGCCTCGCGCGGAAAGGCGCCGGCGAGGAATCGGTGTCGGAGTTCTCCCGGATCATCGGGCAGTGCGACTTCGCCCGGTTCGCTCCCGACCCCGACCACCGGGGGATGGAAGACTTCTACGCCCGTGCGGAAAAGCTGATACTCGCACTCGAAGGAGCGTTCCGATGAGCCCGAACGTGCTCCGGCACCTCCTGCCGGGATTACTGCTACTCCTACTCCTACTGCTGGCCCTCTCCTCGCCGTCGGCTGGCCAGGAAGCGGAGATGAATTTTTCTGCCGCGAACGAGCTGTACCGGGGAGGGAAATATCCGGAGGCGATACAGACGTACGAAAAGATCGTCACCAACGGTTACGAAAATCCGGCACTCTATTATAATCTGGGGAATGCCTACTACAAGACCGGGAACATCCCGGCGGCGATCCTCCACTACGAGCGCGCGAAACGGCTCGCCCCGGGGGACGAGGACGTCCTGCACAACCTGCGCCTGGCCAACCTCCGCATCGTGGACAAGATCGAACCCGTGCCGCGCCTCTTCCTGGTCGAGTGGTGGGACGCGCTTGTCAGCCTGGCGTCAGCCGCGGGGTGGGGAACGGTCGCCATCGTCGCGCTCTGGGTCGCCGCGACGCTCCTGGCGGCGTTCAGGCTCGTCAACGGACCACTGCTTCAGCGAATGTGCCTGTTCTCGGGGTTGGCGGTCATCCTCTTCAGCATCTTCGCCTTTACGGCCGGCGGCATCCAATCCGGCAGGGAGGCGTCGGAGAACGCCGCGATCCTCTTCACGCCCTCCTCACCGGTAAAAAGCGCCCCCGACGAACGGAGCACCGACCTCTTCGTCGTGCACGAAGGCGTCAGGGTCGATCTCCTCGATGTGGTCGGTGAGTGGCGAAAGATCCGCCTCGCCGACGGCAAGATCGGGTGGCTTCCGGCGGCGGATTTGAGGGTGATTTGATGCGGCCGTGCAGACAAACTAACCTTACTCAACCCAGATGAGCATCACGGGAAGCGTGTACAGGTCGATACGAAACATCGTCAGCGCCCTCGGCTACAATCTCGTCGTCTCCAAAAAATCCGAAACCCTGCCTAACCACGAACCGTTGCTGCCGAGCGCAACCTTGGCCCCGTGGTTAACGGACGAAGCGTTCAACGAGACGTACCGCTCGATCAACGGATACACACTCGTCGACAAGTACCGGTGCTACGAATTATGGCAGCTGGTAACGGAAACTACGCGCCTGCACGGCGCTTTGATCGAAGTCGGCGTCTGGAGGGGAGGGACCGGCGCTCTCATCGCCAAAAAGGCGAAGCTCGAGGGGATACGTGAGACGGTCTATTTATGCGACACCTTCACCGGTGTCGTGAAATCCGGGGAACAGGATTCGCAATACAAGGGGGGGGAACACCGGGATACGTCAGTTGAGATCGTCACCGGCCTGCTCACATCGCTGGCGCTCGACAACACGACAGTGCTCAAGGGGATGTTTCCCGAAGAAACCGCCAACGCGGTCAGCGATAACGCGTTCAGGTTTTGCCACGTCGATGTTGACGTCTATCGTTCGGCCCGCGACGTTGTGGAATGGATCTGGCCGAAACTGGTCATCGGCGGGATCGTCGTCTTCGACGATTATGGCTTCAGCAGCTGCGACGGTGTCAGGATGTTCGTCGACGAAGAGAGGGGGAAGCAAGACAGGGTCGTCATCCACAATCTCAACGGACACGCGATCATCGTGAAATTATCGGAATAGCCGCTTTTCAGTTGAAATTGCTGGTTATTTCACAGCCCCTGTCTTGCTACTAAATCTGTCGTTTCATACATTAATATATGACCTACCCATACCAACGAAGGCTCGCCGACTCATCCTCCCTTTGATACCCTCTTAGCGGTTTTGCCCGGTTTTTACCGGAAATCGTTTCCAGTTCCAACCCGACGGCCCGCCCGGATGGTCTACATTGCGTTGACATTCGGGGGTCATTTTCGTAGATTCTTGTTCATTTCATTCAGATAATCGTTCAAACGTGGTACTACTCGTCACGGGCGGCTGCGGTTTTATCGGTAGCAATTTCATCCGGTACTACCGGCAAACCCACCCGGATCACAAGGTCATCAACCTCGATAAACTGACCTACGCCGGCAACCCGGCGAACCTGGCCGACCTCGAAAACCTTCCCGGCTATCTCTTCGTCAGGGGCGACATCTGTGACCGGGAGGCCGTGGACGCAATCCTGGGCGAACACCAGGTCGCAGCCATCATCAATTTTGCGGCGGAAACGCACGTCGACAGGAGCATCACTGGCCCTGCTGTTTTCATGGAGACCAACGCGGGCGGGACGAACGTCCTCCTGGACGCCGCGAGGGAAGAGGGCATCGGCAGGTTCGTTCAGGTTTCCACCGACGAAGTCTATGGCTCACTCGGTGAGGAGGGTTCCTTCACCGAGCAAACCCCACTCCACCCGAACAGCCCGTATGCGGCCTCGAAGGCCGCCGGGGACCTGCTCGTCCAGGCGTACCATCACACGTACGGTCTCCCGGCGATGATCACCCGCTGCTCCAACAACTACGGACCGTACCAGTTCCCGGAAAAACTCATCCCGCTGATGATCTCGAACGCCCTGGCCGGAAAATCCCTGCCGGTCTACGGGGACGGGCTGAATGTGCGCGACTGGCTCCACGTCCACGACCATTGCGTCGCGGTGGACCTCGTGTTGCAGAAGGGACGCCCGGGGGAGGCGTACAACATCGGCGGCGGGAACGAATGGCGCAACATCGACCTCGTCAGGCTGCTCCTGAAGACGCTCGACAGACCGGAGTCGCTCATCAGTTTCGTAAAGGACCGCCCCGGACACGATCGCCGGTACGCCATCGACGCGTCGAAGATCGCACGCGAGCTCGGGTGGAAGCCGTCGATCGCCTTCGGGGACGGACTCGGGGAAACCGTGCAGTGGTATCTCGGCAACGAATCGTGGCGTCGGAGGGTGGAGACGGGTGAGTACAAGGAATATTACAGGAAATTGTATGATGAACGTTAGAAACATCCGGCGTCTCGCAGCCCTCGTCGTGGCACCTGTGATCGTCCTGATCGCGGGGGCACAACACGCGGCCGCACAAACATCGCAGCAGAACTCCGCGCCGGTTGAAAGCGCCCTCCTTGAAAAACTTCAGCCGGGTCAGAGACCCGAAGCCGGCATCGCGCTCGGCGCGACCGTGGACCCGGATCAATACTATGTCGGCCCCGCGGACGTCATTTCCGTGAACCTCTGGGCGAGTCCCCCCATCCAACACCGGCTGGAGGTGACGCCCGAAGGCACTCTCATCGTGCCCACCGTGGGCGAACTGAAGGTCTCGAACCTAACGCTCTCCGAGGTGAAGGAGATGGTCCTCGCCGCCGTGAAGAGGCGGTTTCTCAATATTTCCGCGACGGTGACACTTCTCAAACCCCGGTCGGTCGTCGTTTCCATACGCGGCGAGGTGCTCCACGAAGGTGAGTATATCCTCTATGCCACCGACAGGACGAACCAGGCGATCAACCTTGCGAATGTGCCATCGCCGGCGGACGACCAGCTGCGGATCGCGGAAGTCAAGCGGCGGATGTCGCTCAGATCCCTCGTCGTCACCCACAAGGACGGTTCCCGTTCGCACGTCGACCTGATAAAATTCCTCGCAACGGGGGAAGACACGCTCAACCCGTACCTACGCGAAGGCGACGTGATCGTGGTAACGCAGAGGGATCTGTCGAATAACGTCTTCGGTATCTACGGAGAAGTGAGCCTCCCCGGACGCTATGAATTCGTCGAAGGTGACCGGGTCTCGGACGCCCTCCTGATCGCGCAGGGATTGACGAAGAACGCCGTCGCGGACAGCGCGGAATTGTCCCACCTCTCCGCCGACGGCCGGACGATGAGGATGGAGATGATCGACCTCGGTTCGCTAGTCCGCGGCTCGGCGGAGGACAAGGCGCTCTCCTCCGGCGACAGGATTGTGGTGCGCAGGACGTCGGAGTTGCGCGCCGACTACCGTGTCCGCGTCGAGGGGGAGGTCCGCTTCCCCGGGACCTACCCGATCACTAAGGACCGGACACGGATCAGCGAAGTCATCCGTCAGGCCGGTGGGTTCACCGAATTTGCGGCGCTCGGCGCGGCGGAGTTGACCAGGCACTCCGTCCAGCCCTGGGAGGTCGAGCTCGACCGCCTGATGAGCCTCCGTGGTGGCGTATCGTGGGAAGACAGCCTGGACTACATCCACGAAACGGAGCTACGGCTCCGAAAGGAGATCGTGAACGTCGATTTCACACAGCTCTCCGGAGGGGGAGACACCCTGCAGGACGTTTACCTCCAGGACGAGGACGTCATACGAGTCCCGGCCGTGAGCCGTACGGTCTACGTCTTCGGACAGGTCGTTTCGCCAGGGCACATCCCCTTCCTGGAGAGAGAGAGCCCGGACTCCTATATTCTGAAAGCCGGAGGTTTTACCGAGCGCGCCCGGACGGACGACGTCAAGATCATCAAGGGGAGAACGAAACAATGGCTCGCCATCGGTGAGACGGAGGTGGAGGCGGGTGACTACATCTGGGTGCCGAAGGACCCGGATCGCCCGTTTTCCTACTATATGAGCACCGCTGCCAACGCCGCGGCCGTGCTCAGCGTCATCGTCGGCATGGCGGCGGTCATCATCAGCCTCAATAACTAACCCGGGCAGCGAAATGAACGACAACCCATCGGATACCGGCGGCGGCGAGACATCGGGCCAGGCCTCGGCGATGTTGAGACTTCTCGCCGCCGGTCGCCAGATCGCGGTCGTTGTCGGGACCTCGACGGTACTCGCCGTGGCCGTTAGTTTCCTTCTCCCGAAATGGTACGATTCAACGACCACACTGCTGCCTCCGAAAAACCAGTCGGGCGTAACGGGTTTCGGTGGGGTGACTTCGCTCCTGAAGGACTTCATCCCGATGTCCGCGGCGAAGGGGCTCCAGCAGTCGGGCGCCTACAGTTACCTCGCGCTCCTGAATAGCCGGAGGGAGAAAGAAGCGATCATCGGCAAATTCGATCTGATCCGGGTCTACGATGTGGCTGACTCCTCGATGGCGGACGCACTGAAGGAGTTCGAGATGAATTACGACGTCAGTGTGGCGGACGACGGGTCGATCGGAATCACGATCTCGGACCGTGATTCCGTCCGCGCCGCCCAGATGGCCAACTTCGCCGTCACGGTCCTCAACGTCCTGAACGCGGAACTGGGCGCGACTGAAAGCCGGGGGAACAGGGAATTTCTCGAGAAGCGCGTGGGTGAATTCAGGGATTCCCTCGAGCGCACGGAGGAAACCCTGAGGGCGTACCAGGAAAAGCACGGATTGGTGGTCCTCTCGGGGGAGGAGAAATCCTCTGCCACTGCGTACGTCAATCTCTACGCGAAACGCGTCGAAGCGGACATCGAGCTCAGCGTCCTCCGGAAGACGGTCGGGCCCGACAATCCCATCTACGAACAGAAGAAGCTTGCCTACGACGAGCTGACGGAGAGGCTCGACAAATTTCCCAGGATGGGCATGGAGTCGCTCAGGCTCTTCCGCCAGCTCCTGATCAACCAGAAGATACTCGAGATTCTCCTTCCCCTGTACGAGCAAGCGAAGTTCGAAGAGGTGAAGGATGTGCCGGCCGTGGTCGTGCTCGACCCGGCCGTGCCCGCCGAAAGGAAATCACGTCCGATCCGGAGTCTCGTCGTCCTCACAGCATTCGCGACATCAATGGCCTTCTGCGTTTTGTACATTCTCGGGCGCGACCGGCTGAATGCAATTTTCGCGCAGCGTCCGGAGATCAGGTCGGCCCTGGGAGCCCTCGTCCGCCGTTCCGGCAGTTCCCGAAGATCCTGAGAATGGTCGGAATGAGCAACTCGCTGATCGGCGGCTTGCCGGGAGGTCTCCTCCGTCCCGAGCGACAGGCCCTTTCCCAGCCTGCGGCGACCGCCGTCGTCGTCCTCGCACTCGCCGTCTGTGCTCTTCCCTATGGCTTCATCGTTCCCGGGGCCGTCATCGCCGCCGCATTGCTCGTGTGGAGTTTTCAGCGCCCGGTCGTTGCTGTCGCGATGATCATCGTGGGCCAGTTCCTGCTCCTCGACCGGACGGAAACGATCAGCATACCCGAGATCGTTTACGGTGCCTATTTCTTTGGATTTCTCACGTGGTGGTTCGTCAGGAGAGTGTTCGTCGACGGGCTGCCGGTCGCCGGCCACGGGGTTGATCGCGTTCTCCTTGCATACCTTGCATACGGAGCGCTCTCGGTCATACCGTCCCTCGTCGTCGGGACCGATCTCCTCGGGTGGTTTCGTGAGTATCTCACCGTCGCCACGCTGTTCCTCTACTTCCCCCTGCGTGAAATATTGAACGGCGAACCGGAGAGGAGGGTCGTCTTCGGAGCAGGGGCCCTTCTGGTGATTGCGATCGCGATCAATAATATGGTCAATTATGGCCTCAAGGCTGCCGCGGCAAACTATCTTTGGGAGCTTCTCGGCGCACGGCAGGCGGCAAACGCCCATTTCCTCTTCCCGGCGCTCATCGCCCTTGGCGCCCTGGCGGTCCACCTCGAAGGTCCAAAACGATTCGTGGCCGCGTTCGCGTGGTTGTCTGTGGGCGCCGCCCTCGTGTTGACGTTTGCACGAGGGTTCTGGATCGGTGCGGTCGTGGGCACCGGGGTGGTGTACCTGCTCTCGCCCCGAACGGTGCGGTCCCGGGCCGCGCGATACGCTCTGATCATCGCTCTGGTCTCGACGGCGGGAGTCCTTCTCTTCGGAGGCGATTTCTCCGGGCGTCTCCTCCAGAGCGTCGGCGATCGCCTCGTCTCTTCCGGGAAATCCCTGGACGACATCTCCCTGCGTGCCAGGTTCGTCGAATCGCAGGCAATTCTGGAGCGGAGCCTCTGGAGCCCGGTCGTCGGAAACGGCGTCGGAGCCAGGTTCACCTTCTACGACGTACTGAGCAAGGTTACCGTCACGACCCCGTACAGCCACGACGGGTATCTTTTCCTTTTATTCAAAGTCGGCATCATCGGAACGGGGATGTTCATCGTGTGGCTCGGGTGGGTCCTCCGGCTCGCCTGGACGACTTCACGCACCGCCGCGCCACTCGGCTTCAACGCAGGGATGATCAGGGCGACCGCCGGGATCGTGGTCGGCCTTCTTCTCATCACCCTGACGTCGAACGTCTTCATCGAGAGGGCTTCGCTCCTCGTCATGGCGTCTTTCAGCGCCCTGGTCCTGTCACATCGCTCTCCCTATCCCCGGCGGGGAGACTCGAACCAAGCCGGGTCAATCAACACTGTGATTCGAGCTCGGTGAACATACTCCGATCCGGGAAGGGAAAACTCTCCTTCTCCCAGAATTCGGCCATGAACCTCGTCACGCAGGTGGCCATCTCCGCGCTCGCGGTCGTGGCCCTTCCGATGGTGGTCCACGGGTTGGGGGACGAACGGTTCGGCCTTCTCTCCATCTGCTGGCTGATGCTCGGGTACGTCGGGGTCCTCGACCTCGGGATGGGCCAGGCGACTACCAACCTGCTCGCGGCGAAGGTCTCCGAGGGGAAAATGGAGGAGGCGGGCCGCATCCTCCGGACGGCGTTCCTCCTGGGAACGGCGCTGAGCGTGGCGTTCATCATCGTCTTCGAGATACTCCACGAGATGGGGCTGGCATCTTTCCTCAACCTGTCACCCGCGCTGATGGACGAGGCGCGGATCGCCCTGAGACTGTTCGCCCTCGGCATCCCGCCGGTCCTGCTGATGGGGGTCCTGCGAAGCGTCCCGTTCTCGATGAACAGGTTCGACCTGGTTAACCTTCTGCAGTCCCTCGGGGCGGTTCTCCAGTGGCTGGGCAGCATTGCGGCCCTTTACTTCGGAGCAGGGCTCATCGGCGTCATCGCGCTCTTCGTGGCGACCCGATACCTGATCGCCTTCCTGCTCTACCTCTATGTGCGACGGGTTTTCCCGGCCCCCCCGGCAGGGTCGAGACCTGCCGGCGATTCGCACCTCCGCCAGCTCCTCGCCTTCGGCGGCTGGGTGAGCGTCGCGCAGCTCCTCGGGCCGCTCATCCTCGTATTCGAACGTGTCATCATCAGCAGGACTTCCTCGCCCGAGTGGATCACCTATTTCGCCGTGCCGCAGGACACCCTTCTCAAACTGGTCATCATCCCGATGAGCCTCGCCTCGACGCTCTATCCCGTGGTCAGCGCGCGATGGGGAATGCCGGAGGGGGCGGCGATGTCGCGGAGGATCTACCACGACTCCGTCCGCTATACCTGGTATGTGCTCCTCCCGGCCGTGTTCGTCGGCGTTGTGTTCAGCGGCGACATCCTGCGGCTCTGGCTGGGTGAAGCGTTCGCCGTCCGGAGCGCAGACGTGTTCGCGGTGGTGGCGTTCGGCGTACTCTTTCACGCGCTCGCTCAACTGCCGAATACGCTGATCCTCGGATCCGGGAGGCCCCACATCACGGCCAAGCTGCTCCTGGTCGAGCTCGTCCCGTACCTCGTCCTCTGTTACTGGTTCACGTCGTTGTGGGGCGTATGGGGTGCGGCGCTCGCGTGGCTGATCCGCGTGGTACTGGAGACAGCATACCTCTTCGTGCGGGTGCGTGCGCTCTGGGACGGGAGCGAAACCGTGACGACCTATTCGTATCTCTGGAAAGGAGCGCTTCTGCTCGCCTGTTGCGGGCTCCCGGTCCTCATCGCGCGGTATCTCGGGATCGGCGCGATCGCCTCGATCGCGGTCGTTTTCGGCTTCCTGGCGCTTTATACGCTCAGCCTCTGGTTCCTCGTGTTTGATCGCGACGACAGGGGGAGAGTCCTCGGCGTGTTCCGCCCGGCGAGGACGTAGGGACACTCGATGGAGCTCGAACGGTTCAAACCCGGGTCCGGTCCGCAGGGCGAACTTCACGCCCAGCACCTCTCACGGTACGAATTCGCCTCGCGGTACGTGCCCGGCAAACGGATCGTGGACGTCGCCTGCGGGACCGGGTATGGCTCGTCACACCTCCTCCGGGCGGGCGCAAGGTCGGTCACCGGCATCGACATATCGGAGGAGGCGATCGCCCACGCGAAGGCGCACTATGCCGCGGAAGGTGTCTCGTTTCTTCGCGGCGACGTTGCGCTGGTCCGAGGAACCGCTCCCGTCGACTGCATCATTTCCTTCGAAACCATCGAGCACCTCGTCGATCCGGAAACACTTCTCGGCCCGGTGAGGGAACTCCTCGGTAGCGGCGGCCGCTTCATCGTCTCGACTCCGGTGCGTCACGGCGGATCGCTCACCGACCGGCCGGCGAACCCCTTCCACGTCAGGGAATGGAACGAGGAGGAATTCGACCTCCTTTTGGCCCGCTTTTTTCCCCTCCGGGAGTTCCATTACCAGTATGTCTACCGGAAACAGTTCTGGCCCCTCAGCAGGACGATGAACCGGGTCGCGATGGGATGGTTGTATGCCGCGCGCTCTGCGGGGTTCGACCGTTTCCCGGTTCTCGACCGGGCGTGGGACATCCCGGCCCTCCTGGTCGAACGCGGTTATATGGTCGTCGTCTGTTCCGGAAGCGCGGGGTAGTCGATGTCCGCGCGATTATCGGTGGTCATCGTGAGTTACAACACAGAGGCGCTGCTCGGGGAATGCCTCGATTCGATTTTCGGAGCTCCGGTCCGGACAGAGTTCGAGGTGATCGTGGTGGACAACGCCTCGACCGACAGGACGCGGGAGATGCTCCGCGAAAAGTACCCCCTGGTCGTTACGATCCTCAACGACGACAACAGGCGCTGGGCCGGGGGGAACAACCAGGGTGCGGCGGCGGCCGCGGGCGCATACGTTTTATTCCTTAATTCCGACACCGTGGTGACCGAACGAGCGCTCGACGCGTTCGTAGGCTTTATGGATGAACGCCCGGAGGTCTCGATCGCCGGATGCCGGCTCCACAACCCTGACGGGTCCCTGCAGAGATCGTGCCGCGGTTTTCCAGGACCATTGAACCTCTTTTCCGAGGCGCTGTTTCTCTATCAGGCGTTCCCCCGATCGGCGATCTTCGGACGATATCATATGACGAATTTTTCCCACGACGCCGTCCGCGAGGTCGATATGGTGACCGGGGCCGCGATGATGGTGAGGAAGAGCGTCTTCACGGGCGTTGGGCCGTTCGACGAGGATTTCCATTTCTACGGCGAAGAAACAGATTACTGTTACCGGGCCGCGGCGAAGGGATTGAAAACATTCTTCTTCCCGGGGGCCGTCATCGTCCACCATGGTGGCGGATCACCGCAGCCCCGGCAAAGCTACTATCAGAACCTCTACGATGGACTCCGCCGCTTCCTGGTCAAGCACCACGCAGGGGTTCCCCTGGCGTCGATGATCGCCCTCCAGTGGACGGGAACCGCGCTCCGCGTGCCGGTCTATTTCCTGCAGGGGGTCTTTTCGCGCGATTCGATGCTCTTCAGGAAATCGCTATATTATTTGAAACTGCTCTTCTGACCTGCGAATCCTTCCGGAATGTCAATTCTGCGCCCAACACGGTTCGTTCACCTGCTTCGACGGTACAGGGGCAGGGAATTCTCGATGCTTGACGTGGGGTGCGGCAACCACTCCGCCAGCCTTACAAAACAGTGGTTCCCCGGATGCGCGTATTCCGGCATCGACCGGAGCCGGGACTTCTACAACGATGAGCGTGATCATCGCGCGATGGCGAACTTCTACGAGCTCGACCTCACGAAGCTCGACTTCAGTCAGATTCCCGACGATGCGTTCGATGTCCTGATGATGACGCACGTCATCGAACATCTCCCCAACGGGGACCGGGCCCTCTCAGGACTGCTCCCGAAGGTCAGGAAGGGGGGGACCGCCTACGTCGAGTTCCCGTCGGAGCGGAGCACGCGTCTGCCGAGCAAGAAGGGCACGCTGAATTTCCACGACGACGAAACCCATTGCCGCATCTATTCGGTGGCGGAAGTCGAACGGGTGTTCCGTGACGCCGGATGGCGCGTGGTACGCTCGGGTGCGCGACGTGACTGGGCCCGCATCGTCCTCACGCCTCTCGCGATGGTGAAATCGAAAATCGACCTCGGCTACGTCGCTGGGAGCGTTTTCTGGGACCTGCTGGGTTTCGCGGATTACGTCCTGGCGGAAAAACAATGAAAATCCTTCAGGTCGCCCCCCAGGTCCCGTATCCTCCCGAGGACGGGGGGAAGGTCGGGATCTACAACATCACGAAGCACCTCGCACGGCGGGGCCACGATGTCACGCTCTTCGCTTTCGACCGCGCCCCTGGAACCGATTATGGCCCGTTGCGTGAATTTTGCGCTCTCCACACGCACGCCCATTCGACGCGGAATTCCGCAGGTGGAGCTTTATTGAATATATTTTCCGATCTTCCCTATACTATTTCGAAATACCGGTCGCCGGATTTTCTACGCCTGCTCGTGAAATTCACCCAGGACCATCCCGTGGACGTCGTACACATCGACCACCTTCACATGGCGGCATACGGCGTGGCGCTGAAGCGACGGTCGGGTCCTCCCATTGTCCTGAGGGAGCATAACGTCGAGTCTGTCATTATGGAACGATATGCAGACCACGCCTCGAATCCGGCGATGAGAGCCTACGCCCGCCTGCAGCAACGGCGGCTTCGGGCCTATGAATCCCGGATGGTGGGACTCTACGACGCCTGCTGCCCGATCACGCCCGACGACGCGTCGAAAATCCGTGGAATGAATCCTGCGGCCCGCCTCCACATCGTCCCGGGGGGCGTCGAAGCCTCGTACTTCGCTGCGCCGGACGAATCCGCGATCGCGCCCGATTCGATTGTCTTTTTCGGCGGGATGGACTGGGTTCCGAATCGCGACGCGGTCCTCTGGTTCCTGGAGGAGATCTTCCCGGTCGTGTTGAAATCGCGGCCGGAGGCGACGTTGACCATCGTCGGGAAAAACGTCCCGGACGAGGTCGCACGACACGCGGGCCCCCGCGTGCTGATGCGGGGATATGTCGAGGATCTGCGCGCGGAAATTCAGAGGCACGCCGTCAGCATAGCGCCGTTCCGAATCGGCGGAGGAATGCGGCTGAAGATCATCGAATCGTTCGCGATGAGCGTCCCGGTCGTTTCGACGACGATCGGTTGCGAAGGAATCGGGGCGTCGCACGGCGAGACTATCCTGATCGGCGATACGCCCGGCGAGTTCGCCGCACAACTTGTCCGGCTACTGGGCGACGGCGGGATGCGCCGAACGGTGCGCGAGGCCGCCTTCGCACTTGCATCGGCCCGATACCGTTGGGATAACGTCGCGGCGATGTTCGAGGACGTCTACCGGGGCGTTATCGCAGGTGGCGGGGAGTCGGCCGGTGGCTGAAATCGTTTTTTGGCTTTGCGTGGGGCTCGTGCTCCATACCTACGTGTTCTACCCCCTGCTGGTCGCTCTGCTGAGGAGGCGGCGTGAAGTGCCCGCCGCACCGGACAGCGGCTACGAACCGGCCGTGAGTGTCGTGATCGCTGTCTACAACGAGGAGAACTTTATCCGGGAACGGGTGGAAAATATTATTTCAGGGTCATATCAGCCGGGGAAGACGGAGCTCCTCGTCGGATCGGACGGGTCCACCGACCGCACCAACGCGATCCTCGCTGCTTTCCGGTCGCCGGGGTACAGGTCGTTTCCGTTTCCCGTGCGGCGTGGAAAGGCGGGGGTCCTGAACGACCTCCTCCGGGAGGCGCAGGGCGAAATCGTCGTTTTTTCCGACGCCAACACGACGTTCCTGCCCGATACGATCGCCGAACTCGTTAAACCTTTCGCCGACCCGTCCGTCGGCGCGGTGACGGGTGAGCTCGTCCTGCAATCGGGCCACCAGAGCGTCGGTGGGGATGGCGAGGTCTCCTACTGGCGGTTCGAGAACTGGCTCAAGCACGCCGAAAGCGAAGTGGGAAGCACGCTCGGCGCCTCCGGCGGCGTCTACGCTATCCGGAGGGGCCTCTGGCGCCCCCTGCCGTATCAGAAAAGCATCGTCGACGATTTCGTGATCCCGATGAACGTGCTCAAGGCGGGGCGGGTCGTCAGGTACAGCCGGAGCGCCCGCGCGTTCGAGAAGTCGGCCGGCTCAGTCAGGGGCGAATTCACGAGGAAGGTCAGGATCGGAGCCTCGAATTTCAACGGCATCCCCGAATATTTCGAGTTGCTCCATCCGCGTCACGGATTCGTGGCGTTCGCGCTCTGGTCACATAAAATACTTCGGTGGTTCGTCCCCTTTTTCCTGCTCGCCATCGGTATCACGGCGATCGCGCTGCAGGATTCGGCCCCCTTTTACGAAGCGGTGACGCGGCTGATCGCGATCTTCGTGGTCGTCGCCCTGGCCGGGATGGCGGCGGATAAATTCAAGTGGCGGATCGGCGTCTTCGGATATCCCTACTATTTTCTTGCGATGAATTGCGCTCTCCTCCTCGGTTTTATCAAGGCGCTGACGGGACGACAGGCCCCCGTGTGGGAGGTCGTGAGGTGATGCCGACGGTATGAACGAACGCCTGAGGTCCCTCGCCATCGATTTCGTGACCGTCAATTTTGCGTGGGTGATCTATTACCTCACGCGCGTGCGCGCAGGGATCTTTCCGAACTCCGTCGAGCCCGATTTCCTCGTGCCGATGTTCGCGGTGTGGGGCTACTGGGCCGTGGTCTTCTTTCTGTTCGGCCTTTACAGGCCGTGGTACGGCAAGTCACGCTTCGACGAGCTGGCGACCGTCTTCAGGGCGACGCTTTTCGGCGTGTTACTTCTCTTCTTCATCATCTTCATCGACGACCAGGGGGTCGGGGGTCCGGTGTACACGCGTCTCCTTATCCTGGTCTACTGGATGTTGATGCTCGGGCTCGTGGGCGGAGGACGCCTCCTCCTCCACACCCTCTTCCGCCGCCTGTTGATGGCGGGCATCGGGTTGCGCAATACAATTATTGTCGGATGGCAGAGCAAGGCGAAGGAACTGGTCGATTCGCTCCTCCTTTATCCGGCGCTTGGCCATCGCATCGTCGGCTTCGTCCCCGTCAGTTCCGACGACGCGGCCGAATCGTACCGGGGCATCCCGATCGTCGGCACCGTGGAGACGCTGCCGGATGTGATCAGGAGGTTGGAAATCCGCGACGTGCTGATCGCCCTCGATTCCACCGACCACGACCGGCTGCTCTCGGTGATCTCGGCGTGCGACGGGCGCGACGTGAGCATGAAGATCATTCCCGATCTCTACGACATCATCAGCGGCCAGGCACGCACCAATCAGATCTACGGGTTCCCGTTGATCGAAATCTCCCCCCAGCTGATGCAGCCGTGGGAGCGGGTGGTCAAGCGGGCGATGGACATTGTGGTGTCGTTTCTCGTCCTCTCGGTCGGGTCGCCGGTCTGGCTCGCGGTCGCGATCGCCATCAAGCTCGATTCGAAGGGACCGGTCTTCTACACGCAGGACCGGGTGGGGAAGGACGAAAAGCTTTTCAAGGTCATCAAGTACCGATCGATGGACGTGGAGGCCGAAAAATCCTCGGGGCCTGTCTGGGCCAACAAGGCGGACCCCCGCGCCACACGCGTCGGCAAGCTTCTGCGCCGGGCGAGGATCGACGAGGTTCCCCAGTTCATCAACGTCCTCGACGGCGATATGAGCCTGATCGGTCCGCGGCCGGAACGCCCGTTCTTCGTGGAACAGCTCTCGAAGGAAATACCGCTCTATAAGAGAAGGCTCAAGGTGCGGCCCGGCATCACCGGTTGGGCACAGGTCAAACACAAATACGACGAAAGCGTCGACGACGTACGCAAAAAAGTCGAATACGACCTCTATTATATAGAGAACATGTCACTGAGGATGGATTTCAAGATATT
>JANNFI010000084.1:0-5032 GCA_031379665.1 Ignavibacteria bacterium
GCGGTGAACCGCTCCTCGCGCTCTACAGCCAGGAATACCAATCGATGCAGTTCGAACTCCTCCAGGCCGCGCGGAGGTTGGACCGCTCGCGTAAACCGGACACCGATGACGGTTCTGCAAGGGCCATCTACGAATCGGCCCGCCGGAAACTCACCGTAGTCGGGGCGAGCGAGGAGGACGTCTCGCGACTAGAACGTACCGGCGTACCGGAGTTGTATTTCCTCATTCGGGGGCCCTTTTCGGGAACCATCCTCGAAAGCGACGTGAGGGTCGGCAGCTTCGTGCGGACCGGCGACGATCTCCTCGACATCGCCGATCTTTCGACGCTTTGGGTACTCGCGGACCTGTATGAGAAGGACCTCCCACTCGTTCGAGAGGGAATGCCTGCAACGGTTTCGGTATCGGCATATCCTGACCGATTCACGGGCCGGATCGCCAGCGTCTACAGCATCCTCGATGAGAAAACCCGGACGGTGAAACTCCGCCTCGAGGTCGCGAACCGGGACGGAAGGCTCAAACCGGAGATGTTTTGTTCCGTGGACATCCAGACCGCCGTCGGTTCAAAAACGATCAAGGTCCCGGAGAGCGCTGTCCTCGGCGAGACGGAACATCATTTCGTGTTCATCGCATTGAACGACACGACGTTCGAAAAGCGGGACATTCGCACGGGATTCGAAACTCAGGAGTTCGTCGAGGTGCTTGACGGCCTCCTGGAAGGCGAGCGGATCGTCGTGAAGGGCGGATTCTTCCTGAAATCGGAACTTGCCAAAGAAACATTCGGGGAGGAGCACTGAGCCATGATCGACCGCATCATCGAATCCTCATTACGGCAGCGCCTGATCGTCATCGCGATGACGATCCTCGTGGCGGCAATCGGCTGGTACTCGCTCAACGACATTCCCATCGACGCGTTTCCGGACGTGACGAACGTCCAGGTCCAGGTGATCGCCGAAGGCCCGGGGCTCTCTCCCGTCGAGGTCGAGAAGCTCGTCACCTTTCCCATCGAGGTGGCGATGAACGGGTTGCCGCGCCTCACGGAAGTGCGATCGATCTCGAAATTCGGTCTAACCGTGGTGACCATCGTCTTCGAGGACGGCGTCGACGTGTATTTCGCCCGCCAGCTGGTTCTCGAAAGGCTCCGGAGTGTCCGCGAATCCCTCCCCCCCGGCGTCCCCGAACCGGAGATGGGCCCCCTGACCACCGGGATGGGGGAAATTTACCAGTATTTCCTGGAGAGTGACAGCCTCGGCCTGATGGACCTCCGCACGATCCAGGATTGGGTCATCAAACCGCAGCTGCGGACCGTTCCCGGGGTGACCGAGGTGAACAGCTTCGGCGGACTGGTCAAGCAGTACCAGGTCCTCGTCGATCCGGACCGGCTCCTCAGTTACAATGTAACCCTCGACGACGTCTTCCGGGCGGTGGAGGAGAATAGCTCCGTCGCCGGCGGGAATTTCCTGGAGCATTCATCGGAACAGTACATCATCCGGGGAATCGGCCTCGCCCAATCGATTCGTGACATCGAGGACATGGTCGTCGGAAGCAACAATGGAACCCCCATCCTTATCCGGAACGTGGCGACCGTCGAACCCGGAGCGGAAGTCCGCCAGGGCGCCGTGGTGATGCAGGGTCGCGGCGAGGTCACCGCCGCGATCGTGATGATGCTCAAGGGGGAGAATTCCCGGAGGGTCATCGAACGGATCAAAGCCAAAGTGGAGGAGATCAACTCGACCCTTCCGAAACACGTCAAGATTCATCCCTATTACGACCAGACCGACCTCATCGACAAAACCATCTCCACCGTACAAACGAACCTCGTCGAGGGCGGCCTGCTGGTGGTTGCCGTCCTGCTGGTGTTTTTGGGCGATTTGCGCGGTGGGTTCATCGTCGCGTTGTCCATTCCCCTATCGATGCTCTTCGCGTTCATCGGGATGGAGTGGCTCGGGCTCAGCGCGAACCTGATGAGCCTCGGCGCGATCGACTTCGGGATGATCGTCGACGGTTCCGTGGTAATGGTGGAAAATTTCGAACGAAAACTCCTCCATCACGACTCCGACAAGACCCGGGTCCAACTGATCGGCGAGGCGGCACGCGAGGTGGGGCGGCCGATACTCTTCGGGGTCCTCATCATCATCGCCGTGTACCTGCCGATCCTGACCCTGGAGGGGACCGAGGGAAAGATGTTTCGCCCGATGGCCCTCACGGTCGGTATGGCGCTCATTGGGTCGTTGATCCTGACGATGACCTTCATCCCGGTCATCAGCTCGCTCCTTCTCCGGGAAAAGAAGTCACACGCCGAACCCCGCCTGATCCACTTCCTTCGGAAAATCTACACACCCCTGCTCGAGAAGGCGATCAAACACAAGCTCATTACGATTTTGGCCGCCCTTGCGATTCTCCTGACGTCCCTCGCGCTCGCCCCTCAGCTGGGCACGGAATTCATTCCGGAACTCGACGAGGGATCGATCCTCATCCAGCCGATCCGGATGCCGAGCATCTCCCTCACGGAATCGATCGAAATGGAGAAGAAAGTCCAGCAGATCCTGATGCAATTTCCCGAAGTGGAGTTCGTGGTCGGCAGGCTCGGACGGCCGGACATCGCCACGGACCCGATGGGCGTGAACTTGAGCGATATTTACGTGACCCTGAAGCCGCGCGAGCAGTGGTCCACCGCGGAGACGAAGGAGGAGCTCGTCGAAAAGATGGTCGAGGAGCTGGAACACGTGCCGGGCGTGAATTTCAACATTACACAACCGATCGCGATGAGAGTTGACGAGCTGGTCTCGGGGGTGAAATCCGACCTCGCAATCAAGATCTTCGGGGACGATATGGATATCCTGAAGAATCGGGGCGCCGACATCGCCGGTATCGTGCGATCCATTCCCGGAGCCTCGGATGTCGCCGTCGAGCAGGTCTCCGGCCAACCGTACCTCAATATCTACATCGACCGGTCCGCGATCGCCCGCTACGGGCTGAACGTCTCCGACGTCCAGCGGGTGATCGAAACCGCCATCGGCGGGAAGGTGGCGAACGAAGTGTTCGAGGGGCAGGCAAGGTTTGCGATGGTCGTCCGGTATCCGGAGCGAAAACGAGGCGACATCGGGACGATTCAAAACACCTTCATAAGCCTGCCCTCGGGGGGAACGGTCCCGCTTAGCCAGGTGGCGAGAGTGGTGGCCGAGGAGGGGCCGGTGCAGGTCAGCCGCGAATTCGGCCGGCGGCGGATTGTCATCGAGTGCAATGTTCGCGGTCGGGACATCGGGAGCTTCGTCGCCGAGGCGAAACGGGCAATCGGAGAGTCCGTCGCACTGCCCGTCGGGTACTCCATCACCTGGGGCGGACAGTTCCAGCAGCAGGAAAGCGCGATGAAACGGCTTATAATTGTCATCCCGCTCTCCGTCTTCATCATCTTCGTGTTACTCTTCACCACGTTCGGCAATCTGAGGCACGCTTCCCTGATTCTGCTGAATCTTCCCTTCGCACTGAGCGGGGGGATTTTCGCCCTCCTCGCCCGCGATCTAAACCTGAGCGTCTCGGCGTCGATCGGGTTCATCGCGCTCTTCGGGGTCGCCGTGCTCAACGGGATCGTGCTGGTGTCCCACATCAATCAACTGTTGAAGGACGGGCATTCGCTCGCCATCTCGATCGTTCGGGGGGCATCCGACCGACTCAGGCCGGTGCTGATGACTGCGCTCGTCGCGAGCTTCGGTTTCATCCCGATGGCCTTGTCCCAGGGTACGGGCGCCGAAGTTCAGCGGCCGCTCGCGACAGTCGTGATCGGCGGGTTGATCACATCGACGCTTCTGACCCTGTTCGTCCTGCCGGTGGTCTACGGATGGATGGAACGGAAAAGGGTGGGCAAAGGATAGAGCGTCTGCGAACCAGGAAGGGAAATAAAAAGGGCAACCGGTAATATTCCGATCGCCCTGTTGTAGCGGGGGCAGGACTTGAACCTGCAGCCTTTGGGTTATGAGCCCAACGAGCTACCAATTGCTCCACCCCGCGATGTGTGAAGGATTAAATATACACAATAAATCCAGCCGAAGCAAACTTTCCCCCTTGACAACCGCCCGTTAAATAGCTACTTTCAGCAATTATTCATCGTTACCGGCGCAGGCAAAAGGGCAGTACGCCGGATGAATATCAAGATGAATATTAAATGATCCGCCGGGGCAAAAACAACACCTTTACTCAAGGAGGGTACAATGGTTCCCATCATGTCGTTGTGGCTACCGATACTCGTGTCGGCCGCCTTCGTGTTTATCGCGAGCTCCCTTATCCATATGGTCTTGAAGTACCATTCGAGCGATTTCAGGGCAATGCCCGGGGAAGACCAGGCGATGGCCGCCCTGGGGAAGCTGAACATCCCGCCCGGCGATTACATGTTCCCCCATGGCGGCAGCATGAAGGCGATGAGTGACCCCGCATTCATCGAAAAATACAAAAAAGGGCCCGTTGCGTTCATAACGATCTTCCCAAGCGGCCCTCCGGGAATGGGAAAAGAGCTGGCGCTCTGGTTCCTCTATAGCGTGTTGATCAGCATTTTCTCGGCATATGTGGCCGGGAGAGCCCTGCCGGCCGGATCCGAGTACCTGGCCGTCCATCGGTTCGCGGGAGTGATTGCGTTCGCGGGATACGGTCTCGCACATCTACAGAACTCCATCTGGTACAAGCGGTCCTGGAACACCACCTTCAAATCGATGTTCGACGCCCTTATTTACGCATCGGTGACGGGCGGGACGTTTGGGTGGCTCTGGCCGGCAGTCTGACGGCCCCTTATATAGATGAATGATAGCATTCCGGGGACTGGTTTATGCGAATTCCAGTCCCCGGAGCTTATCCTGGGGGGGGGCCTTTCCGGCGGGGCAATGATCGGAGCGGCGTGAAACACGCCAAATTCGCGGGTTTATTGATTATTGAAAATATTTCACCCGGGGATTTGGAATTTGCCCGGAGATTGCATATCTTGAAACTGTCAAATAACAGTACACCGTATCATAGATAGAGCCACCCTGCAACAGAAGCACAAGCT
>JANNFI010000137.1:0-14479 GCA_031379665.1 Ignavibacteria bacterium
GCAAGGGATTCGGCCGAACCCGATTTCAGGATTTTTCCTTCGAAGAGCAGGTACGACCGGTCGGTGATCGAGAGGGTCTCGTGGACGTTATGGTCGGTCACCAGCACGCCGATTCCCCTCGTTTTGAGGTCGCGCACGATCTTCATGATTTCCTCCACCGCGATCGGGTCGATCCCCGCGAACGGCTCGTCGAGCAGGATGAACTTCGGCTCCGTCGCCAGAGCGCGGGCGATTTCCGTCCTGCGCCTTTCCCCACCCGAGAGCATATACCCCTTGCTATACGCGATGCTCGTGATGCCGAAGTCGTTCATTAGTTTTTCGCACCGGTCCTCCCGTTCCTTCTTTGCGAGCTTCGAGAGTTCCAGGATCGCGAGGATGTTGTCACGGACGGTCATCTTCCGGAAGATCGACGATTCCTGGGGAAGGTACCCGATGCCCATCCGCGCCTTACGGTACATCGGCTCGTTGGTGATCTCGGTGTCGTTGAGGAAAACCTTTCCGCCTTCGGGCCGGACCATCCCGACGATCATGTAGAAGGTCGTGGTCTTGCCCGCGCCGTTCGGGCCGAGCAGGCCGACGACCTCGCCGCGCTTCACCTCGATGCTGACGGAATCCACGACGACGCGTTTCTTGTACCGCTTCGTGAGCTTCTCAGACCTCAGCGTATCGGCCCGGCTCTGAGTCCCGGCGTCTCCCTTCGGGGCGGCATCGATATCGTTCTGTGCTGTCATTCTTTTCAATTCAATGGTTGCGCAGGTCGGATCAGCGAATATGCTCCGGCCGGTCGTCTCTCCACCGGAAGCCGGGGAGGTTGAACTCCGATTCCTTCCCCGCCACCATCCGCTCAGGGACGTACTTCCCTTCGACGTTTTCGGCCAGCTTGATCGACTCCAGCCTTCCCTCGAGGAACAGGATCGTCACCTCGTTCCCGGACGATTTGTTCAAGCCGTTCGGCGCGCCGTCCTCGAAGAGGTAGTAGAGGCTGGTGGCGGTGCGGCGCACCTCGATCCGGCTGATCCTGTTCGCGTCAAAATACATAAATATTTCCTGGCCGGCCAGCTGGTTGTATCTGCCGCCGAGCACGGAATCGGCCTCGCTGACCGCCATCGCGTTCCCCATGACCCGCACGTTGTCGGCGAAACGGTCGCGGAACGTCATCGTCAACGAGTCGCCCGCGATCTGGTTTTCTGCCCCGTCCTCATCGGCGTACCAGAGGTACGGTTCGCGGTAGAGCGCAATGCTGTCCCGTTCGAGGTGGAATACCGCCATCCCGGCACTTCCCGCGAGCCCTTCCCGGAATATCCTGACGCTGTCGGTCACGACCAGCCGGCGCGAGCTGTCGCCGAAGCTCTCCATCGTCGCGCCCGAAACGTGTAGGGTTTCGGCAGGCGCATTCCCCCCGCCGCTCGCCTGGAGGAGGCGCGGGTTTCCGGTCCACTTGCCGTACTTTTTCGCCTTGTCGTTCTCGAAATGGTCCGAGAGCGTTACGATGCCGTTCCGCGAGTCTTCGATCCGCACGTTGGTATCGGCCACAATGGTCTGCCGGTCGCGGTCGTACCGGACTTCCTGCGCGGTGAGCACGCCGGACGTGTCTGCCACCACCACGTTGTCGCGGAAAAAGGCCAGTCGGTCGTCGGCGGAGTAGGTGCCGTAACGCGCCTGCAAGGTCGTTGTCCCCTCTTCGAGCAAGACGCGGTCGAGGGCCTCGACCGTCCGCGTGGCCGGGTAATAGACGGCCCGCTGGCCCACCATCCTGACGCTGTCGTCCCGGATCTGCACCATCCCCTCGAAATACAGCTTGTTGCTCTTCAGGTACTGGATCGCCCGTCCGCAGTTGAGCACCATCGACCCCTGGGTGAACTGAACGTTCCCGATCAGTTGCCGCACCGGTTCCCCGGCGAGCTCCATCCCGACCAGACTGTCGGCGTGGTCGAGGACGACCTCGTCGCCGCGCCGCTGGGCCGTCGCGGAATGAGTTAAGGCGGTGTATCCGGCGAAGATGAGGAGGGCGCACAGGGGGGCAGTTGCTAGTCGCCCCCGTCCACGGTTGACCGTGCGACCGACATCACGAATGAACGGAGGGTCGAATACCGGGCGTCTCACTTCGGCTGCACCTTCCCCGTCACCCGGTTGATCTTGTAGTTCGTAAGGCTCTGGTCCGACTCGAGGCCGATGCCGCGGATCATCTCGGTCGGGGATGAAATCTCCACGAACGCCTCGGTGAACACCCGCCCGCGCTGGTTGTTCCAGAAGAGCTCCTCGGTCTTCAGGACCGTTCCTGAGTCGGAGCGGACCACCACGTCCCCCCGGGCCTCGAAATCGTTCGAGACGTCGTTGATGCGCCCGCGGCGGGCCGTGAGGACGGAGGTGTGCTCGAACGAGTCGTTGTAGAAATCCACCACGATGCCCGAGTCGAGGATGGTAAACCTGTCATCGGTGAATTTTGCGATGTGGCCGGCCCTCAGGATGCCCTTGACCCTCCCGGAATCGGTGAAGGTGATCGTCGCGTCCCAGCTTTCCTGGTCGGGGGTCTCCGCCCCGGACCGGCCGGGGAGCACCGGCGGACGAGAACCTTCCCCGCAGCCGGCGAGGGTCGCGGTGAGCGCGAGCAGGAGGAAGAGTTTCAGGGAAATCGCACCCGACGGATCAGGGCTCACCGGCGATCCCGGCCTTGACGAGGTCGTGGAGGTGGACGACCCCGATCGGCCTGCGGGTGTCATCGACGACCACGAGCTGGGTGATGTTATGGGCTTCCATCTCCTGCAAGGCGATGACGGCCAGGTGGTCGGGGCCGATCGTCTTTGGGTTCTTCTTCATCACCATTCCGGCAGTGTGGCCCGTAAGGTCGGTCGTTTTCTCCAGAATCCGGCGAAGGTCGCCATCGGTAATGATGCCGGCGAGGACGCCCGAGGCGTCGACCACGCAGGTGGCGCCGAGTCGTTTGGAGCTGATCTCGAAGATGGCATCTCTGATGGGAACGTCCTGCCCAACACTGGGGACCAGGTGACCCCCGACCATCATCTCGCTCACCTTCAGCAGGAGCCGCTTCCCGAGGGTCCCGCCGGGGTGGTAAAAGGCGAAATCCTCGGGGGTGAAATTGCGCACGCCGAGCAGCGCCATCGCCAGGGCATCGCCGAGCGCGAGGGCGGCGGTCGTGGACGAGGTCGGCGCGAGGTCGTGCGGGCACGCCTCCTCTTCGACGGAGACATCGAGGACGATGTCGGCATCGTCGGCCAGCCTCGACCGGGCCGACCCCACCATCGCGATCACCGGGACGCCGATGCGCTTCACCAGGGGGAGGAGGTTGCGAAGTTCCTCGGTATCGCCGCTCTTCGAAAGGCAGAGCAGGACGTCTTCCTTGCGTGCCATGCCGAGGTCTCCGTGGACCGCGTCGGCCGGGTGCATGAACATCGCCGGGGTCCCCGTGGAGTTGAGGGTCGCGACGATCTTTCTCGCGATGGCCCCCGACTTCCCCACTCCGGTGACGATGGTCCTGCCGCGGCAGGCATAGATCATTTCGACGGCGCGCGCGAAACTCTCGCCGATGCGCATCTCGAGGGCCGCGACGGATGCCGCTTCGATGCGGATGACCTCGCGCCCCTTTTCGATGATCGTTCGTTTGTCCATTGGATGCCTGTGGTATCCTGAATCATCTTCGGAATAAAAAATCCATCAGCCGCCCGGCAACCCCCCGGGCGCGCTCGTATTCTCCGTTCGTCCGTCCCCGGAGATCGATTTTCGACTTGACGCGGTTGTATGCAACGAAGGCGGCGGCAAGGTCTGCGTCGGAGTAACCATCGAGGTGTTCGAAGAGCCTCGAGCTGACCAGGGCCGTTTCCGGGTCGCGGATGCTCTTGAAGAGCATCAGTTCGTTGTAATAGTTCGTAACCGGCATCGGGCGGCAAACCCCGGTCGGGCCGTCGTAAATCCAGAGCCGATGGTCGGCGGCGCAGATGGCGAGCACCGCCGGACGCCCGACCGGCCCTCCCGGGGCGATCTCCACTTCCCTCGCCGGCCGGCCGCACTGGGGACAGGGCCGCCCCGGCACCCACTGTGCGTACGTCCACAACTTTTCGATCCTTGCTCCGGGCGATACCCGGTCGCGTTTCCGCCCCACGATCTCGACCGACATCTGCGCTTCCAGGATTTCCCGCACTGTCACCGAAACGTCGTCGTCTTCGGTCCTGCCGACCCCGAACGACACGACCGGGGGCAGCGGGGATTCCACGTCGGGATGGTCGCCTGGAGCGCCCAGGATGATCTCCCCCTCGCCCCGCCGTCCCTGCCCGATCACCGACGCGCCCGCGATAAAATCGAGATATGGCCCATAACCGGCCGACCCCGATGGGAGTACCCAGAGGATGAGTTCTCTTTCCAGGGGAGTGAGCGCCCGTGGGTAGGAATCACCGTGATCGCTCATTTTCGGCCGGGGGCCCTTCGCGTCGGCCGGCTCCCGAGGATCATCTCGATGATTTCGCGAACCGCCCCGCGCCCGCCCTCTGCGGTCGTGACGTAATCGACCGCCGACCTCACAGCGGCGACCGCGTCCCGCGGGGCCGCGCTGAACCCGGCGGCGAGGAGGATCGGGAGGTCGGGTTCGTCATCACCCACGCAACAGACGGCCCTGGGTTCGAGCCGGTGCTTCGTCAGGAGGGAGCGGAACACTTTCAGTTTGTCCTTCACCCCCTGGTGCACCTCGGCGATGCCCAAATCCCGGGCCCGGTGGGTGACGACGCTGGATTCCTTCCCCGAGATCAACGCAAAGCGGATTCCTACCGCCGACGCCTTCCGGATACCGTATCCGTCATGGACGTCGAAGACCCTCGACTCGGTCCCCGATTCGTCGATGATGATGCGGCCGTCGGTCAAGACGCCATCGACGTCGAGCACAATGAGGCGAATCCCGCGCAACGCTGCCGCGCCGGGTTTTTTCTTAGCTGGGCTTCGGATCAACGATCGATCTCGTGGCGGTGTCGATGGCCCTGATCTGCCGAAGAAGCGGGCCGAGGAGTTTCAGGTCGAGTTGTGTGGCCGCGTCGCTCATCGCCTTCGCGGGTTCCGGATGGGTTTCGATGAAGACGCCGTCGATGCCGACGGCGACCCCGGCGCGCGCCAGGGGGAAGATAAATTCAGGCTGCCCGCCGGAGGTGATCTCGTTTCCTCCGGGGAGTTGGAGCGAATGGGTGACGTCGAGGATGACCGGGTACCCGCTCTCTCGCATGATCACGAGCGACCGCATGTCGACAACCAGGTTGTGATACCCAAACGATGCGCCGCGCTCCGTCAGCAGGATGTTCCGGTTGCCGGTAACGGAAATCTTCGCGGCCTGATGCTTCATGTCCCCCGGGGCCATGAATTGCCCCTTCTTCACGTTGACGGGTTTTCCGGTGAGTCCCGCGGCTTCGAGAAGCGCCGATTGACGGCAGAGGAAGGCCGGGATCTGCAACACGTCGACCGCCTGAGCGGCCGCGGCGACCTCGTTTTCGGTGTGGACGTCGGTGAGGACGGGAATGCCGAACTCGGCGCGAACGTCCTGGAGAATCCTCAGGGCGGTGTCCATTTCAAGCCCCCGGAACGACGCCCCGCTCGTCCTGTTCGCCTTGGCGTACGACGCCTTGAAGATGACCGGAAAGCCCGCCGCGGCCGCGTCATCCCTGATCCTCGCGGCGGTCCGCAGTATCATTTCGCGGTCCTCCACGACGCAGGGGCCGGCGATAAGGACGAGGGGGTTGCCCCCGCCAACGGGTATGGTGTCGATCTTGATCATTTGAGGCGTTGAGGAACTTACTAAAACTGCGCCCCAAATTCAAAGAGGGCCTGACGTTCGGGGGTTCCGTGGGAACGGAAAGGGCATAAAAAAAACCCCGGGCCGATCCACCACCGACCCGGGGTTCCCTTGTTCCTGAGGAGGATGCTTACTTCAGGAGAACCATCTTTTTCACTGAATTGAACTCAGGTGTCCTGAACCGATAGAAGTAGATCCCTGACGCCAGGTTGGCCCCGTTGAAAGTCACTTCGTGTGTACCCGGCTGATACGCGACGTTCTGCAGGACCTCGGCGACCTGCGCCCCGAGAGCGTTATAGATCGTCAGCGAGACCGTCGTATTCTTCGGTACGTCGAACACGATCTTCGTCAACGGGTTGAACGGGTTCGGATAATTGCCCTGGAGGGCGAATTTCCGCGGTAACGGATTCGTCTCATCCACAGCCGTTCCGGGATCACCGAAGCCGGTCAGAGCCAGCAGATCCGGCGATGACGGGGCGTCATGAACGAAGATGACGTTTCCGTCTTGTGTGCCCGCAAACGTCGGCTGGAATGTCACGTAGAAATCCTCGGATCCGAACGGAGCGACCGTTGCGGATAGGGGGCTCACCGTGTATTCGCCGCTATCGACCGTAACGCTTGAAATGAAGAGTATCTTGGCCGAACTGTTCGTTACAGTGACGGTTTCGGTAAAAGCCGTAGATAAGAAGAGGCTACCGAAATCGAGGCTGGTCGGGTTAACCGTGAATGAGGGTACCGTGTCAGCGTGAACACTTGAAATCCAGAGCGCGGATCCCTTTGCCGTCGTCCCCGTTCCGGCAAATAGACCCGGCACGGTGAACAGCACCATCATGGTTATCGAAAAAAGTCGTAATTTAGGTGTCATCATTCCCCTTTCAGTGTGTTCAGGTTTCCGTTATATAAAATCAAGTAAATCGCGTATTCTATCTACAACTACCCGAAAAAGCACCATCCAAACTCCGGGGGGAAAAAGTACAAAAAACAAAATGCATTGTCAAGTACAATTCATTCTGGATCACAACGATTTGGCTTATAGCTATATATATCAATGGGTTATGGAAGTATTATAATCCTCATAATGTCGTAAAATCGTATATCTTTATACCTTAAATCAATTTTCATCAGTTTTTACTTTTTCTTACAATATGTTGTTTCAGCGTGCCTTCGCTAAAATTAATTTAGGTTTGCGGGTCATCCGGAAGCGCGATGACGGTTTTCATGAGATCGAAACGGTATTCCACCGGGTAAATGTATTCGATATCCTCACCGTGGAGCACTCCCCGGAGCTTTCGTTCAACTGCGATGATCCGCTCCTCCAAAACGATGAGAACCTCGTGTTGATCGCGGCAAAACGGTTGAAGGAGCGGCTCGGCATCGCCCAGGGCGCGAAAATCAGCCTCGTGAAGCGTATCCCGTATGGGGCCGGTCTCGGTGGAGGCAGCGCAGATGCGGCCGCAACCCTCCAGATGCTCTGTCGACTCTGGCAGCTCGACCCGGATCCTCTAATGCTTGCCGGGATCGCGGCCGGAATCGGCTCGGATGTCCCCTATTTCCTCGGCGAAGGATCGGCTCACGCAACATCGCGCGGCGAAATCCTCTCCTATTTCGAGCTCACCCTCCCGCACACCATTCTGGTCGTGGCCCCCGACATCCGGATCACGACGCGGGACGCCTACGCATCGGTCGTACCCGGCCGGCACGAGGGGATGGACGACCTCCGGACGCTCTTCCTCCAGCACGTCGACCAACCCGACCTGCTTCGAAATGTGCTCCACAACGATTTCGAAGGCCCCCTGTTTCTCACCCATCCCGTCATTGCCCGGATCCGACAGGAACTCTACGACCTGGGTGCGGATTTCGCGCTCCTCTCGGGGAGCGGCTCCGCGATCTTCGCCCTTTTTTCCAACGGCAGGCTCGCAACGCAGGCGGCCGAACGGTTTAGGGGCAGACATCGCACCTTTCTCACTGCGGCGGGGTTCAAACCGGACCTCCGGATCACCGATCGCCCCATTGATTGAGGCGGCGCTTTTCTCTATATTCACATTCAATTCCTGAGAATTACGTGCCCCCTCGTTCGAAGACCGTCTGCTTGTTCCTCCTCGTCGTCATCTCGCACGGTGCGGGAGCGCAGACGCAGGTCCGGGATTCGACGACAGCGGTTCCGGCTGTACGCAGCATCGATTCCGTTATGACCCGGGATTCGACCGCGGCGGAAGATTCCCTCCGCGTCTCACCCCTGCGCTCCCCCGGATCGCTGAACAGCGGCGGCCTGCAATCGGCGAAGCTCGCTGACTCGACGCTCGAATTCGTGCCGTTCCGGACAGCGGGCGACATTCTCCACCGCTTCGGAGGGATCTTCGTTTCCGAGACCGGTGTGGGGGGCGTTCGGAGGAAGTTTTCGGTCCACGGCCTTGCGGACGGCTCGATTGCCTTTCTGGCCGACGGGCTCCTCCTGAACGATCCATCCAACGGCCTCTACCTTGCGGAAGGCTATCCGGTCGATTTCGCCGGCGGGGTCGAACTGGCCCCGTCGCCGGGCGGGTTTGCCGCCGCTCCGGGCGCGGCCGGTGGAGCGCTCAATTTCGTCTCGCACTCTCCGAGGGCCCCCAGGCCCGTCAGCCGCCTCCGCTACACCCAGTCGAGTTACAATTGGAGCGACCTCGACGCGTCCCTCTCCCAGGACGTCGCGAAAGACTTCAATGTCGCCCTCGGGTTGCACCACCAGTCATCCGACGGGAGGTTCGAAAATTCTGCCCAGGAGGCCTGGATCGCCCGGCTGAAGGTACGATACGACCTGGATGGCGCGGCGTTCTATGCATCGGACATCTTCACTCGGTCGGAGAGGGGCCTCTTCGATGGCGTTTCGCTCTCGACCCCCGAATCGTTGCTGTACGAGCCGGTGCGCGCCATCGTCGTGAATCCATCCGCAACCGAACACCTCACGCGGCACGATGCCAACGCCGGGGTCGCGATCGGTACCGACGGCGGCAACCTCACCACACTCGACCTCCAATACAATTCGGTCTACCGTGAATACAGGGACGAACTTGGTGGCGGCTCGACCGGCACACCGTTCCGGGACACCAGGGAGGAACAGACGTACGGATTCAAACTCATTCATTCGCACCGGATCGCCGGAACGAGGCTCTCCCTGGGGCTCGACCTGCTGAACCGGCGGCTGCTCCGGGATCCGAACATCGGGGCTCACGGCTCGACCCTGACGGGGATCTCGGGAACCATGCCGATCGCCATCGGTACGGCATTTTCGATCGTGTCATCAGCCAGGTATGACCGGTACCTCGACCAGGCGCGCGTGTCGCTCGGCGCCGACCTCCGACTTACCGTCGCGGACGTCTTCACCCTGAGGGGCGGCTTCTCCAGGTCACATCGACACCCATCATTCGCGGAAGCGTTCGGGGTCGGGTCGCTCGCCCTCGCGCTCCCGACTGCCGACCCGGAACGACACGACATCCTGTCGGGCGGTTTTATCGCTGGAGATTCGGGGGCTATTTTCGCCTCAGTCACCGTATTTCACCGGGAGGTGTACGACGCGGTCATCCTCGTTTCGTCGGGGGCCCCGACGGGTCCCCCACTCGCCTACGCGCGCAGCGGCAAGGAAATCCGCACCGGCGTCTCAACAGCAGCAGGCCTCAGAATAGGGCCCTTCCTGGCAGAGTTCACTGGCGATTACCTCTCCTATGGAAAAAATACGTGGAGACGATACGCCCCCGAGTGGAACCTGAGCGGCGGGATCTACCTCCGTGACCGGATGATCGATGGACATCTCGACCTGAAGGCGGGGTTCCGCGGACGGTACTTCTCAATCTACTCGGGCGAAGGGTACCTCCAGCGGTACGAGCTCTTCACCCCGACCGGGTATGACATCCCTTCCGCGGAAAGCGTGGATTTCGTTTTCTACGCCGGGATCGGTGACGCCGTGATCCACTTCATCTGGGAAAACCTGCTCGACAGGGAGTATACGATGCTGGTGCTCTACCCGATGGACGATCGTTCGTTCAGGTTCGGGGTGACGTGGAATTTCCTCAATTGATTCTCAATCTACATTCGACCGAAACCCAACCGACACCCAACCGATCCGCGTCCCAAGTTGTCGGACTGCGGAAATTTCCGTAAAATATCTGGTCAAACTCCGGGTACGAAAATGAAACTCCTCCGATTTGTTCTCCCCATCCTGGCCGTTTCCGCCCTCCCGGCGCAGACGCCCGCCCCCCTGCTCGACGAGAAGCTCCTCGCGCTGTTCCACGAATCGCTCAGCGGCGAGATGGCCAAGGAATACGTCATCGGGATCACGCGACATCACCGGATCCAGGGCTCCAGGGGATACCGGGACGCCGCGAACTATGTCATCGCCGAACTGAGGAAGGCGGGCTTCGGTGAGAAGGACGCCTATGTCGAATCGTTCCCGTCGGACGGAAAGATTCATTACCAGACCTGGCAGGCGCCATCCGGCTGGGACGTCACCGGCGCCGAACTCCGGATGCTGGAACCGTACGACGAGAGGATCGTGGGATATCCCGAAGTGGCGATGAGTCTCATCACGTACTCCAATCCCGGCGACGTCACCGCAGAGCTCATCTGGGTGGGCGACGGCACCACCGAGGCCGACTACCAGGGGAAAGACGTGAAGGGGAAATTCGTCCTGGCGACCGGGTACGGCGGCTCCGTCCACCGCCTGGCGGTGTTGAAATTCGGCGCGAAGGCCGTCGTCTGTTATCTCGACGACGAGCGTGCCCCCTATTTCCCCGACATGCTGCAGTACACCGGGATGTGGCCGAAGCCCGACGAACTCGCCGGCACCACGTTCGGCTTCAATCTCACCAGCCGGCAGGGAGAAAAGTTGAAGGGGCTCCTCCAGTCCGGAAAGAAGGTCGTGATGCGCGGATGGGTGAAAGGGACCGGGCTCGAACCGTTCGCGATGGACGTCGTCGTCGCGCACGTGCGCGGCACCGACAGGGCCGCCGAAGAGCTGGTCTTCAGCGCGCACCTTGACCATCCGAAGGAATCGGCGAACGACAACGCCAGCGGCTCCGGCGCCATCCTCGACATCGCGCGCTCGCTGAACGAGCTGATCGGTACCGGCAGGCTCCCCCGGCCGAAACGCTCATTCCGGTTCATCTGGATCCCGGAATGGCACGGCACGATGGCCTACATCGACGCCCACCCTGAGATGAAGGGTCCCGAGCTGGGCGGCACCTTCCTCGCGAACATGAACATGGATATGGTGGGCGAAAACACCGAACTGCTCCATTCCAAACTGCTCCTGACCAGGACGCCGCTCTCGCTCCCTTCCTGCGTGAACGACGTGGTGGAGAACCTGGCGCAGGCGGTGGACCGGCTCGACGTCAGGACCCCGCGCGGGTCGCTCTCTGAGTTCAACTACCGCGTCACCCCCTTCTCGGGCGGAAGCGATCATATGATGTTCATCGACCGTAAGGTCCCCGGCGTGATGTTCTCGCACACCGACTATACGCACCACACGTCGGAGGATACACCCGACAAGGTCGACCCGGTGGAGCTCGAACGGTGCGAAATCATTGCCACGGGGACGATGTGGTACCTGGCCAACCTCGACGACGCGCAGGCCCACGACCTCGCGCGGCTCTCGAACGCGAACGCGCTCGGCAGGTTCGGCCAGCAGGTGCGCCGGGCCCACGCGATCCGGCCCGCGTCGCCGTCAGCGTCGGTCGACCTCGACGCCGCGCAGAACCTGATCGACTTCGGTTACTGGGATGCCCGGCAGTCGGTCGGCTCCGTCCTGAGCTTCAACGACTCGCCCGTTGTCCGCCAGACAGTTGAAAAAATCCTCGGCCAGCTCGAGGCGGGCTTCCGGTCATCATCGGTGAGGCCGAGCCTCCTCTACCCAGGGAGTTCGGACCCGGCCAGGGCCGGCCAGCCGCCGCGCACCCCGAACGAGAACCGCGTCCCGGTCCGGACCACGCGCGGCCCGCTCGATTTCGGCCTGCCCGAGAGCGCGCTTCCCGAGGCCGATGCCGCCTGGTACTCCACCCCCGCATTCACCATTTCCGGAGACCAGCGCTTCGAGCTGGTGAATTTCATCGACGGCCGTCGTAGTGTCGCGGAAATCCGAAACGCCATTACCGCGTTCGAGTCCCCGGTGGACGTCGCCGTGGTGTATCGGTATCTGGACGACCTGGTGAAAGTGAAGGCCCTCGGGTGGGCGGAGTGACATCCGGCGTGACCGTGAAAAAATATACACTCAAGCGGGCCGAGACCGGACTCCGGGTCATCCAGCCGGGGAAGTTCCGGATCGACTACAAGGGTGAGCTGAACGACGGCCAGTTCGAGGCCGCCAGCTCGGTGAACGGACCGCACCTCATCATCGCCGGCGCGGGGACCGGAAAGACCCGGACGATCGTCTACAGGGTGGCGTACCTCGTTGAGCTGGGGGTGAAGCCTGAGCACATTCTTCTATTGACCTTCACGAGGAAGGCCGCGCAGGAAATGCTTCGCCGGGCGGCCATCCTCCTGGACGACCGCTGCGAGAAGATCGGCGGCGGCACTTTCCACTCGTTCGCCAATCTCTCGCTCAGAAAATACGCGGCGCTCCTCGGTTACGACAACAATTTCACCATCCTCGACCAGGGAGATTCGCAGGACGTCCTGAACCTCATCAGGACCAGGCTGAAACACGACACGGCGAAGAGGCGGTTTCCGAGGAAGGAGACCCTCCACGACCTCTACAGCCGGTCGGTCAACACGATGACCCCCCTCACCGCGATCCTGGAGGCGGACTACCCGCACTACGCGGAACTCGCCGGCGACATCTCGAATATCATCGCCCTCTATGGCGAATACAAGCGGGCCAGCAACCTGATGGACTACGACGACCTCCTGGTCAACCTGGCGAAGCTGCTCGCCGATCACCCCGACGTCAGGGAGGCGCTCTCCCGGCAATACCGGTACATCATGGTGGACGAATACCAGGACACCAACCGGCTTCAGGCGGAAATCGTCGCCCACCTGGCGTCGTCCCACCGGAACGTGATGGTGGTAGGCGACGACGCCCAGTCGATCTATTCATTCCGGGGCGCGACGGTCAGGAACATCCTCGAATTCCCCGACACCTTTCCGGATTGCCGCGTCGTCAAACTCGAGGAAAATTACCGGAGCACGCAGGCGATCCTGAATGTCGCCAACGCCCTGATGGGCCGCGGGCCGGCGGGAGCGGCGCAATGACCACTCATCGTCCTGGGGCCTCCGCGAAATTCCTGGCCGCGTTCGCGGTCTGCCTTGTCATCCCCCTGGCCTGGGCCCTCACCGGATGCGGTGCGTCCCGACAGGTTGCGACGCCTCCTCCCGCCGAGACGCCGGCGGACCCCGCTCCAGCTCCCGTTCCGACACCCGCGATGAAGCTCCGGATCGCGAGCCTCGACGTATCAGGCTTCAGCGGAAGGATCGAGAAGACCCTTGTCGACGAATTGGCCCGCCTGATCGCCGGGAGGAAGATCGACCTGCTGGCCGTCCAGGGGATCACGCGCTATCCGACGGTCCGGACCAGGACCGACCTCGTGGACGAGCTGGCCGAGGCGACGGGGATGCGGCAGGCCTTCGGCGAGACGATCAACGTTTCGGGACGGCAATCCGGGAACGCGCTCTTTTGCACCTACCCGATCCTCTCGAGCGACGCGCACGCATACGATGGCATATCCGGGAGCGGCTTCGAAGCGGCGCTCCGCGCGATCGTCGACGCCGGCACGCGGCCCCTGGTGGTCGTCAGCACCCGCCTCCCCGATCCGCTCTCGGCCGCTGACGCGCGGATCTGCGCCACTACGATTTCGACGATGGAATCGGAGCGGGGAACGGATCCTCTCATCGTCCTGGGAAACCTCCCTGCCCCGCCCGGAGGGGGACGCTGGGAGGAGGTCGTTTCAGATGGCGAGGGGCTGGGGACACTCTGGTATACCCCGGGTGAGATCACCGTATCACGAGGCGGCACGGCGATCTGCACGCTCGGGACGCTCCTGATCGCCGACATCGACATCTTTCCCAGATCGGGGCGCTGATCCGATGAGGGAACGCTACGACAAACAGTTGTACACGAACCGGCGCGAGGGATCGCTCCCCCAGCTGATCGTGGCGCAGACGGAGCAGATGCAGTCGAAGTTCGTCGTCCAGAAGATCCTCGAGCTGCGCGAGGAGGCGGTGCCGCTGGAGGAGATCGCCGTCCTCTTCCGGTCGTCGTTCCACTCCTTCGACCTCGAGATCGAGCTCGCGAGGGCCGACATCCCGTTCCATAAATTCGGGGGCTTCAAGTTCATCGAGACCGCGCACGTCAAGGATATGATCGCCTACCTCCGTGTGCTGGAGAACCCCCGGGACGTGGTGTCGTGGAACCGGATCCTCCTGCTCATCGATGGAGTGGGCCCGCGGAAGGCCGAAAAGATCATCGACGACATCCTCCGGCGCCGTGCGGCCGAGGGAGGAACGAAGGGGTTCTGGCCCGATTACCAGGCGTATCCCGACGGCGCGAAGGAATTGATCGAGCTGCTCAAGTCGCTCGTCCCATACCGGACGAACCCGGCCGAGTTCACCGGGCGGATGCTCACCTACTACAGGCCGATCCTGAAAAAAAGGTACGACGACTACCAAAAGCGGATGAAGGACCTTGAGATGTTCGAACAGATCGCCTCGCGATACGATGACGTCCCCACG
>JANNFI010000010.1:0-2597 GCA_031379665.1 Ignavibacteria bacterium
GGCGATGTAAAGGAGCTGTTGGCCCTGGCAATAGAAAAAACCGGTGTGGAGAATGTGGCCGTGCGGCACCGTCCGCGGCTCTTATCGGACAACGGGCCATGTTATCTGTCGGGTGAGCTCCGGAAGTACCTGGAGGAGCGAGGCATGGCTCATACCCGGGGAGCGCCGTATCACCCGATGACGCACGGAACCTGTCAATAAAAATGAGACACTTTTCATGGTTAGTTAACTCACACTTTCTGTGAGGTACTCATTGATCGGTTTGTTGATCCATACTTCCTGCGGAACGGATTTCACTTTCGGGACACCCTTCACGAAGCGCTCCGGATGTTGCAGGTATGCTCCGACCAGGGTCACCGCACGTGATTGCAGGATCGGGCCGGAGACGCCATGATGCACGCTCACCGGGGTCAACATGGCAATGCCGCTATGGCGATGCTCATTGTTGTACCAGCCGAAGAACGACCGGCAGAATGCCCTGGCATCCTCGATCGACCCAAACCGGTCCGGGAAGTCCGGCCGGTACTTCAGCGTCTTGAACCCTGCCTCAGAGTACGGATTATCGTTCGACACGTGGGGCCGTGAATGCGTCTTGGTGATCCCCAGATCGGTGAGCAACTGACCGACCGAGTGCGAGGTCATCGAGCTGCCCCGATCGGCATGAATGCTCAGTTGGCCCTTCTGGATATTCTGCTTCAGGCAGGCCTCGGCAATCAGGTCCTCGGCCAACGAAGCCAGCTCCCTGTGGGCCACCATCCAGCCCACCGTGTATCGGCTGAACACGTCCAGGATCTTGTACAGGTAGTAATAGGTCCACGCTGCCGGCCCCAGCAGTTTGGTAATGTCCCATGACCAGAGTTCGTTGGGCTGGGTGGCCAGGAGTTCCGGCCTTGGGTAATGATGAGCCCTCGCCTGACGTCGCTCGGTGGTCTGTCCCTGAAGACCTAATATCCTGTACATCGTCCGTTCTGAGCACATATAGACGCCTTCATCGAGCAGGGTTGCATGGGCTTCTCCAGGGGCTGTATCACGGAAGCGATCCGAGTTCAATATGTCCAAGACCTGATGCTGCTCCTGCTCACTCAACGCCCGAGGCGATTGCCGCTTCGTGGTGGAGGGAGGCGTCTCCCTCCGGGATCGGTAAAACGACGCTCGCGGCTCGCCAAAGGCCTTGCACAACGCACCCGTTCCCAGCGTCTCTCGGTGGCTGGCGATCATGGCTCGTCGCTCCTCCCGGACACTTCGTCGGTCTCGTGCTGGAGAACCTGCGAAAGTTTTTTTTGGAGATCAACGATCAACTCGGTCTTCTGGAGCCGCTTCTCGAGTTGCTCGTTCTGCCGGCGCAGACGTTTGATCTCGGCCTGAAGCTCATCGCGGCTCTCCGGCTTGGTTCCACGCCGGTTCGAGGTGGTCAGCTTGCCCTGAGTGTGAAGTCTCTCCCAGGTACGGACCGCCGAGTAGTAGAGCCCTTCACTGCGCAGATAGGCCCCGACGGCGCCGTTCCCCTGGGAGCGGAGCGCGGCTACCGTCTCGATGACTTTGAGCTTATAGGCGACGGTATGAAGGCGTCGCTTCGTCCGGGCGAGTACTTCCGGATCGCCGGAGTTGATGGGAGGGTTCACCTCGCGTTTGATGGCTTCCATGGGCAGTGCGCCTAGCTGGTGATTCTGAAACATACGAAAAATACTCCTTCTCGCCCTCAACAAGTGAGCTTAATTACAGAACGGAAATGTGTCTCACCCTTGTAGGCAGAGAGGGCAGGGGAAGATCGAGCGGTACCACCGGTCACTGAAGAACGTCGTGAAGCTGCAGCAATACTACTTCCCGGAACAGTTAGGAGAGGAGATCGGGCGGTTCATTGAGCATTACAACAACGAGAGATATCATGAATCCCTGAACAATGTCACGCCGGCAGATGTGTATGCCGGACGGCATCACGAAATCTTATCGCGGAGGGAACTGCTGAAGAGACAGACGATGAAGTTGCGAAGGATGCAGAATCTTACACCAAATCAACTGATATCATCAAACACAAAGCTCTTGACATTGACCGGTTCTATCTCCTAATTTAAGTCCCGATCTGTCCAAAACACTTTGACGACGTACAATTACGTTATCTTCCGCCAGCACCGGTCGATGACTCGACTCGTCGAGAAGCAATACTTCCTGCTCAAAGTTTCCAACTTGCTTTGAATCAGGAAAATACTAACATTCAGGTTAGCACATAAACTGGGGGCAGGTCAAACAGCGGAAGAAAATATTTATGATACGAAGAAATCCTGTATTCGAATTGCTCCTTTCCCTCCTCTTCACCCTGCTTACACAACAGCATGTGTCAGCACAAACGTTCGGTGTACCGGTGGTCATTGGGAGTGGTCCCTGGTCCGCTCCAACTATTGCCATTACGAGGGATGGAATCATTTACGTTGCATGGGATGTGCTAGAGAGCTTCTACAATCCTACCCGCCAGATTAATCTGGCTCGCTCAACTGATGGAGGGGCAACCTTTACAACTCTGGGTATCACATCGGGGAAAACTCGGTATCCCTCTCTGGCAATTAGTCAATTTGGGAAAGTCTACATGACGTACATGGTCG
>JANNFI010000016.1:0-8233 GCA_031379665.1 Ignavibacteria bacterium
CTACCTCACCGGCAGGAAAGACGTGAACCGGAAGAAGATCGGGTCGGTCGGCTGGTGCATGGGGGGCGGATATTCCCTCGAGGCGGCGGTGAAGATCCCGGAGCTGTCGGCGGCGGTGATCTGTTACGGCAGGCTGGTCACCGATTCCTCGGCCATTGCGGGCATCGGGGCGTCGGTCCTGGGCATCTTCGGCGCGGTCGACAAGGGGATCCCCGAGGCGAGCGTCCTTGAATTCGAAGGGACCGCGAAAGGGATGAAGAAGGACGTGAACGTGACGATCTACCCGGAGGCGGGACACGCCTTCATGAACCCGGGCAACGCCGGCGGGTACCGGGAAGCGGACGCAAAGGACGCCTGGACGAGGATCCTGGCGTTCCTGGCCTCGAAATTCGACAACCAATGAACCTGAAGGAATAACAAATGTGGCAACGCATCTATAACCCCGTCAAGAACCTGGTCGTTAAATATCCGGTCGTCGTCGCCGGGGTCATCATCTATCTCTATTATCTTGCGACCACGGTGGATCTCCTGGGTCACGCCGGGGGGAAAAGGAGCTTCTGGGAGTACCTCGTCCAGTATGACTCGCTGATCTTCCTCTGGATCGCCTCGGCCGCGCTGATCCAGTTGCAAACCGCCAAGAAGATGGCCAAGCAGGAAGAGGAGGGCCGGCGGGGCGTGGAACGCCTGCTGGACCGCCAGGAAATCCATAGCGGCCTCCTGAAGGACATTATGATGCTGCTCCAGGACAACGTCAACAACCCCCTGGCGATCATCTCGACAACCACCCAGGAAATCCGGAGGAAATTCAACAACGACGCGGAGATCATGCGCTGGCTCGACAGGATCGAGGGTGCGATGACCAGGATACACCATACGATCCGCGACCTTGAGGCCTACGAGGCCAGGAAATTGCTCGACACCTCCACCGAATCGCTCCGGGAGGCCCGGGCCGCGAAGTAGGGCTTCCCTCGTAGTAATCCCCCCGGGAGGCCCTCGTCTTCCGGGTACCGCTGAAATCCCCCCGTTTTCGATTGTTCCCGGTCACACCGTGCGGTCAATCACGCTATCATCCGGCATTTCCGCTGTACATTACCCGCGAACCTTGGAAGGGTCGTACATCACGTATTAACAGTGAGAGGGTGATATGTCTACAGGAAACAGCGGTGATAAGAGGAAGAACTTCCTCTCGAACATTTCAAACGCGGTGGGGATGGGTGGGAAACCAACCGGCGGCGGGATCCCGCGCGCTCCCGAAATTCTCTTCGAGGATGAAAATTTCATCAAGCCCGCGACGCCCCGTTCCACGGGCCCCGTCACGATGGTCCCGTCCGGAGTGATCACAGCGGTTCCCGAGGGTAAAAAACTTCCGAGCCAGAGGCTCCAGGACGTCATCGTCCGTGAAGGGGTCGCGACGAAGGAGACGGTCGATAAGGCCTTCGAGATCCAGCGCTCGAAACAGGACAAGCGGCGCCTCATCGATATTGCCATCGACGACCTGGGTGTGGATCGCGAAGCGCTCTACAAGCTCGTGGCGCGACACTACTCCTTCGAGGAGGTCAACCCGACCGTCATCTTCGAAGACAAGGAGCGCCTGAAACTTATCGGAAACCTCCTCCTGAGTCTGCCCCCGCGGAACTACGAAATCGCGGTGAAGATGAAAATCGTCCCGTACGAGATCGTCAACGCCGGCACCGCCGAGAAGCTGGTCCTGATCACGCCCGATACGACGCACCCGGAGGTGCACACGGTGGCGAGGGCCTTCGGCTTCCAGAAGTATGAAATCAAGTACGTCGCGTTGGGCGACTTCACGGAGCTCTGGCGCCAGCTCGCCTTCGACCAGGGGGCGAAGCACCTCGGCATGGAGGGGGAGAACGACATCTCCGACGACGAGAACGAAAAGGAGATGGAAAAATCGCTCGACGACGAGATCGGGCGGAGCAAACTCAACGAGCTCATCGAGAACCTCTTCGTGGACGGGACCAGGACCGGCGCGAGCGACATCCACGTGATCCCGCGTGGGACCCACCGCGTGGAGTTCCATTTCAGGATCGACGGCCGGCTCTCGCTCTGGAGCGTCATCAGCGACGTGCGCGCGGAAGCTGTGCTGACCGTGATCAAGGACCGGGCGAAGAACCTCGATCGGTTCGAGAAGTTCCTCTCGCAGGACGGGTTCGCCCAGCGGATGATCGACAACAAGATGATCCGGTTCCGTTTCTCCACGATGCCCATCTACGGCACCGACCTCAGGAGCAAGCTCGAATCGATCGTCATCCGTATCCTCCGCGGAGCCGACGCCGCCAACGGCATGGGCGCGCTCGGGATGCCGCAGGACTCCCTCGACCTGTTCCTCAAGGCGATCCGCAGGCCGCAGGGGATGGTGGTATTCACAGGGCCGACGGGAAGCGGAAAATCGACGTCGCAGCTCGCCGCGATCCAGACGATCATGGACCCGGGGCTCAACATCATCACGATCGAGGACCCGGTCGAGTACCTCATCGAGGGGTGCCGGCAGGTGAAGCTGAACCACAAACTGGACTTCGAAGGGGCGTTGCGCGGTCTTCTGCGCCACGATCCCGACATCGTGATGGTCGGTGAAATGCGCGACAAGGTCACGGCCGACCTCGCAGTCAAGCTGGCGAACACGGGCCACCTGATCTTCTCGACGCTCCACACGAACGACTCCATCGGCGCGATCACCCGTCTTTACAATATGGGCATCGAGCCGTTCCTCCTCGCCTATACGATCAACATCGTGGTGGCGCAGCGCCTCATCAGGAAGCTCTGCGAGCGCTGCAAGGTGGTGGACGAGGCCATCGACTCGGACCTCCTCGTCGATTGCGGATTCACCGAACAGGAGATCCAGGAGACGAAGTTCTACAAGCCGGTCGGTTGCGTCCACTGCATCCGGGGGTTCCGCGGCCGTATCGGCATCTACGAAACGCTGATCATCAACAAGGAATTGCGAAGGATCATCCTCAAATCGGCCGACTTCGTCGACGAGGAAGCGATGCGTCAGAACGCACTCGCGAACGGGATGACGACCCTGAAGCAGATGGCGATCAGGCTGGTGAAGGATGGTGTGACGTCGCTCGAAAACGTGGAGGGATTGGTTCTCGAAGACTAAGGAAACTCGGAGAAAGCCGCCGGACGCTGCGTAGACAGGCGACCCTCCCCGGCGGCCCATTCGGAAGCCCGGCGCACCCGCGCCGGGTTTTTTATTTACCCTGCGGGTAGAATCCGATGATGGACGAGGAACTCGTGAATCACGCTCCAGGGGCGGGGGCAATCGTTGTGCGCACAGGGCATCAGCTGCAATTCGACACCTGCCGCCTGTGCCAGCTGCCGGCCGTGGTCCGTGGGAATGAGATCATCCCGTTCGCCGTGAAGAATCAAACGCGGACCGTTGAAGGCGGTCACGGCCGCCAGATTGTCGAAGCGATCCCTGACCAGAAACGGCGGGGCTCCGTATCTCCAGGCAAAACGCGAGTTATCTGTGAATGTGGATTCGAGGATCAGCGCCGCGGGCGCGCGGCTCGTCGAGAGGGCGCAGATCGCCCCGCCCCCCAGCGAGCGGCCGTAGGCGACGATCCGGCTGGAGTCGATGTGCGGCTGGGATGCGGCCCAATCGAATGCGGCCTCGAAAACCTGCCGGATCGTCCGGGCCGATGGTGAGCCGCCGGAGTTTCCGTAGCCCGGATACTCGACGAGAAGGACCGCCATCCCCCACTCTCGGGGAATGGCGAAGGAGCCCGGCCAGTGGTTGATCAGTTCGCCGTTCCCGTGCGCGAAGATGAGGAGCGGAGCCGGGTACGACGATCCGACACCCGGAGGGAGGAACCATCCTTCCGTTCTTCCGGCCGGTGACTCGAACCATAGCACGCGGGCTTCCTCCGGGCGAGGAGGGGCGCTTTCGACTCGCGGGGCCGGAAAAACAATGAAGCGTTGCACGAGGAAGAGGATGGTCCAATAGACCGCGACGAACGCGGCAAGGGTGACCAGAAGCCGGGTCATACTGCCGTCCAATCACAGGAGGAATCAACCCTCTTCATCACGCAATTTCGGATGATCCTCTGCTCCATATCGGACTACCGGGGATCGCTGAGTTGTTGCAGGGCGAGAGCGGCCAGGACCACCACGCCGCATCCGATCACGTTATACCAGAGCCACGAAACGTCGGTGAAGGCCGCGCACGACAGGACCGACGCCTCGCCGATCAGGGCCGCCCAGAACGCCGCCCACCCCCCCACCCGCCTGATGTAGAACGCGATCAGGAAAATCCCGAGCATCGTGCCGTAAAAGAGCGAACCCACGATGTTCACCGCCTCGATGAGAGCACCGAGCCCGCCGGCGAACTGCGCAAACGCGATCGCGTAGATCCCCCAGAAGACCATCCCGATCCGCGAGACATTCAGGTAGTGTCGCTCGCCCTCGCCGGGGCGGACCAGCCGCTTGTAGACGTCCACCACGCTGCAGGTCGCCAGAGCGCTCAACTCGCCGGAGGTGGAGGACATCGTCGCCGCGAGGATGCAGGCGAACAGGAGCCCGATGAACCCCGCCGGAAGGTAGGTGATCACGAAGGTGAGGAAGATGAAGTTCGTGTCGTTCCCGTCGGAGTCGGGGTCTGCCCGCTTCGCGAGGTCCTTCATATCGGCGCGGATGCCGTCCGCACGTTGCCCGGCCTCGGTGAGGCGCTGTTTCCACCGTTCGGCCCCCTGGTCGGTGCGGGCGTCGAGGTAGCCGGAAATGGCGGTCTTCTTCGCCTCGAACGTGGTGCTGTGCCACGACTCCAGCCGCCCGTACTCCGCGGCGAATTCTCCCGACCGTATCCGTCCGGTCTCAGTCGGGTTGAAATAGAGAGGTGGCTGGACGAACTGGTAAAATGAAAAGACCGCGACGCCGAGCAGGAGGATCAGGAACTGCATCGGCACCTTGATGACGGCGTTGAACAGGAGGGCCAGCCGGCTCTGCGCAATCGACTCGCCGGTAAGGTAGCGCTGCACCTGCGACTGGTCGGTGCCGAAATATGCCAGAGCGATGAACGTGCCGCCGATGATGCCCGACCAGAATGTGTAGCGGTCGTTCGGGTTGAACGAAAAATCGAGGACCTTCAGCCGCCCCATCACCCCGGCCACCCGCAGTGAATCGCCGAAGGAAACCTCGGGTGGGAGGAGGGAGACGGCGATCACGAATGCGACGGCCATCCCCGCGAGGATGACGATCATCTGTTGGAAGTGCGTCCACTGGATCGCCTTCACCCCGCCCGACGCCGCGTAGAGGATGATCACACTTCCGATCAGCGTCGACGTGACCCTGATGTCCCAGCCCAGGATGATCGAGAGCACGAGGGACGGCGCGTAGATGGTGAACCCGACCCCCAGGCCCCGGCCGACCAGGAATATGACGCTCGTCAGAATCCTCATCCTGAGGTCGAAGCGGTTCTCGAGGAATTCGTACGCGGTGTAGACGCCGGCCTTCCGGAACGCGGGGACCGCGGTGACCGAGAGGATCACCATCGCGAGCGGCAGGCCGAAGTAGTACTGCACGAACCGCAGCCCGTCGGCATAGCCGATGCCCGGCGCGGAGGTGAACGTGATCGCGCTCGCCTGCGTGGCCATGATCGACAGTGCGACGGTGTACCAGGGCATCGACCGGTCGGCGAGCAGGAAACCTCCGATGTCGCGGTTCTTCCGTCCGCGGTACATCCCGTAGGCGACGATGGCGCCCAGCGTAAATGCCAGGACCGCCCAGTCGAGAGAGGTCACCGGAAGAATCCCGGGAAAAGATAAAAAAAGAATATCAGGGCCGCGAGCCAGGCGAGCACCGCGGCGTAGATCCGCTTCCAGCTTCCGAAGAAGGGAGGGCCCTCGTCATCGGCAGGAGCGCGTTTCGGAACTCCGTGGCCGGTGGTCATCTCTTCCCCTCGGCTTTCTCGCGGCTCCCGAGCTCGACCAGATTCGCGAACAATCGGTACGCCCCCGCGACGCCGGCGGGGAGCTGTCGGAAAAACGACAGTCCGGTGTAGCAGAAATACCCTTCACCGTGCCGGGCGACGATCAGGCCGCCATTCCTGGCCGGTTCGCCGGGATCGTTCGAGGCCAGGACAGCTACGTACGAGGTGTCGAGCGTGTCGGCGAAGTAGAGGCCCCGTTCCTGCACCCATCCCGAAAAATCGTCGGGGCCGATGGCGTTGGGGTAGGTCACCGCCGGGTGGTCGGGAGCGAGTATCGTCACGGGCGCGGTCTCGTCCGAGACGCGCTCGCGCGAAATCCTGAAGGGATACGGTCCGGGTTCGCCGCCTTCCATCCGTCCGCTGGTGGCGTACTGCACCACGTAGGTTCCTCCGCGGGAGACGTAGTCCATCAATCTGCCCTTCGCCAGCGCGAGAATCGGCCTCGTATTATACGCGCGTACTCCCGTAACAATCGACTGAAAATGGGCCAGGTCGGCCGAGAGCAGGTCGGCGTCACTCAGGAGGACGACGTCGTAGCCGATCTGCCGGAGCGCCTCCGGCACCCCGTCGCCGGAGCCTTCGATGTACCCGACGGAAAACTTCTTCCTGCGGACGTCCGCGGGAACGAGCTTTCCCGAGGCCGCGTGAAACAGGGTCTGCGCCGGGATGTGCGGATAGCGGATCACCGAAGTGCCCGTGCGTACGATGCGATCGTCGATGTTGGCCACGACCGTGTATTCGCCGGCGACCGCGCCCGGCGAGGGCGTGACGGTGAACGACACCCTCTCTTCCGACGCTCCACCTCGCAGGCGGAAGGGGAGTTCCGCGGGGGTCACCGACCATCCGGGGGGCGCCTGAACCTTCAGCGTGCCGACGCTCGCAGTTCGGCCGCCGGTGATCCGGACATTCAGCGTCTTCCCGTTGGCCGACGGGAAGAGCAGGACCCTTTCCTCGGGGACGATCGACACCGGCGGACCGACGACGAAGGGCCGGTAGACTTCACCCTCGACGGGGTCGACGCTCTTGAACTGCACGGGCACGTCGACCGCGATTTCGACGCCGGATGCAGCGAGCGCGAACGTGACCTTATAGGGGGAGGGGCTGCGCGCCGTGCCGATCAACGCCGGGTCGGCGATGTCGTACCGGTACCCATCGGGCGGTCGTTCGAGCCAGTACGGGGCCGTCGCCGGTTCTCCCGGTGGGACCACGACGGAGATATCGGTGGTCGTGACCCTGTTGTTGACGAGCGGCGCGCCGATCGCCGAATCTCCGTGCGCGAACGCGACCCGGATTCCCTTGAGTACGAAGGGAAACGCGGAACGGTTGATCACGGTGGTCCGGATGCGCACGGAATCGCCCGGGGCGGCGGATTCAACCGATGCGAGCGCCTCGGCCCTGAGGCCGGCGGCGGCGAGTATGAGGGTCCGGAGGTCCCGTTTCTTGACGGCGGCCCAGCCGCTGTCGTCGACCACGGCGAGTTCAGACCAGGCCTTCAGGAGGAGCGGAAGGATCGCCGCGGGATTCTCCGGGTCGAACTCCTTCTCCGCTTCCGCGAGGGTCTTCGAGGTGGCTCCCGCGCCGGGCACCCTCGCCCAGCTCATGTCAACGCCCTCCAGGATATCCGACGAGGCGGAGTCGCCGGCGACGTGGAAGAAATAGTTGATCACGTCCCCGCGGTTCTGGGCGGCTCCGAACCCCTGGCTCTTGTGCATGCTCCTCCCCCTGCCGGAGATCTCGTTATACGATTCCCCGAGGAGCGAATTGTATCCGCCGGTGTTCAGCTTCATCGCGGCGCTCGTGTCCAGTTCCGGGAGCATGAAGGAGCTCCCGTTGAAAAGCATTCGTGTCGGTTTCCAGGGGGTGAGGCCCCCCGCGGAAACGGGCTGGTACGCCGGGTCACCGGCAAGGTCGAACGCCTTGCGCGCGAGTATCGCCGACGCGGTGTGGTGCCCGTGACCACCGCCCGTCGGGGAGAACCGGGTGATGACCACGTCGGGCCGGAATGTCCGCATCACCCGCACGATGTCGGAAACGGTCTCATCGTCGCCCCAGAACCTGATCGCCTCATCGGGGCTCTTGGAGTACCCGAAGTCGATCGCCCGCGTGAAGAACTGTTCGGCCCCGTCGATCGCGCGCGATGCAAGGAGTTCCTCCGTGCGGATCACGCCGAGGTCGGCCCCCTGTTCGCGGCCGATGAGGTTCTGGCCGCCCTCGCCGCGCGTCATCGACAGGTACGCGGCCCTCACCAGGCGCCCCTTCGAGAGGTAGGCCAGGAGGTTTGTG
>JANNFI010000025.1:0-6742 GCA_031379665.1 Ignavibacteria bacterium
CGGTTGAACTTGTCGATCAGGACGATGGAATGCTTCGAGGTGTCGGACGACCCGGCCGAATCGGGGACATAGACGAACAGCCAGATGGTGTCCGCGGGGAACCCCGGGCAGGGATAGATGACCGTATCGGTCGAAATGACCCCCGGCCAGCCAGATTCATCGGAGACCACGACAATCCGCATCGTATCGACGCAGAGCGAGTCGGCGAGGATCGGGACCGGGATGATCCACCAATGTCCGATCCACGGCGGCAGCGGAGGCGGTGGCGGGGGTGGAGGCGGAGGCGGCGGAGGACCCGGAGGGGGGTCCGGCGGTTTCTTTACCTTGATGTTGTTGAGCGATTCGATGAAGGTCTTTCCCTGAATAGTCGTCTTCGCGAAGACGCAATATTTTCCAGGGCCGGGGTTCCAGTCGACTTCGACCGTCGTCTCACCGGCCGCGCCGACGGTTCCGTTCCCTCCTCCGAGAGAATTACCCGGCTTGATCCCGGAGTTCGGGCCGTTCTCATCCCAGAAAAATTCGATGGTGTATGGGCAATCGTGGTCTTTCCGGTTGACGATGACCTTCGCGACCTTGTAACTGCCGTCGGCCTGTGCGGTCACTTTAAGGAACTTGAATCCGCACTTCCCTTTCCGCAGGGGAACCGGCTCGATCGGCGTTCCCTCCCCCTTGCTCCAGTTCGCGAAGTAATCGCCCTCGTTCGAGGCAGGGTTGAACTGGAACGACGGCATCCGCATCGTCAGTTGCTCGAGGCCCTGAAGATTGACGCTGATGCTGTCGTTGTACGCCGTGTCGGCACCGCCGCCGTCGAGAGTCCCGGCGATGAGGAGGCGGACCATCGTCGAGGCATTCGACTCGGTCGTGTTCCGGACGACGAATGTCGGAACGAGGTCGTCCCCGGCCAGCGCAAGGTAATGCTGGAATGGATCGTCGACGAGCCGGTCGATCACATCCATCGTGCCTTTCGGCATGAGGTTGGCGAACATCATATTGATCGCGTCATCGGACAATGCCATCGGAACGCCCTGTTGCCACCGGATCGTCCCGGTAGTGGAACCCGACATTCCCGCCAGTGAACCGCCGGGCGCCCCGACGAAATCGATCCTGTAGGTGATATCGAAGAAGCTGTCGACGTTCCAGGTGTCGTTCGTTCGCCGGGTCAGCGTGGTATGTCCCGGGCTCGGTAATCCGAAATTCGTGCCGGCCGTGATCCGTAGAAGGTCGAAATCGGGGTCCCCGATGCCAAGCTGCCCAAACAACTGGTAGAAATCGAGATCAATACTCTGTTGCGCGGCTCCCGTGTCGCGTGGCCCGGCGTGGACAACGGAGAGAATCGAATCCAGCGAGATCGACCGGGTAAACCCCGTCAAGGGACCCGTCCCGGTCATCACGAGGTGCATTGCGCCGTTGAACGATTCAGTCTCGCCACCGAGCGATCCGCCGGGGGCCCGGACGATCCCGCTGAAGCTGTCGAATGTCGGTTCACAGACGATCGTGGAAGGCACTGTGAGGCCGTCGATGATGTACATCGGTCCGATGGGTGCGATATACGGGCAGGGCGCCGGAAGGTCGGCGGTTCCGCCCGTATCCGGGACCGTGCAGGTGTCGGCCACAGGTGGGACGCTGACCCCCTGCTGCCATCGGATCGTCGCGGTCGTAGAACCCGACATTCCCGCCAGCGAACCGCCGGGTGCCCCGACGAAATCGATACGGTACGTGATGTCGAAGAAGCTGTCTACATTCCAGGTGTCGTTCGTTCGCCGGCTTAGGGTGATATGCCCCGGGCTCGGCAGTGCGAAATCGGTCCCGGCCACAATTCTCAGTAAATCGAAATCCGGGTCCCCGATGGCTATTTGCCCAAACAGCCGGAACATGTCGGTGTCGAAACTCTGGACCGATGCCCCGGTATCGCGCGGTGCCACATCGATGACGCATATCGACATCGGCACCTGGATCAGCCGGGAAAATCCGGCCATGGCGTTCGTACCGTTCATCGAGAGGTTCAACGTCGCATTTAATGTTTCCCTTTCGCCGCCGAGCGATCCGCCGGGAGTGCGGCCAATATTGGTGAAATTGGAGAAGAGAGGCTCGCAGTCGATGGTCGAGAAGGGTGGAAGTCCGTTGATGATCTGCATGGTTCCCAGCGGCGCGATATACGGGCAGGGCGCCGGCAAATCGGCGGTGCCCCCGGCGTCCAGGGCGACGCAGGTGTCGGCGAGCATGGGGACCGGCCAGGCCTCCGCATTCGAGATCCCGAACCCTGTCCCGAGGGCGAGCAGGATGTAGACCACAATGATTGGTAGAAAGGTTTTCATGATAGCCTCTGCGCTGATTGGTGAGGAACACGGCGCCGCCCGATGGGCAGGGCCGGTGAGAAGGTTTGAGTCCCGAGCTGTGGATGGATTGCTCTAGCCGCTGATTCTCCTGTTGTATGTCAAATGCCTGTGGCTGCGGCTCAATGCCTTGAGAGAGGTTTTATTTTTCGAGTGTTGGAGGTTGAATCCTGCGGGGGAATGGCACTGCTTGACGCCAGCGGTAGGATCGATCCTGCGGGGTTGGTGTTCACGTCCTGTCTTCTGAGTCATAACGCACTCCTGACCGGGTTGAACGAATGGGGCTAGTTACCGATGCGGGATGATAGGAAGAAAGGAGGTAAAAAGAAAGCCCACCGAAGAAAAAATATCCCTTTCCAAAAAGGGATTATTCGGCGATATTTCGACCTAATATTCAAAATTGTTGCGATTATAAGCAGGCTGGGGTCCCGGGCGATTACCTCAAGAGTATCATCCTCCCCATCCTGGTAAACATCCCCGCAGTGATGAGGTGACTGTACACTCCCGAGGGAAGGGTGCCGGCGTCGAAGCTGACGGAGTGATGCCCGGAAACCTGCATATCGTTGACAAGCACAGCCACCTCCTGCCCGACGACGTTGAACACGGAGAGCCTCACGTCTGCCGTGACCGGAATTTCGTAAGCTATCGTCGTCGATGGATTGAAGGGATTTGGAAAGTTGGGATGGAGCCTGAATTCACGGATGAGTTCGTCGGATTCCACCGAGTTGATGATTTCAAATGATTCGAGCGTTCGAGTCACGACCGTATCGAATGCGGCGGGCGGGGCGGCACTTTGCGATCCGGCGTAGGAGGCGACAACCTGTGCGGTGAATGTACGCGGCAGCGCATCCAGGGGTACTGTCACCATCGCGCCGAGATACAACTCCGCCACTCCGGCGCCGCCGATCGTCACCCTCACGCTATCGCCGACCAGGGGCCCGGCATCCTGCCAAGGGAGACCCGAGTTGTCGTGCCGCCAACCGTATGTCCAGGAACTGAGCGACAATACGGCAGTGGAATCCTCGGGGGCGAAGTCGTCCGGAAGTGTGAGGTGGATCGTCACATCGGCTCCCGGGGTCCCCGTCACCGTGAATCCGAACGGATCGACAACGACGCCGGCGCCTTCACCCGGTCCGGGAGGTTCCTTGAAGCCGCCCGGTGTCACGGTGTACACCAGGCCCGGCGATACTGTGCCCCAGCTGTCCCTCAGCCTGGCCTTTCCGACGATGTCGAGGATGGAAATCCCTGGATTAGAAACCTCCAGCGTAGTGTCGGTCAGCATATCCACAGGATCCGGAAATGCTCCCGGCACTCCGATACGGAGGTATTCGAAAAGCGTAACCAATCCCGCCGGCCAACTGAGGACGATCGGGTACCCCACATAGCCCGGGGTAAATCGTAATCGAAAGGTGTCGAGCTTCCACAGTTCTTGGATATGATTGCTGATGCCGACTCCGAGGCAGTAACCTACGCTGCGGTGATCGACAAATCGGGCATCGAAAATCGTGATGGGGTTGATCGGCAATTCCCATTCAATGAAACCTGAATCGATCTGTCCGTCGATGCAGTAAGTCGCGTCGTGATGAAACCCGATCCTGGTTATCAGGGTATAATCCCCATTCTTTACCGTGATCGGGATGAGTAATTTCTGCGCGAACGATGCTCTTGTGAAGAGAATCGTAACGCCGAAAAGGAGCAGCGTAAAATATATAAGGCTTTTCATCGTCGCACGTGTTTTCAGCGATCACCTCACCAACAGCCTCGTCCTTCCATCGGTGAAGGTCACGGCCGGGTTCCCCCGTTTCGCCTAGTTTTCCTCCAGTCGGCAGAGGACCGACTGCATGATGTTCATCTTCACATCGTCCGGTTCCTGGGCGAGCTCATAGGTGAACGAGTTCTGGAACTTGTCCACCCGAAGGCGCGCACGCGCCGTCGTCCCGTCGGCGAACGTGATCTCGAACGGCACAAGGAGAGTGAACGGGTCAGCGACGTCCGACTGATCGACGGTGATTTCCAGCGAATATTTCCCCTCCGGGGTTTGCTTTACCTTCTGTCCCCAGGTCAGCGTGGGGACCTCTGACCTCCGGAGCCACTGGTCGAAGAACCATGTCATATCCATCCCGAAATACTTCGTCGAAATGGCGATGAGGTCCTCCGTGGAAGCATCCTTGCCCTTGAACGCGGCGAAGAACTCCTGGATCATCGCCTTGTACGCGTCCTCCTTCATCGTGGGAAGGTCGAGCATCATCATCCGGAGCATATGCATCACCCACGCCCCCTTCTTGTAGATGGATAGCGAGTATTCCAGGCTGGACCGGCTGCTGGACACACGGTGGCCCAGCCAGATCGGCGCGACCGGCTCATCCTTGTCGTTGGGCAGTTTCCATTCCCGGACGATGAATTTTTTCCAATCGTCGAGGAGAGTGAACAGGTATTCGTCGTTCTTCAGGACGAAGCCTGCGTACAGTACGGAAGCATACGTCGAGATCCCCTCACTGAGCCAGACGTCGTGGTAGCTGCGCCAGCCCACGTCGTAGCCCCACCAGGTGTGTGCGACCTCGTGCGCTTTGCCGAGGGCCGTGCTCGTCCCTCCCTCGCCCGCGAACTCGTCGTAGCTTGGGAGCTTGACGAACTCCAGGTGCGCCTCGCCGTGCGTCGTCGGGACGCTGACGGCCTTGAGCGCCTCGTAGGACGACTTACCGAACAGGAGGGTGTAGAGACTGAACGCCGCCCCCAGGTTCTTGATCATCAACTCCGGCTCCGCGACCCCGGTGTGGTAGAGCGTGATCGGCGGCTCATCGTTCGATTGCCGGTGCTCGAGGACCTTGTATCGCCCGGCGCTGAACGAGCAATTGATGTCCGGATGGGGAAGGCGGTATCGCGAGATCTTCTCCTCCCCGTCGGTGGTATCGGAGACCATGCGGCCGGCGGCGACCAGCATCAGATCGGCCGGATAGCGGTAACGCACGTCGAACGACATCCGGTCGGGGAATGTGGACTGGGGATACCACCCCGTCGAGCTCTCCGGCTCGTTGAGGTTCCCCGAATTATTCCAAAGAACGAACCCCTCCCCGCGGGTGCTCTTGAAGAATTCCCCGGAGTAATGGAAAACAACCTCGAACGTCGTCGAATCCTGTGTGGGCATAAGTACCCGGCCTTCCCACGATTCGTCAGGCCTGTGCACCGGGAGCCGGGAGCCGGACGCAGACACGACAGAATCCACCATCAACGACGGGTCGAGGAGGAATGGAAGGTAGGCTGAGCCGTCGAGCGACCGGACCCGGAGGGCGGCCGTTCCGTTTGTCTGGCCGCTCTTGCGGAGGGTGAGCTGGACGTTGCAGTCAAGAAAATCGAACGGGCGCTTGTCTTCCGCGGTGAGCTCATATTCTGAGTGTTCCAGGTATTCCTCGGTTGCGTGGAAGGAGCTGATGAGGCTGAGTGTATGCTCGGGTACGTCGATATACCTCGTGCCCTTTCCTTCGTTATCGAGGTGGTCCTTGACCGGCTCTGCGATCGTGATCTCCTCGAAGCGCCTCCTGTCGAAAGTGAAGAATAGTTTCCTCCCCTTGTCGAGGAAGAGCTCGCAAAACAGGAAGGGTTGCGGTGTCAGGTGGCGGGCTTCGTTCGCAAGGGAATACGCCGCGTTGCTGTTCCATTTGTCCGTGGCAAACTTCACGCTCTCTGAAAGGTCTTCTCTGTCGTCGTCGTCCGCCGGGACCGCCAGAACGGGAAGGTTGCTCCCCAGGTCTCCGAGCAGTGAAGGCTCGAACCAGAGCACCGCCTTCCTGAAAGGAACCACCACCGCCCCGTTCACCGGCTTTCGCTGAAGCCGGTACTCGACTTCCGCGAGTTCGGTCCCCGCGGGTGGCGTCAAAGTCAGCGCGCCGGCCCCCCGGAACACCCCGCCATGATTCTTGCCACCCACCGGCGTGAACAACCTGAGGTATCCCTGGTGGAAGGCGATTTCCTGGGAGCCCCGGAAGAGGATGATACTGTCGAGCCGCAATGCCTGCGTCTCCATTAGCACCGGAACGGCGAGGGAGTCGTAGAGCGGGTCTTGCGGGATGGACGAGGGCGACTGGGGCACAGGCCCGGCGGGAACCGGGGGCATCGAAGACGCCCTCGCGAGAAGCAGGAGTCCCGCCATCGTTGTCGGCAGAAGGAAACGCGCGCAATTCCGCAGGGAGCCGTTCAACGGGTAATACCGGTTTGGGATGGGCGTGGTTCAGTCAACGGGTGCGGTCACATCGATTTTCCTCCATCACGTTCCACCGTCATTCACCGGGGAGGGGCTCTCGCGGGGATCGCATTCACTCCCGGGCGAATGGCCGGCTGTTGGTGGGCCCTGCAGGACTTGAACCTGCGACCCGCTGATTATGAGTCAGCTGCTCTAACCAGGCTGAGCTAAG
>JANNFI010000032.1:0-29757 GCA_031379665.1 Ignavibacteria bacterium
GGAACTCCGCGACCGAGTTTGTTTTTTTGTGGCTCGGGTGCTTGGGCCTTATTACCCCACTGTTTTTTTTTTTGAGCTAATGGGGGTGGGGTTGCACGTGTGGGCGCCCGGGTGCCGGCGGACGGGTGGGCGCGCCGCCCGGGGCGGTACCGGCAGGAACACTCAGGAGCATCACGAGAGCGACTCCGAGCCCGCCGAGGAAAAGGAGGAGTTTTTTCGACGGGTTCATCGGGCAGACGGGGCCGAGACTATCGAATGCCGGGTGACGGTGTACCCCGAGAGTTTCGCTTCGATCGTATCGCCCGGGTTGACCGGGCCGACTCCCTCGGGCGTGCCGGTGAAAATGAGATCACCCGCCTCGAGCGTGAATATCGTCGAGACATAACTGAGGATGGTCGGGATGTCGAAGATCATCGTGGACGTCGAGACGCGCTGACGTACCGCTCCGTTGACGCTGCATTCGATGTCGAAGACCGGACGGGATCCGGCCTGCTGTGCCGGAATGAAGTCGGAGACGGGCGCCGAGGTGTCGAACCCTTTCGCCACCGCCCACGGAAGCCCGTTCCGCTTGGCGACCCCCTGGACGTCCCTCAGCGTCATATCCAGCCCCACCCCGTACCCCGCGATGAGATCCCACGCTTCGGCGGAGGCGATGTCTTTGCCTCCCCGCCCAAGGGCGACCACGAGCTCTACTTCGTGGTGCATTTCTTTTGAGAACAACGGCCGGACGATATCATCCCCAGAGTGCACGATCGCCGTCGGCGGTTTCAGGAAGAGGATGGGGTCGGATGGGACCTCCGCCTTCATCTCTGCCGCGTGTTCACGGTAATTACGGCCGACGCAAATGATCTTCGATACCCGCAATGGGATGATTGATCCGATAATATTTATAGTTCCCATGATCCTTTAAAGTAAAGCTTTCAAATATAGTCAGGTCCGGCATGATCTGCAAGGGGTGGAGTGATCCAGGGCTGGGATTTCATTTATGTAAAAGTATGACTATATTAAGCGATTCTTTGTGAAAATTGACTCCGATGGCCAGAAATATTCATACCTACGAACGGGCGGGTGTCAGCATCGAACGGGGAGATGACCTCGTAAGGCGCATTAAGGGGAAGGTTCGGTCGACTTTTTCATCCTCCGTGCTTGCGGATATAGGCGCCTTCGGGGGTTTCTATGACGCCCGTTTCAAGAACCTGAAGAGTCCTGTCCTCGTTTCGAGCGTGGACGGAGTCGGCACGAAGCTGAAAGTGGCGTTCCTGATGGATAAACACGATACCGTCGGCGAGGACCTGGTAAACCATTGCGTGAATGACATCGCGGTCTGCGGGGCAAGGCCGCTTTTCTTCATGGACTATTTCGCCACGGGAAAGCTGAAAACGCATGTCGCGGAACAGGTCATCGACGGGATGATCAGGGGCTGCAAGGCCAACGGGTGTTCGCTCATCGGGGGCGAGACCGCCGAGATGCCCGGCTTCTACCGCGATAATGAATATGACCTCGCCGGCACGATTATCGGTGTCGTCGACAGAAAAAAAATTTACAACGGGAGCCGCGTGCGTGAGGGGGACGTGCTCCTCGGGATTCCTTCGACGGGCCTCCACACAAACGGGTATTCGCTGGCCCGCAGCGTCCTTTTCGAGCGTTTCGAGGTGGATGATTTCGTCGACGAGCTGGGGCTGAGAGTCGGTGAGGCGCTCCTCGCGGTCCACCGATCGTACCTCGCCGCCATCGGGGTCGCGGCGAAAAACGCCGGCGTGCACGCCTTCGCTCACATCACCGGGGGTGGGATCGTCGGGAATGCGAGCAGGGTGGTCCCGGTGCCCCTGTCGGTGAGGATCAACTGGAATGCCTGGGAGATGCCCGCGATCTTCGGGCTGATCGGGAAATGCGGTTCGGTGCCGGACTCGGAGATGCGGAAGACGTTCAATCTCGGGATCGGGCTGGTGGTCGTTGTGGCGAAGTCCGCGGCCGATCGGTTGCTCCGCAGCCTGGAAGCCGCCGGCGAGCATCCGGTGGCGATCGGAGAGGTGGTCAAAAAATCATGACCCCCGCTGGCGGAAAGAAAAAAACCGGGAAAACAACCAAACGGACTGCTCCGAGGACGCCAGAACTAAAGGCATCCCCCCGTACCGTCCCGGCGGACACAATCTTTCGCATCGCCGGTGCAGACGCTGATTCCGCGCAGTCGGGTATCGAAAAACGACTAGCCCAGATCAAGCTCATCAGCGAAGTCACCAGCCGCATGACCGCGGACATGGAGATCCAGGAGATCCTCAACACAGCCGCCGCCTCCATCCAGAAAACCTTCAACTATTTCGACGTCACGGTCTTCCTCCTCACCGACGGCGGGAAAATGCTCGACCTCTCTGCGCACGCCGGCAATTTCACCGATTTCCTTCCCCACGGCTACCAGCAGCCGGTGGAGAAGGGTATCGTCGGCAGCGTGGCCCGGACCGGCGAGATCATCCTGAGCAATGATGTGGGTCGCGAACCCCGGTACCTCACCTACGAGTATCACAACACCCGGTCCGAAATCGCACTCCCCATCAAGATCGACGCAGTGGTGATCGGTGTCCTGAACGTCGAGGACACCAGGGTGGATGCGTTCGACGCAACGGATGTCCTCGTCCTTTCGACCCTTTCCGATCAGCTCGGCATCGCCATCAGGAACGCCCGGCTTTACGAGGAAGTCCGTCAGGCGAACATGAAGCTGATCGAGCTCGACACGATGAAATCCGAGTTCCTCGGGATCGTTTCACACGACTTCCGTTCGCCCCTCTCGTCGATCATGCTGGCGGCCCGGTCGCTCGTGAAGAACGAGGCTATCCAGGGCATCCCGCGCGTAAAGGAATACATGCAGCTCATCGTCGACCAGGCCGTCCGCCTCAACCAGCTCGCCGAGGACACCCTGTCGATCACCAAAATAGAATCGGGCCAGCTGACGTACTACTTCAAGATCGTCAACATCGAGCGCCTCATCCAGGATGCGGTCTCGATGGTCCGGTTTTCAAAGCGCCACGACTTCGAGTACACGGTCGACCCGGAAGCCCTTTTCGTCAAGGGCGACCAGACCAAGCTCAGGCAGGTCCTCCAAAACCTCGTCAGCAACGCCGTGAAGTATTCACCGCAGGGCGGGAAGGTCTTCGTCAGGGTGGAAAACCTCTCGGCGGAGGAGGTGATGGTGTCGGTGTCCGACCAGGGGATGGGCGTCCCGAAGGAGAAGCTCGGAAAGCTGTTCCAGAAATTTTCCCGCGTGGATTCGAAGGAGTCGAAGGAGATCAAGGGGGCCGGGCTCGGACTCTGGATCTGTCGGGAGGTGGTCGGCGCTCACGGTGGAAGGATCTGGATGGAGAGTGAGAGTGGCAAGGGATCGAGCGTGAAGTTCGTTATACGGCGGACGCCGGAAGGGGCCTGACACCCCGGTTCAGAGGAGTATCTCTACCGAACGATTGAATTCCTCCTCGAACAACCCCTTCTTCTGATTCGCCCCCCACGACTCCATTTCCGCGTTCAAACCTCTTCGAACCGTCGGCCGGATTTTCACCTTTTTCCCGGTCATACTGATGCGGACGTCGCTGACGACCTTCCGGTGGGTCCGGTCGAGGCCGTCGGCGATCCTGAGAATGGCCGCGAGGCCCCTTACGATGCTCCGCGATTCCTCCGGCAGCACGCTATAGTGTTCGTGCTTCATCTTCGGATGGCTCTTCCTGTGATACCGGGCGATGTTCGCGATGATCTCCTTCTCGTCCTCCCGGAAGCCGAGCAGTTCGGCGTTTCGGATGAGATAGTACGAATGCTGATGGTGCCGCTCGTGCGAGATGAACAACCCGACCTCGTGCAGGATGGCCGCGGCCTCGAGGAGTTCCCGGTTGTACGGCCCGCCGCCGTGGATGGCGGTCGTCCGGTCAAAGAGGGCGAGTGCGAGAGCCGCAACGTGTTCGCAGTGCTCCTTCTCATAGTGTAGTTTTTTGGCGAGGTGGCGGACGCTCGAGAGCCGGATGTCGCGCAATCCCGGGGTGCCCTTATGGAAGATCGACTGCTCGGCCACGTCCCGGATGATCCCCTCCCGCAGGCCGTATTCCGAGACGGTGATCGCCCGTATGCCCAGTTCCTTCACGGCCTGCTCGATGATCACGGCGCCGCCGGCGATGATGTCGCTACGCGAGGGGTCGAGTCCGTCAATCCCGGCGCGCGCGGAGGGGTGCTTCGCCTCAAGGATCAACTCGACCGATTCCAGAATTTCGTCCGCCCTCATCGAATACGCGTTGTACGATCCGAGGGGCATCCTCCCGCCGCGGCACCGGACAATATTAGCGAGGTTGACGATGGTTCCGGACGTCCCCACCACAAGCTCGAATTCGTGCGAGCGCAGGTCGCGCTTGACGGGGGCGAGGATCCCGGCGACGAACCGTCGCGCTTCCCTCACGGATTTCACTGATGTCACGCCCCCGGGGAAGAAGCGGTCCGTCATCCTGATGGCGCCGATTTTCAGGCTGTTGTCGTAAAGCACCCTCCGTTTTTTCCCGACGAGGAATTCCGTGCTCCCCCCGCCGAGGTCCACGAGGAGTATTTCGCGGTCCAGGACCGGAAGTGCCTGAAGGACGCCGAGGTACACCAGCCGGGCCTCCTCGAGGCCCGACACGGTCTCGATTCTGATGCCCGTCTCCCGGGCGATTCGACTGATGAAGAGATCCTTGTTCACCGCCTCGCGGACTGCGCTCGTTGCGACGGCGGTCACCGGGGCCCCGAACCGGTCGGCGACGGATCGGAACCTCCTGAGCGCTGCGATGCCCCGTTCCATTGCGGCCGCCGATAGAAATTTCATATCACCGCTACCCTCGCCGAGCCTGACCCGTTCGCGCTCCCTCGCGAGGATCGTGTATCCGCCGGTCTGCGGATCGACCGCCGCCACGATGATGTGGAATGAATTCGTTCCGACGTCGATCGCTGCGAGCCGGCGCTGTACGTCGTCGGCATCTGCGACGGTCTTGCTTCGCGCCGGCCGCCGGAGGGTGTTCATCGCTCGCTCCAGATCATCCGGAGATGACGGGGCGTCAACATCCAGATCAGGCCCCCCCCGCCAGGGATGGGCTCCCCGGCGTCACGAAGATAGATGGTCATCGGATTTTCACCACGTCAGTTTTGGACCCTCGGCGCCTGTGAACCCTGCGGCAGCACTTTCCCGGTTGCCCTTTCCTTCTCCTCCAGCCGGTGCAGGACACCCGTGAGGAACGCCTCCCAACGGGGGAGGGAATCCTGAAAATACCGGGTCAGACTGTCGCGACCTGCATCGGAGATTGAAAAACGCGATCGGAGACTGTCGAGCTGCGAACGCAAAGCAGTGCTATCCATCCCTTTAAGCCGGGCTTGTTCGATCAGGAATACTTCCTGCGAATAGTACTCGGCGAAAGCCTCACTACCGGAGGGGGGCGGTGGTACCTTTCCCTCGCAGCCGGAACAGAGAGCCAGGAACCCAAAAACCACGGGAATTAGGGGTAATTTCATTGCCTCAGAAAGTCTAATTTCAGTGTCAAAATACGAAGATGAAAGAGGTTTTCCAACGAATCCGGCGAGATTCCAATGCTCAACTGAATTCCGCAAATACACAAGGTCCTGCCCCGCCGGACCTTAATGTCGGACCTCCGACGGAGCAAGGGCGGCGGTTGGCGCTTATAAAATATTGCTAGTTTTTCATCATTTTCGTATGATTTTAATATAAAACGTGGCATTTTTGTGAAAAACTGGAGTGTTACATCCTTGACATTCACGGCGGCAATGTGTATCTTTTTGGGCGCTTTTTCATTTTCACACTCCATTCTCTCTGTCTCTCTCTTAATTGTATGTCGTCAACTTCCGATTTTCGCCCCGGTCTTACCATCCGTATGGATGGCGAATTATGGACAATCGTCGAATTTCAGCACGTCAATCCGGGGAACTGGCGTGCGTTCGTCCGTGCGAAATTGAAGAGCCTCAGGTCCGGAAAAGTCATCGAAATCAGGTTCAGGGCAGGCGAGGCGGTGGAAACGATCCGGATCGACTCGAAGGAATACCAGTACCTTTACCAGGACGGCGATTCGTATGTGTTCATGGACAATGAAACATTTGACCAGCTGACCATCGACGGCAAGGTCGTCGGCGATGGCATGAAGTACCTCAAGGAAACCGAGACCGTCACGATCCTCTTCAACGGCACCGACATCATTTCGGTGACCATGCCGATCACGGTCGAATTGAAAGTCGTCGAGACCCCGCCCGGCGTCCGGGGCGACACCGCAACCGGTGCTCAGAAGCCTGCGGTCCTCGAAACCGGCGTCTCGGTAAACGTACCGCTCTTCATTAATGAGGGTGACCGCGTCAAAGTAGATACAAGGACCGGCGCGTACATCGAACGCGTCAAGGGCGGCTGATCACCGTCGAGATGTTCTCACCCGTCTCCGGCCGACAACGCGTGCCGGGACGTTGACCATCCCAAGACCATCAAACCGGAGGGACCATGAATCTCGCGTTGTTGAAAAAACTGGTTCGGATCCTTGAAAAGAGCAGCGTCGACGAGATCGAAGTGGAGGAGGAGGGGCTCCGCGTCCGCCTGGCAAAAAATTCGCGCGGTACCGCCGCGTCGGTGAACGTCGCTCCGGCGGGCGCGCCCCAATACCCGACCGTCCACCTGCACGAGGCGCACGCCGCTTCCGCGGCTCTGTCCGCGCAGCCGGCGGCCGCTCCCGCCGTCAAAGTCCACGAAGTCCGGTCCCCGATCGTGGGGACGTTCTATCGCGCCCCGGCGCCCGATGCCGATCCCTACATCGAAGTCGGCGAAGTCGTCCAGGCCAAGGCCGTCGTCTGCCTCATCGAGGCGATGAAGCTGATGAACGAAATCGAAACCGATGTCGGCGGCCGGATCGTGAAAATCCTCGTGGAGAGCGGGCAGCCGGTGGAGTACAACCAGGTCCTCTTCCACATCGAGCCCGCGTAAACGGATGATTCTCCTCCATGGACAGGTTATTTCCGATCGACTGTGTTCAATAAAGTCCTGATCGCCAACCGCGGGGAAATCGCGCTCCGCGTCATCCGGGTGTGCCGCGAGCTCGGGGTCAAGACCGTGGCGGTCTACTCCGAGGCCGACCGGGACTCCCTGCACGTGCGGTTCGCCGACGAAGCGGTTTGCATCGGCCCGCCCCCAACCCGCGACAGCTACCTCCACATCCCCCGTATCATCGCCGCGGCCGAGATCACGAACGCCGACGCCATTCATCCCGGTTACGGTTTCCTTTCGGAACGCGCCCAGTTTGCCGAGATCTGCGAATCCTCCGGGTTGAAATTCATCGGGCCCTCGCCCGATGCCATCTCTGCGATGGGCGACAAGGCCCTCGCCAAGGAAACGATGAAAAAGGCAGGCGTCCCGGTGGTCCCGGGCAGCGACGGCATACTGAAGGACGCGAAGGAGGGGCTCGAGATCGCGCTGTCGATCGGTTACCCGGTGATGATCAAGGCGACCGCCGGCGGTGGTGGAAAGGGGATGAGGGTGGCGTCCACGCCCGAGGACTTCGAGAAAGCGTTCCAGATGGCGTCGAACGAGGCCGGTTCGGCGTTCGGCAATTCCGACCTCTACCTCGAAAAATTCATCGAACAACCCCGGCACATCGAGATCCAGGTCTTCGGCGACCAGTATGGAAACGTCATCCATCTCAATGAACGCGACTGCACCGTGCAGCGGAGGCACCAGAAGCTGATCGAGGAGTCGCCGTCGCCGATCGTCGACGACGAGCTTCGCGAGCGGATGGGCGCGGCGGCGATCAAGGGAGCGAAGGGGGTGAACTACGAGGGCGCCGGGACCGTAGAATTCCTTGTCGATAAGGATAAAAATTTTTATTTTATGGAGATGAACACCCGGATCCAGGTTGAACACCCGGTCACCGAGCTGGTGACGGGCCTCGACCTGATCAAGCTTCAGCTCCAGATCGCCTCGGGCGACCGGCTCCGAAAGAAGATCTACAAGCCGCATGGCCACGCGATCGAATGCCGCATCAACGCCGAGGACCCCGCCCACGGATTCCGGCCGTCCCCTGGCGAAATAAAGGGCTTTCACCTGCCGGGCGGGTTCAACGTCCGGTGCGATACGCACTGTTACGCGGGGTATCACATCCCCCAGTACTACGATTCGTTGATCGCGAAACTGATCGTCTATGCGCCGACGAGGGGCGAGGCTATCGCGAAGATGCGTGCAGCGCTCGAAGAATTCACGATCGAAGGGGTGCACACGACCATCCCATTCCACCGCGAGGTGATGGCGAACGATGTGTTCATCTCGGGGCGGTACGACACGAGCTTCATCGAGCACCACCACAAATCATAATTCAGACGACAATGGAATTTCCGAAAGACGTACGCTACACGAAGGACCACGAGTGGGTTCGCATCAGCGGCGACACCGCGTTGGTCGGGATCACCGATTACGCGCAGGGAGAGCTGGGCGATATCGTTTTCGTGGAACTTCCCGCCAGGGGCAGGAAGGTCAAGCGCGGGGAAAGCATGGGCACGATCGAGGCCGTCAAGGCGGTCTCCGACCTCTATGCCCCGCTCACGGGGGAAATCGTCGAGGTCAATCCGGACCTGGAGAAGAACAGTGAGCTCGTGAACAAGGACCCGTACGGGAAGGGCTGGATGATCAGGATCAGGATCGCCGACAAGGCCGAGACTGATTCGCTGCTCGACGACGCGGCGTACCGGGCCCTGACCGGCAAGTAAGCTCGTCTCCCGCCGGGCGTCCACCGGTAACCGTTCTCCGACAATCTCGTGATCCCTGAAAGGATGCGTACCGTGACTGAACAGGTCAGAATACCCGCCCTCGATCCATTTCCCCGGGACTCCTTCGAGCGCCGCCACATCGGGCCCGCGGGGAGCAGCATTGCCGGGATGCTCGAACGCGTCGGATCCCCCTCGCTCGACGCATTCATCGACGGCGTCATCCCCCGCGCCATCAGGACCCGGGCGCCGCTCGACTTCCCGCCCGTATCCGAGGCCGATGTGCTCCGCGACCTCCGCTCCATCGCCTCACGGAACCGCGTCTTCCGTTCGCTGATTGGGATGGGGTATAGCGACACCCTCACGCCGCCGGTGATTCAGCGGAACATCCTCGAGAACGCGGGATGGTACACGCAGTACACCCCGTACCAGTCCGAAATCGCGCAGGGCAGGCTCGAGGCGCTGCTCAATTTCCAGACGATGATCGTCGACCTGACGGGGTTCCCCATAGCGAACGCCTCACTCCTCGACGAAGCCACCGCGGTGGCCGAGGCGATCTCGATGTTCCACGGCATCAGGGGGGTTGATGCGGGGCTGAAATTCTTCATTTCCGATAAATGCCACCCACAGACGATCGCCGTGCTCCACACCAGGGCGAAACCGCTCGGATTCGTGCCTGTCGTCGGCGACCACCGGACGTTCCAGTTCGACGGTTCCTGCTTCGGGGCCGTCGTGCAATACCCTTGCACCGAAGGGGCGGTCCACGACTACCGCGATTTCTGCCGCCGCGCCCATGCGGGTGGCGCTCTCGTTGTCGCCGCCGCAGACCTGCTCGCCCTGGTGCTGGTCGCGCCCCCGGGGGAATTCGGTGCTGACGCGGCGGTCGGGAACACGCAGCGCTTCGGGGTCCCGATGGGTTACGGCGGACCCCACGCAGCATACTTCGCCACGCGGGAGGAATTCAAGCGGTACGTACCAGGGAGGATCATCGGCGTCTCGATCGACAGCCACGGTGCGCCGGCGCTGCGTATGGCCCTCCAGACGAGGGAGCAACACATTCGGAGGGAGAAGGCCACCTCCAACATCTGCACGGCGCAGGCGCTGCTCGCGATCATGGCGGGGATGTACGGCGTCTACCACGGGCCCCGGGGATTGCGGCGCATCGCGAACAGGGTCCACCTGCTCACGGCCGCCCTCGCCTCGGGTCTGCAGAAACTCGGACACACCATCCTCCACAGGCATTTCTTCGACACGCTGCTGATCGCCACGGAAGCCTCGAAACTTGAAGAGATCAGGCGCGGCCTCCTCGAACGGCGCATCAACGTCCGGTGGCACGCCGATGGCCTGATCGGAATATCGCTCGACGAAACGAGCGATGAAACCGAGGTCGAAACCCTCCTTGCCGTTTTCGCGACCGGGGGCGCCGCGCCGCCCCCGGCGGCCGGCCTCCTCCCAGCCGAAACCGGTCCCTACGCGGGGCTGATGCGAAGGGAATCTGATTTCCTGGCGCACCCGGTATTCCACTCACACCGCAGCGAAACGGAAATGCTCAGGTACATCCGGATGCTCGAGGGGAGGGATCTCTCGCTCACAACGAGCATGATTCCCCTCGGCTCCTGCACGATGAAGCTGAACGCCACGACGGAGCTCCTCCCGGTCACCTGGCCCGAATTCAACGCGATGCATCCGTACGCGCCAGCCGACCAGGCCGAGGGGTACGCGCACATCATCTCGGAGCTCGAGCGATACCTGAAGCTGATCACCGGATTCGCCGCCTTTTCCTTCCAGCCTAATTCCGGGGCCCAGGGCGAGTACGCCGGCCTCCTCGTCATCAGGAGCTACAACGAATCCCGGGGCGAGGGGCACCGTAACGTCTGCCTGATCCCGTCATCAGCGCACGGGACCAACCCCGCGAGCGCCGTGATGGCGGGGATGAAGGTCGTTGTGGTCCGGGCGCTCGCCGACGGATCGATCGACACGGCGGACCTCGAGCAGAAGGCCGTCGAACACGCACGGGATCTCGCCGCGCTGATGGTCACCTATCCCTCGACGCACGGCGTGTTCGAGGAGACGATCGGCTCGATCTGTGAAATCATCCACCACCACGGCGGACAAGTCTACATGGACGGCGCAAACATGAACGCGCAGGTCGGACTCTGCTCCCCGGCGGAACTCGGCGCGGACGTGTGCCACCTGAACCTCCACAAAACCTTCTGCATTCCGCATGGGGGAGGGGGACCGGGTGTCGGGCCGATCGGCGTGGCGCGCCACTTGTTGGAATTTCTTCCCTCAGACCCGCTCACCGGCGCGGGGGGGACTGTGAAGACTGGAGCGGTGGCGTCAGCCCACTGGGGGAGCGCGGGGATCCTCGTCATTCCCTGGGCTTACATAAGAATGATGGGCGGGGAGGGGCTGACCAACGCCACCCGGATCGCCATCCTCAACGCGAACTACATGGCCGAGCGGCTCTCGGAGCATTACCCCGTGCTCTACCGCGGCCCCGGGAACAGGGTGGCCCACGAATTCATACTCGATTTACGCCACTTCAAACAGGGCGCGGGGATCGAGATCGAGGACGTCGCCAAACGGTTGATGGATTACGGGTTTCACGCCCCGACCACATCGTTCCCCGTTCCGGGGACCCTTATGATCGAGCCGACGGAGAGCGAATCCCGCGAGGAGCTCGACAGGTTTTGTGACGCCCTCATTTCGATCCGCGGCGAAATCGCGGAGATCGAGCGGGGGGAGGCCGACCGCGACGATAACCTCCTGCGCAACGCCCCGCACACTGCCGCGTCCGTCATCTCCTCCGGGTGGAAACATCCGTACACGCGCGAACGCGCGGCGTTCCCGGCAGCGTGGCTCCTCGCGAGGAAATTCTGGCCCGCGGTGGGGAGGATCAACAACGCCTATGGGGACAAGAACCTCGTCTGCAGTTGTCCGCCGCTCGAATCGTACGCGCAGGAACCGGCGGCCGTCACGGAATGAAACCCGAACATACGACCACATGCATCCATCCGAACTGATCCTCGTTCTCGATTTCGGTTCCCAGTATTCCCAGCTGATCGCCCGGCGCATCCGGGAACTCGGAGTGTATTCCGAGCTACGCGCGTTCAACGTCACCGCGGCCGAGATCCGGCGTATCGCTCCGCGCGGCATCATCTTCTCCGGCGGGCCGTCGAGCGTCTACGACGAGGGCGCCCCGCTTCCCGATCCGGAAATCCTCGCGCTGGGTATCCCCGTGCTTGGCATCTGCTATGGGCTCCAGGTCATCGCCCACCAGAAGGGCGGGGCGGTGGACCCCGGAGCGCGCAGGGAGTTCGGAAGGGCGGACGTGATCATCGAAGACAGCCGGGACCTCTTCGCGGGATTCGACGCCGGCCCGACCCAGGTCTGGATGAGCCACGGCGACGCGCTCACGCGGCTCCCGGAAGGGTTCGAACGGCTGGCCCGCTCGGGCAATTCGCCGATCTGCGCCGTGCGCGATTCCGCCCGGAAGATCTTCGGCGTGCAGTTCCATCCGGAAGTCGTTCACACACCGCGGGGCGTGGAGATCCTCCGGAATTTCGCGTTCGGGATCTGCGGCTGCGCCGGCGGTTGGGATTCCGGCTCGATCATCAGGATGAAAACGGACGAAATCCGCGCGACCGTCGGGGAGGAGAAGGTCCTCTGCGCCCTGAGCGGCGGTGTGGATTCCTCGGTGCTGGCCGTTCTCCTGCACGAGGCGATCGGCGACCAACTCCACTGCATCCACATCAACAACGGGTTGATGCGCCGCGTCGAGAGCGAGCAGATCGTCGAACTCTACAGGGACCGGTACCGGTTCAACCTCAAGTACATCGACGCGACGGAGGAATTCCTGGCGGCCCTCACGGGAGTCACGGAGCCTGAGCAGAAGCGGAAGGTGATCGGAAAGGTGTTCATCGACGTGTTCGAGAGGGAGGCCCTGGGCCTCGGCGGCGTGAAATTCCTCGCGCAGGGCACGCTCTATCCGGACGTCATCGAGTCGACGTCGTTCCGGGGGCCCTCACACACCATCAAGACCCACCACAATGTGGGCGGCCTGCCCGACCGGATGCGCATGAAACTCGTGGAGCCGTTCCGGGAGCTTTTCAAGGACGAGGTCCGGGCCATCGGGCGGGCGTTGCGCCTCCCCGACCATTTCGTCATGCGTCACCCGTTCCCCGGCCCCGGGCTGGCCGTCAGGATCATCGGCGACATCACGCCGGAAAAACTCGCCATCCTCCGGCAGGTGGACGATATCTTCATCGAGGAGATCAGGAACCACGGCTGGTACGATAAGCTCTGGCAGGCCTTCGCCGTCCTTTTGCCGGTGAAGAGCGTCGGCGTGATGGGAGACCAGCGGACGTACGAGTGTGTCGCCGCCCTCAGGGCAGTCCACAGCACCGACGGAATGACGGCCGATTGGGCGCCCCTGCCGGCCGGGCTGCTCTCTGACGCCTCGAGCAGGATCGTCAACGAGGTGCGGGGGATCAACCGGGTCGTCTACGACATTAGTTCAAAACCTCCGTCGACCATAGAGTGGGAGTAAGATAACGGCGGCATCAAGCGACGTCGGTCCCGTGTTTCGAGAACCGATGAAAGGGAAACAAAAAAAGGCGCTCTTGCGAGCGCCTTTTTTATTGCGGGATGGTGCGTCGTCGGGAGTTAGGAGCAACCCGAAGTCTCGCCGCAGTTGACGCACTTGTAGCACGCCCCGCTGCGGACCATGATGCTTCCGCACGCGTGGCAGGGAGGCGCGTCGGCCTGGGCCTGGTAGACTTCGTGTTCGTGGATCTCCCGGCGCGTGGCGGCGGCCGTCGTCTCCTCCGGCAGTTTCGCGACGGGTTCGGCAGTCTCGTCCGCGGGCAGTTCCTCGGCCGGGAGGAAGCGCTTCCCCAGCCAGCGGAAGATGTAGTCGAGGATCGATTTCGCGATCGGGATTTCGCGGTTGCCGGTGAACCCGCTCGGTTCGAAGCGCATGTGGGAGAACTTCTCCACGAGGACGCGCAGAGGCACGCCGTACTGCAGCGCCATCGACACCGAGGTGGCGAATGCGTCCATCAGCCCGGAGATGGTGGATCCCTCCTTCGACATCGTGATGAAGATCTCGCCGGGCAGCGCCTCAGGATAGAGGCCGACGGTGATGTACCCCTCGTGTCCGCCGATCGAGAACTTGTGCGTCACGGCGGCGCGCTCGTCGGGCAGCCTGCGCCGGATGGCCTTCTTGGGGATGAGACCGGAGAGCTGGTCCAGGCTCGTGTTGAGCGGTTGCGTTCGCTTGCACCCGTCGCGGTAGATCGCGATCGCCTTGAGGCCGAGGCGCCACGCCTCGACGTAGGTCTTCGCTATGTCGTCGGCGGTGACGTCGGACGGCATGTTGACCGTCTTCGAGATCGCGCCCGAGATGTAGGGCTGGACAGCGGCCATCATCTTCACGTGTCCCATGTACTCGATGGTGCGCTTTCCCTTGGCGGGCTTGAAGGCGCAATCGAAGACGGGGAGGTGCTCGGCCTTCAGGTGCGGGGCACCCTCGATGGTATCGTGCTTGTTAATGAAGGCGATGATGTGCTCGATCTGCTCGTCGATGTACCCGAGCTTCTTCAGCGCCGCAGGCACCGTCTGGTTGACGATCTTCATCAAGCCGCCGCCGACGAGCTTTTTGTACTTGACGAGCGCGATGTCGGGCTCCACACCGGTGGTGTCGCAATCCATCATGAAGCCGATGGTCCCCGTGGGCGCCAGAACTGTGGCCTGGGAGTTACGGAATCCGTACTCGCGGCCGATGGCGTAGGCATCGTCCCACACCTTGCGGGCCGCCGTGAGGAGTCCGCTCGGCACGGTGCGGTCCGAAATCTTGTCCGCCGCCAGGCCGTGCATTTTCATGACCTTCAGCATCGGCTCCCTGTTTTTCTCATAGCCCTTGAAGGGACCCATTTCCCGGGCGATCTGGGCCGACTGCTTGTAGGCCTGGCCGCACATCAGCGCCGTGACGGCCGCTGCGTAGCCGCGCCCCTCATCGCTGTCGTAGGCGATCCCCCGCGCCATCAGGAGCGCGCCGAGGTTCGCGTAGCCGAGGCCGAGCGGCCGGTAATCGAAGCTGTTCTGGGTGATCCTCGGCGTCGGGTAGCTGGCGTTGTCGACTTCGATCTCCTGCGCCGTGATCGTGATCGTGACCGCGTGGCAGAACGATTCGATGTCGAGTTCGCCGTCGGGACGACGGAATCTCATCAGGTTGAGCGACGCCAGGTTGCACGCCGTGTCGTCGAGGAACATGTATTCGCTGCACGGGTTCGAGGCGTTGATCGGCGCCGTCCCCGGGCAGGTGTGCCAGTTGTTGACGGTCGTATCGAACTGTACGCCGGGATCGCCGCTGACCCAGGCCGCCTCGGCCATTTCCTTCATCAGGTCGCGCGCGCGGTAGCTGTCCATCGGCTTGCCGGTTCGCACGGCGAGCGTCGTCCATTCCTTGTCGTCGACGACGGCGCCCATGAAGTCGTCGGTCGCGCGCACCGAGTGGTTCGCGTTCTGGTAAAAGACGGAATCGTACGCGCCGCCCGGGACGTTGAATCCGCCGTCGTAGCCGGCTTCGATGAGGGCCCACGCCTTCTTCTCTTCCTCGGACTTCGAGCGGATAAAATCAAGAATGTCGGGATGCTCGGTATTCAGGATGACCATCTTCGCCGCGCGCCGGGTCTTTCCACCCGATTTGATCACGCCGGCGAACGCGTCATATCCCCTCATGAAGGAGACGGGTCCGGAGGCTGTGCCGCCGCCCGAAAGGCTTTCCCGTGAGGAGCGCAGGGTCGAAAGGTTCGAACCCGTTCCCGAACCCCATTTGAAGAGCCGGCCCTCGGTGCGGGCGAGCTCCAGGATCGAGTCCATCGTATCCTCGACCGAGTTGATGAAGCAGGCGGAACACTGCGGTTTTTCCTCGATTCCAACGTTGAACCAGACCGGGCTGTTGAATGCCATGTACTGGTTGACGAGCAGGAAAACCAGCTCGGAATAGAAAATCTCGGCGTCGTCCGTGGTCGCGAAATAGTGCTGCTTCTTTCCCCAGCCGGTGATGGTGTTGGCGACGCGTTCGACGATCTGGCGGACGCTGGTCTCGCGGTTAGGGGTTCCTAATTTTCCATGAAAATACTTCGAAACGACCACATTCGTGGCCGTCATCGACCAGGACTTGGGTACTTCGATCTCCTTCTGCTCAAAAATTGTCTCACCGCGTTCGTTCGCGATGACCGCTGACCGGAGTTCCCACTCGATCTCATCGAAGGGATGGACGCCGGGTTTGGTAAAATACCTGCGAAACGATAAACCTTTGCGGGTGGCCTTCGCACCCTGAGACCCGCTTCCGGAAACGGCCGCAGCTGGGTCACCGCCGGCGTTTCTGACCTCCTTATCCTGCATGTTTCTTCTCCTTATCTATGTTAATGTATTGAAAAACCTTGAGTTGTAAAAAAGAAAAAATCCGGGGTGGCCGGATTTCTTCGTAAAATCAAAAAATATTTGCGACGAAGCAACGAATGTTGATGACCAGGCTACGTATGGATGTGGACGATTGAACGACGGTATTCACGGTTTTCCTCCTTGGAACTCGTACAACTCACGACCGGTGGGTTGTCCCTGGAAAATCAACCGTCCCTATTCGGTTGGCAACATTGGTTCGAAATATATAGTGTTGCGGATAAGAAGTCAAGCAAAAAATCAAAAAAAAATCCCAAGACCGCTACCATCGCAGGAGATGTCATGCGCCGCCGCTCCGTGCCTGTCGCAAACGCTTGCATTTCGCCACGGTTGGATGTATTTTCATCCTCAGACCAGATGCCGGTAAATACTCATATCTGTCCCCGATGTCATCAGCAGTAAGTTTCGAAACGATCGGCGGTATGCTCGATGCACTGCTGGAGAAGTTTTCCGGCAGCTCGCGCCCGATCGTGATGTGGAAATCGGACGGGGAGTACAGGGGAATGGGGTACCGGGAGTTCGGGGATTGGGTCGGCAGGATATCGGCCGGTCTCGCTTCCATCGGGATCAGACCGGGCGACAGGGTGGCGATCATATCGGAAAACCGACCGGAATGGGTGGTCGCCGATATGGCGATGGTCAGGCTCGGCGCCGTCAACGTTTCACTCTACCCCAGCCTCACCCCCAAACAGGTCGAATTCATCCTCATCGACGCCGGGGCCACTTGCGTTATCGTTTCCAACCGGCTCCAACTCAATAAGATCCTGAAGGTCCGGGGTGCGTTACCCGACATCAGGAATATCGTCAGTTTCGTCGACCTCGGCGCCGGGGAGGTCGTCAGTTTTACCGACCTCGCAACCCGGGGAGACGTATTTGCCCTCGCCAACCCGGGGTATGTCAGGGCCGAGGCTGGCCGCGTTACCCCCGACCATCTCCTGACGCTCATCTATACCTCAGGAACCACCGGCAACCCGAAAGGGGTCATGTTGACCCACCGCAACCTGGTGAGCAACATCCTCGGCTCGACGCAGTGCATTCCGTTCCTGCCGGATGACGTCCTCCTATCATTCCTCCCGCTCTGCCATTCGTATGAACGGATGGGGGGGTATTATTCCGCGATGGCGTGCGGCGTCACCATCGCCTACGCAGAGAGCGTCGACACGGTGCGCGAGAACCTGCTCGAGGTGAAGCCCACCGTCGTCACGACCGTGCCCAGGCTCTTCGAGCGGATACACCATGGATTGATGAAGCAGGCCAGGGCGATGCCTCCAGCCCGGAAATTCGTCTTCGATTGGGCGATGAGGATCCGCGCCCGCATCGCCGCATTGCCCGACGGGGCGCGGATGCCGTTCCTCCTGAAACTCGGACGCGCAATCGCGGACCGGCTCGTGTTCTCCAAAATTCGCGCGAGGATGGGGGGCCGGATCAGGTTCTTCGTCTCGGGCGGGGCGGCTCTCTCGCGGGAGCTCGGAAAATTTTTCGAGAGCATCGGCATCGGCATCATTGAGGGGTACGGGATGACGGAGGCCTCGCCGGTGATCACCTTGAACCGGCCCGGCACGTGCAGGTTCGGGACGGTCGGAACCCCCATCCCCGGTGTATCGGTCAGGATCGCGGAGGACGGGGAGATCCTCGCGCAAGGGCCGAATGTGATGCTCGGGTACTGGAACGATTCCGTGGCGACGAAGGAAGCTATCGACGAAGCGGGGTGGCTCCACACCGGCGACATCGGGACGTTCGACGCGGACGGCTACCTCGTCATCACGGACAGGAAGAAACACCTGATCGTCAGCTCGGGCGGGAAGAATATCGCCCCCGGACCGATCGAGGCCGCGTTTCTCCGGAACGCGTTGATCCAGCAGGTCGTGGTCATCGGCGACGGGAGGGGCTACCTGTCTGCGCTCATCGTCCCGGATTTCGACCTGGTCCGGGAACGGCTCGGTGCGACGGATGGGACGGCGGCGCCCGACCGCGAACTGGCGTCGTCGGCCGGGGTACGAAAAATGTTCCAGGACGAAATCGACTTGCTCCAGAAGGATTCAGCCCCGTTCGAGCGGGTCCGGAAGTTCACTCTGATGAATGCCGCGTTCTCGCCGGAAGAGGGCGAAATCACACCGACGCTCAAGATTCGCAGATCATTCGTGGAAAAGAAGTACCGCGAGGCCATTGAGCGGATGTATGCGGGGATGGTCTGAATAATTTCTTGATTTTATATGGAGAAATGAGTAATTTTGGACCCATACGCAGGAATTGGACACTTTCGGACAGGCATCACCGATGAATAACGCATCCACAATCGCTCTCTCTTCGACGACAGCCGAGTACCAGGAAGGCCTCTGGCTGCACAGTCGTCGTTGGGACCTGACCTTCATCAGCCTCAGCGCGGGTCTGGTGATCCTCCCGTTCATCGCCTACGAATTATTCCTCTATTTGCTTGGCATCGAGGTGGTCCGGACGACCCTGAGCGTCGCGCCGGGCGACGTCCTCGACTTCAGCCGCAACACCGTGAACGGAATGATTGCGCTCCTCATCGGCGGTCCGCATATGTACGCGACATACACCAGGACGTTCCTCGACACCGACTTCAGGAAGCACCACGTGGGATTCCTGCTCGGTTCGCTCCTCCTGCCGTTCGGCGTGGTGTACCTCGGCATGGCCAACTTCCAGCTGCTCGTGACGATCTTTTTCTTCTGGGCCTCGGTCCACATCCTGCACCAGATCAGTTACATCATCGAGTGCTACACCAAGAAACAGGTGAAGCCGCTCAGCATCCAGAACAAGGTGCTCGATTACGTGGTCGTTTTTTCATCACTCTACCCGATCGGCGTCTGGAGGATGGTGTCCGATAATTTTGCGATCGGGAAGATACGCCTGCTGCTCCCCGAATTCATTCTCATCAGGAACAACCCGGTCATCGGTTGGGGGCTCTTTTACGCGGTCACCCTGATCTTCGTCGTCTCGCTGACACTGTGGCTCCGGCGCAGTTACCGCGAGTACGTGAACGGCGACCTCCACTACCCGAAATTCATCCTGATGGGGCTGACCGTTGTCGTCTCGTTCTTCATTCCCTCGTACCAGGAACTCGACGTGGCGTTTCAGGGCTTCAACACCTGGCATTCGGTTCAGTACCTCGGGCTCACCCTCTACATCAACCGCATCCGGCAGCAGCGCGGTGGGATCCACACGCCCCTGATCAGCGCGATGAGCCTGGAAGGGAAGGGATGGAAATTCTACGGGTTCACCGTCGGACTGGCCGTCTCCACCGTCGGGCTGATCGCGATCCTGCTGTTGAACAAGGACGCCCTCGGATTTTCGTTCGACCAGTGCTACTACATCGTGGTACTCTCGGTGCTATTGATGCACTATTACCACGACCACCTGCTCTTTACCGAGACCGGCATCATCGCGGGGCGCTGATCGCCGATCCGACGTGACAGGTCAAGCCCCGGATCAAACGGGATTCAACGCCCTCGGCAGTGCATGGGGCCGTCCGCTCAGGCGGCTGAAAGCCCGTGTCGAGGGCTTTGCAAAACACCCCTCAGCGCGGTGGTCCCTCTTCGGTATCGCCTTTATCGAATCCTCGTGCCTCCCCGTCCCACCCGACCCATTGCTGATCGCGATGAGCGTGGCGGAACCCGGGAAGTCATTCCGGTACGCTTCGATCACCATCGCCGGTTCGGTCCTCGGGGCCTTCCTCGGCTACCTGATAGGATTCGCGCTCTTCGAGTCCGTCGGCCGGCCAATCCTCGAACTCACCGGTCTCGGCGAGGCATTCGGCGACGTGGTCCTCAGCTACCGGGGGAACGCGATATTGGTCCTGTTCCTCGCCGGCTTCACTCCGATTCCGTTCACTTTGTTCACGATCGCGGCCGGCTTCGACCAGACGCTCTCGTTGGGGACGCTCGCGCTGGGATGCCTCATCGGCAGGTCGGTGCGGTTTTCCCTGCTCGGGGGGCTCCTCTATGTATTCGGCGAACCGGTGCGGGCCTTCCTCGACCGGCACCTCGAGCGGCTCTCGATCGCCGTGGTGGGGTTCTCGATCCTCGCCTTCATCGGATTTCATCTTTTCTCCTGACCGGCGGGAAGCGACACCATGCCGAGGATCGAATCACGCATTGTTGAAGTGTGCATTTTTTCGTTCGGCGCCGTCGGTCCGGAGTACCTCCTCCTCCGGCGCTCGCCCGACGAGTTGCTCTTCCCGGGGATATGGCAGTTCGTGAGCGGCTCGGTGGAGCAGGACGAAAACGCCGTTCAAGCGGCCCGCCGGGAGATGGCTGAGGAAACAGCGCTCCAGCCGGTTGAGTTCTGGGTCGTCCCACACATCAACTCCTTCTACGATCCGTCACGTGATTCGGTCCAGCTCACACCGGTCTTCGCAGCCAGGGTGGCCCCCGGGAGCGAACCGAAACTTTCCAGTGAACATTCCGCATACCTTTGGTGTGACCTTACCACGGCCGATGGCAGGCTCCTGTGGCCCGGACAGCGCCGGGCGCTCCAGATCGTGCACGAATTCATCGTGCGGGGGAGCGAGGCGGCCGGGCGTTCGAAGCTCGGTTGAATCCCCTGAATCCGGTTTGGTCCGGGTGTCAACCGCTGCCGCTGGCGGGGTGTCTAATGGTTAACCAGCCGGGCTTTCAACCGGTAAATCAACCGGATAATCAATCGGATAATCAATCGATTCAATTCACAAGTTTGAGGGAGCCATGAACCGCATCGTACTACTCCTTTCCATTTCCATTCTCGTCTGCGCGGTCGCCGTGGGGCAGTCGTCGCGGGGCGTGTACGCCTACAGCGCCGACGACGAGCGGGGCTGGCTCGGCGTGTCCGTGGAGGACGTGACGAAAAAGCTGGTCGACAGGGAGAAGTTGAAGGTCGTCACGGGCGCATACGTCTCCGAGGTCGTTGACGAGAGCCCGGCCGAGGAAGCTGGTATTCGCGACGGGGACGTGATCGTGAAATTCGCCGCGAAGGAGATCGACGACAGCGACGAATTGATCCGGGCCGTCCGGAATTCGGAGCCCGGAGATGAGGTCGCAATAGTTCTCAACCGCGCGGGTGAGTCGAAAACAGTGAAGGTGAAGCTCGATGAGATGGAAACTCCCCGGGCCTATTCGTTCACGGTGCCCTCGCTGCCCAGAGTGGCGACGACGCACCCCGCGCCCCATCAGATGGGATTTTTCCGGTCCGGTGAACGGCTGGGGATGGAGATGCAGGAGCTCGGGAAACAGCTCGCCGAATACCTCGAAGTTCCCGGGAATCGGGGTGTGCTGGTGACATCGGTGTCGAAAAAAGGCTCGGCCGCGAAAGCGGGTATGAAGGCCGGAGACGTGATCGTACGGGTCAACAGGAATTCTGTCCGCGGCGTCGACGACATCCTGGATGAGATCCGGGACTCGGACAGCGCGACGGTCCCCTTCGACGTGATCAGGAAGGGGAAGTCGATGACGGTGTCGGTCGGTACGGGGAGCGACGACGAAACCAGTTCGCTCCATCTCAACCTGGACCGGCGTGAGCTGCGCGGGTATAAAGACGCGTTGCAGGCCCACGCGGAAGCGTTCCACGCTAAGCGGGAGAACCTCGACGGTCTGAAGGAGGCCCTGATGGAGTTGAAGGAAGAATTGAAGGAAAATGCACTGGAACTGAGAGAGAAATTGCGCGAAGAGCTCCGAAACCTCTGACCCGGATCGACCGATCAACGTGGCCTTGAAGCCCCCCCGAAAGGGAGGGCTTTTTTTATGCCGGAGCGTTGACGTTGGGGTGAATTTCCGTATATTGGACGGCAATTATTGCCCGCGGTCATGTCCCACTATTCGAGATCCCGGTCCCCCGATATCGTGAAGACTTTCATCGCACTCCTCTTCGTTGCCACGCTCGCGACGACCGCCCTCCCGGCCCCGCCGGATTCCTCGACGGCACGACCCTACGAAATGGTCGCCATGCAACTGATCACCGACGGCCTCGGCTCGGGCCAGGCCTACCGGATGCTCTCTGAACTGACCGGTAGCGTCGGCGCCCGCCTCAGCGGTTCGCCGCAGGCCGATCGCGCGATCGAGTGGGCGCGGCGGACGATGACCGACCTGGGCTTTGACAAAGTCTGGCTGGAGAAAGTGATGGTGCCGCACTGGGTGCGGGGACCGATCGAGGAAGCGTACGCGGAGGGGGCGCCGGGCAGGGACAGGATGCCGCTCAGCGTGGCCGCGCTGGGAGGGAGCATCGGCACCCCCGGCGGTCCCGTGACGGCTTCCGTGGTCCAGGTGAAATCCTTTGAGGAACTCCGGGCGATGGGGAGCGCAGCGCGCGGCAAGATCATTTTCTTCAACAGGCCGATGGACCCCGCGAAGATCAATCCTTTCGAGGCGTACGGCGGGGCGGTGGACCAGCGGGGGCAGGGCGCCATTGAGGCGGCCCGGGCGGGCGGGGTTGCGGCGATCGTCCGTTCGATGACCCTCCGGCGGGACGATTTTCCCCATACCGGCGGGATGCGATACAACGACTCGATAGCGAGGGTCCCCGCCGCGGCGATCAGCACACTCGACGCCGATTATCTCGACAGCCTCCTCGGCGCCGAAAAGGATGTCCGCGTTTCCCTCCGATTGAGCTGTGAGACGCTTCCCGATGTGGAGCAGGCGAACGTGATCGGCGAGATCCGGGGCACGGAGAAACCTGACGAGGTCCTGGTCGTGGGAGGCCACCTCGACAGCTGGGACAAGGGGACAGGCGCTCACGATGACGGCGCGGGTTCCGTCCAGGCGATTGAGGCCCTGCGCCTCATCCGGGCGGCAGGACTTCACCCGAAGCGGACGATCCGCGCCGTCCTCTTCATCAACGAGGAAAACGGCCTCCGCGGCGGGACCGACTACGCGAAGCGCGACCGGGGCAGTGAGCGGCACATCCTCGCGATGGAGTCCGACGCCGGCGGTTTCACCCCTCAGGGTTTCGGCGTGAGCACAGATTCCGCCATCCTCGCGAAGGATCCGGGGATCGTCTCGAAGCTCGCAACCTGGAGCTACCTCTTCGCCCCCATCGGCGCAGACGACATCAGCGCGGGCGGCGGCGGGGCCGACATTTCGCCGCTCGGACGGCTGGGTGTACCCTGCGTCGGCCTGAACGTTGACGCGCACCGCTATTTCGATTACCACCACTCCGACAACGACACCTTCGACAAGGTCAACGCCCGCGAACTACACCTCGGGGCGTCAGTCATGGCGATCCTCCTCTACGTCATCGCGCAGGAGGGACTCTGAGACGCCGTCCGGGGTCGCCGCGTTCTTCAAAAACGGTTCATTCATCCATACTTCACCTTCACGAGAGGATTCTATGAGAACACCGCTACTGTTTCTCCTTGCCCTTACCTGCCTCCTCGCCGTGAACGTCGCGGCGCAGGAAAAGACGGACTCGGCGGCCATCGCCCGCATCATGGACGAGGGTATGAACCGGTCGCAGGTGATGGATCTCATGAGCAGCATCACCGACGTCTACGGGCCGCGCCTCACCTGGTCGCCGGAGTACCTGCAAGCGGCGAAATGGGCGGTGAAACGCCTCGGCGAACTGGGTCTCTCCAATCCACACCTCGAATCGGGCGAACCGCTCGGGCGCCCGTGGACACTGGAGCGGTATTCCGCCAATGTGCTCGGCACGCGGAATTTCCCACTCATCTCGTTTCCGAAGGCGTGGTCACCCGGTGTCAGCACCACGGGTGATCTGGTCTACCTCGACGCCGCGACCGACAGCGCCCTCGATACCTACAAGGGGAAATTGGGAGGAAAATTCATTCTCCTCGACGCGCCGCGCGATGTCAAGGCCCATTTCGAGCCTGAGGCGACCCGTGAGGCGGACTCCTCGCTTCTTGATCTGGCCAACGCCGATGACCCGGCGAACCGCCGTGGCGCCAGGCGCAGGGCCGAGCAGACACCCGAAATGAAACAACGGTCGCTCGTGAATTACCACAAGATACAGCTCGCCGAGAAGGAAGGCGCCGCGGGCATCCTCACCGCCAGCCGGGGAGACGGAGGGAACATCTTCGTCCAGCAGGCGAGCGCTTCCTATCACCCCGACACTCCGTTCACCAAGCGGGTGAGCGTCTACGAAGCGAAGGCCCCGAAAATACTCCCGCAGATCGCCGTCGGGGTTGAACACTACAACCGGCTCGTCAGGATGATCAAGAAGGGGGAGACGCCGAAGCTTGAGGTGAACCTCGAGGTGTCTTTCGGCAAGCTCGACTCGCTTTATAACGTAATCGCCGAGATACCGGGGACCGACCTCGCCGACGAGGTCGTGATGCTCGGCGGGCATTACGATTCGTGGCACGGCGGTACCGGTGCCACCGATGACGCGACGGGATGCGTCGCGGCAATCGAGGCGCTGCGGATCCTGAAGGCGCTCGACCTCAAGCCCCGTCGTACGATCCGCGTCGCTCTCTGGGACGGCGAAGAGCAGGGGCTCAACGGTTCGCAGGCGTACGTCAAGGCGCATTTCGGGAGCAAGGCCGAGCAGGCGGACGGCCAGGGGGAAGTAAAGCTCCTCCCCGAGGCGGAAAAATTTTCGGTCTACTTCAACCACGATAACGGCACGGGAAAACTGCGCGGCGTCCACATGCAGGGAAATGAAGCGACGCGCGCCATCTTCCGGTCCTGGCTGGCGCCGTTCGACTCGCTCGGCGCAAGTACGCTAACGCTCGCCAACACCGGCGGCACCGACCACCTCTCGTTCGACGCGATCGGCCTGCCGGGCTTCCAGTTCATCCAGGACGAAATCGAGTACAGCTCGCGGACACACCACTCCACGATGGATCTCTACGAGCGGGTGCAGGAGGCGGACATGAAACAGGCCGCCATCATCATGGCGGCGTTCGCCTACCACGCGGCCATGCGGGATGCAAAATTCCCCCGCAAGGAGATGCCGAAGCCGCCGCCTCAGCAGACTCCTGGTAGCAACTAACCGGGGCCCGGCGTGAGTCTCCTCGTCGTCGGTTCGCTCGGGATTGATACAATCGAAACGCCCTTCGGAAGGGTGGAGAACGTGCTCGGCGGATCGGCGACCTATATCTCCGTCGCGGCAAGTTATTTCGCCGCGCCCGTCCGCCTCGTCGGCGTGGTCGGGAACGATTTCCCGGGAGAGCACCTCCAGTTCCTCGAGAGCCGCGAAATCGACCTCGAAGGTCTCCAGGTCGACAAGAACGGTAAGACGTTTCGCTGGGGCGGCAGGTACCATTACGACCTGAACAACCGCGATACCCTCTATACGGAACTGAACGTCTTCGAGAAATTCAATCCCGTCATCCCGGAGTCGTACAGGAAAACCTCCTACGTCTGCCTGGGGAACATCGACCCCGACCTCCAGCGGAAAGTCCTCGAGCAGATCACCCGCCCGAGGCTCGTCGTCGGAGACACGATGAATTTCTGGATCAGCGGGAAGCTGGATTCCCTGAAGACGACGATGAAATTGCTCGACGTCCTGATCCTGAACGATGCCGAGGCGAGGGAAATGACCCGCGAGGCTAACCTGGTCCGCGCCGCGAAGGCCATCATCAGGATGGGCCCGAAGATCGTGGTGATCAAGAAGGGTGAGCACGGCGCCATGATGGTCACCGAACAGACCATTTTCTCGGCCCCTGCGTATCCCCTCGAGACCATCAACGACCCCACGGGCGCCGGCGATGCGTTCGCCGGCGGGTTCACCGGCTGGATCGCGCGCACTGATGACCTCTCCGAGAACAACATCAAGCGTGCCGTGATTTACGGGAGCACGCTCGCCTCGTTTTGCGTCGAACGGTTCAGCCTCGACCGCTTCAGGGACCTGACCTACCTGGAAATCCAGGACCGATTCCGTGAATTCCGGGAACTTTCGCGCTTCGACGAAGAACTCACCGCATCGTAGGGTGCCCGAACGGCAAACGACGACGCGCGATACGGCCCGACCCGACCAGCCTAGAATATTCCCGACCAGGCTCGATTATGCTGAAGACGATTGAGTGGCGCGACGGGCGTGTCCGCTTCCTCGATCAGACCCGCCTGCCCGTGGACGAATCCTACGTTGAGACGACGGACTACCGCGTCATCGCGGATGCCATCCGCTCGCTGAAAATCCGGGGGGCGCCGTTGATCGGCATCGCCGCGGCCTACGGGGTCGCCCTCGCCGCGCAGTACCCGCTCTCACCCGGGCCCGGGACTGCCGGGATCGAATCCGCCATTGCTCATCTCGCTTCGACACGTCCGACCGCCGTCAACCTCTTCCGGGCACTCGACAGGATGCGGGATCTTCTCGCCGCGCCGGCCCGGCTGGTTGCGAGCCCGGATCTGGCGCACCAGGCGCTCGCCGAGGCCCGGGCGATACACGACGAGGACGCAGAAATGTGTCGGGCCATCGGGGAACGCGGCCAGGTCCTGATTCCAGATCGGGCGGTCATTGTCACTCACTGCAACGCCGGGGCTCTCGCCACCGGCGGGATCGGAACGGCCCTCGGCATCATTTTGAGCGCCGCCGCCGCCGGCAAGCACATCCGGGTCTACGCCGGGGAAACCCGGCCACTCTTCCAGGGCGCCCGGTTGACGGCATGGGAACTGCAGAAGGCGGGGATCGACGTCACCGTGGTCACCGACGGCACGGTCCCCTGGCTGATGTCGAGGGAGCGGATCGACGCGGTGATCATTGGCGCCGACCGCATTGCCGCCAACGGGGACGTCGCGAATAAAATCGGGTCGTACGGCCTGGCCCGCGCGGCATGGGACCACGGCGTCCCGTTCTACGTCGCGGCGCCCGTCACGACGATCGACGCCTCGATCGCCACGGGGGAGGAGATCCCCATCGAGGAACGCTCCGCATCGGACGTGGCCGAATGGTCGGGGATCAGGATCGCACCGGCCGGCGTCGGCGTCTGGGCGCCGGCCTTCGACGTCACGCCCGCGCGCTATGTCTCAGCGATCATCACCGACGCCGGGGTGCACCGGCCGCCGTACGGTTTCACTGGGCCGGCGGGGAACCCCGCCCGGGGGGGGACGGCGTGAGCTCGATCGCCGCCACCAACGCCGTCGTACTGCGTAGCATAAAATTCCAGGAGTCGAGCAGGATCGTGACCTTCTACACGGAACGATTCGGACGAATCGCGGGCATCGTCAAGGGGGCGAGGAAGAGCCCGGGCAGGTTCGGCGCATCGCTCCGCCCGATGTCTCAGGTCTGTGTGGTGGTGTACCGGAAGCCGGGCCGTGAAGTCCAGACCGTGTCCCAGTGCGACCTGACGGTCGCGTACAGGCGGATCCCGATCGATCTCGAGAGGATGTCCGTCGGGCTCCAGATGGTCGAACTGGTCACGATGATCACCCACGACGAGGAAGAAAACCGGCCGTTGTACGACCTCCTTTCCCGGTCCCTGAGCGAACTGGATGGCGAGATCGACCCGGGCTGCATATTGCTCTATTACTTTGAGATACGCCTCGCGGGGATTTTCGGATTTCGGCCGGATTTCGCTGCTTGTGCCGGCTGCGGCCGCCCGTACGGTGATGGTCTGCCCGAGGGAACGATGGTGAGGATCGATATTGAGCGGGGCGGGCCCCTCTGCGGTGACTGTGATTCCCCCGGTAGGAGATGTGTCCTGCTCTCAGCCTCGGAACTTCAACTCCTGGGGGACCTTTCGGTCCGCCCCCGGGCCGGATCCCGGAACATCGCCGACGGCTCCGGCGGGAGGAGCGAACGGATCGAAAAATTCCTCTTCGATTTTTACACGTTCCACCTGCCGGGGTTCCGGCGCCTTCGTTCAGGCGAGGTTTTTCGACAGGTCGGCGAACACTTTCCACCGAAAACATCGTAAATCCGGGAACTCCTGAAACAAAAATACGGTATTATTGGTATATAGGATATCTCTCAATTCGATTGGAGCGTCAGAATGGCCAATTCCTCAGTCATCAAAGCAGTTTTCCTGATTTTCCTCGGGATCGTCTTCGGAGTTGTGATGGTCTCGAATTTCCGCGGCCTCATCGCCCCCGGTCTCGCCGACGAGCGCGATGTGACCATCGGCGCGCCATCCCGGATGCAGAAGGGCCAGGTCGATAACCGGGCCCTTAACAAGGCGTTCGTGGAGGTCAGCAAGGTAGTCACGCCGACCGTCGTCAGCATCACCGTCCTGAGCAAGCCTGAGGCAAAGTCGGGCCAGATGGACGAATTTTTCCATTTCTTTAACCCTGAAAATGGAGATGGGAACGCCGAGCCGAGCCAGGGTTCCGGTTCGGGAGTGATCATCAACCCCGAAGGTTACATCCTGACGAACAACCACGTCGTCGGGGACGCCCAGGAAGGCCACGTCGACGTCATCCTCAACGACAACAGGAAATTAAAGGCCAGGATCATCGGCACCGACCCCTCGACGGACCTCGCGATCATCAAGGTTGACGGGAAGGACCTTCCGACGGCTTCGCTCGGGAATTCCGACGACCTGGAGGTAGGGGAGTGGGTGGTGGCAATCGGCAACCCGCTCGGGCTGAACTCCACCGTCACGGCGGGGATCGTCAGCGCGATCGGCCGGTCACAGATAGGGGTGATCCGGGACAATGACGGGTATGCGATCGAGAATTTCATCCAGACCGACGCGGCCATCAACCCCGGCAACAGCGGCGGACCGCTGGTCGACCTGAACGGCGACGTCATCGGGATCAACACGGCCATCGCCACCACCAACGCACGGTATCAGGGGTACGGTTTCGCGATCCCGATCAACCTTGCGAAGACGGTGGTCGCCGACCTGATCAAATATGGCGAGGTGCGTCGCGGCTACATCGGGGTCCGCATCAGCGGGGTGGACGACGTTACGGCCAAATCGATCGGCCTCGACGGCGCGCGCGGCGTGATGGTCCAGAGCCTCGAATCCGGCGGGGCAGGGGAGTCGGCCGGCCTGGAGCCCGGGGACGTGATCATCTCGGTGGACGGAAAGAAAGTCAACGCCGCGAACGAGCTGCAGAGCCTCATCGCCCGCAAGCATCCCGGCGACAAGGTGGCCCTGCAGATCTTCCGCGACAAGCGGTCGATGGAAAAGAGCGTGACGCTCAAGTCGAGGACGCCGACGGTGCGGCCGGTGACGGATCTCGATCCGAAGGGCGACGCGGATTCAGACGGCGAGAAGGCGGAATCCTCGCTGAACATCGATAAACTCGGGATGAAGATTGCCGGACTCACCACGCGCGAGAAACAGGACCTCGATCTGGAGTCGGGGGTGAAAATCAGCGACGTCACCCGTTACACCGAGGCTTATGACCGCGGCCTGCGCGCAGGCGACGTGATCATCGAGGCGGACCAGAAGTTGATCCGCTCAACGGCCGACTTCAAGTCGGTCCTCGACGCCAGGGGGAAGGGTGACGCGATCCTCCTCAGGGTGAAACGCCCGAGCGGCTCCTTTTTCGTCGCGATCCAAATACCCTGAGACGAAATACGGTACAACAAAAAAGCCCCGGCACGCTGCCGGGGCTTTTTTATTGTGCGCCCGGCAGGGCGCACTCACTTGGGAGTGAAAGTCTCCTATGGCCCCGGCAGGGGGAACCATTAGCTGGACGGCAAGGGTGT
>JANNFI010000060.1:0-11325 GCA_031379665.1 Ignavibacteria bacterium
CCGGAGATCCCGAGCGAAGCCAAGGACCGTAGGCCCGATGCCCGGGAACCCCGAGCGCCGGTAGGCATCCTCCACCTCCCGGATCACGGCCGCGCTGTCGCCCCTCGCCTCGAGCCCTTTCACGAGCTCGGCGAAGGCTTCGTCCTTCATTCCTTTCTCGAGGAGCGGATACACGATGTAAAAATGCGATCTCACAAAATTCGGTTCGGTGGCGATGGTCTTGCGAAGGAATTCGATGGACCGGTCGAATTGCCGGGTGAAATAGTATGCGATGGCGTAATCGGTCTCGATGGCGAGCGAAAGCGGGTCGAGCTCCCTCGCCCTGGCATATTCCTTAAAGCCCTCCTCCGACCGGCCCATGAAGAGGAGGTACTCCGCGAGCCAGTGATGGACCGTCGGGTAGTTCGGGTTCAGTTCGACGGCGCGGCGCAGCTCACGCTCGGCCCCGGGGAAATCGAATTCGTAGTACATCTTGACGACGGCCATCGAGGCGTGCGCCTCCGCGAGGTTCTCGTCGAGCTCGAGCGCCTTCGTCGCCGCCTGCCTGATCTTCGGCATATAGTCGGCGGGCGGGGTGTCCATCGCGCCGGTGAGGTACCCGTCGGCGATTCCGGCGTAGGCGAGCGCGTAGTTCGGGTCGGCGGCGACCGCCTGCCAGAAGAACGCCATCGCCTTCCTGCCGTCCTCGGCATTCCGTTTGTTCCAATAGTAGCGCCCTTTCAGATAGAGCTGGTACGCCTCCGCGTTGGCGGTCCTGCCCGCGGCCATCGTCCGGCGCTCGGCCTCGGTGGCGCTGGTCCCGAGCCTCTCCGTCACACTCCGCACGATGTCGTCCTGGACCTCGATGATGTCGGACATCTTCCGCTCGTAACGTTCCCCCCAGATCTGCGACACCTCCGCGACGTCGATCAGCTCCGCCTGGACGACGAGCCCGTCACCCGTCTGGATAACCTTCCCCGTCAGCACCGCTCCGACGCCAAGGTCCTTCCCGGCAGACACGGGATCGGCGTCCTTCCCGGCGTAGCGGCGGGTGATGCTCCGCGGGACCACGCGAAGCCCCGAGAGTTTCGAAAGCTTGTTGATGACGTTGTCGGCGAGCCCCTCGGTGAGGTACTCCTTCTCCGCTTCACCGGTGCCGTTCACGAACGGGAGCACCGCGAGCGAGACGATTTTTCGGACCCCGCCGGGGGACCAGAGCAGGTAGGCGACCGCCGCGGCGACCAGGGCGAGGCCGATGCCGGCGATGACGGGCCACCTCTTTCGCGCACCGACAGGAGTGACGCCTTCCTGACCCGACGGGCCCTGCGCGTGTCGAACGCCGGACGATCCTCCGGTGTCGGCACCGGTCGCGTAACCACTACTCGACGGTCGCGGCGTCGGCTCACCGGCCCGGACGTGTCCCGAGCCCTTCCCCGAAAGATCGGGGATCGGCACCTCCGTGCCCGAGACCGGACGGCCGACGCGCCCCGATTTCTTTTGCAATCGCCGCAGTTCGCTTACCAGGTCGTCGATGTGCTGGTAGCGGTCGGCGGGGTCCTTCTCGAGTGCGCGCTCGATCATGCGGTCGATATCGGGAGCGACGTCCGGGTTGTACTTCGAAACCTGTTCCGGCGCCTCGTTCATGATCGTGTACATCATCGCCGCTTCGTGTTCGCCCCTGAACGGCATCCTGCCGGTGAGCATCTCGAAGAGCAGCACCCCGTAGGAGAAGATGTCCGACCGCGCGTCGACCTCCTCGGCCCTCAACTGTTCGGGGGCCATGTAGGCGAGCGTGCCGACAGTGCTCGAATCGCGCGTCAGCTTCATCGATCCCTTCAGCTTGGCAAGTCCGAAGTCCATCACCTTGACGTGGCCGCGGGCATTCACCATGATGTTGTCGGCCTTGATGTCGCGGTGGACGATGCCGTGTCGGTGCGCCTCGGCGAGGGCGTCGCCGATCTGAGCGGCGATGCCGAGCGCCGACGCCACGTCGAGCTTCTGGCCCGATGAGCCGTAGACCTTCGACCGGAGGGTCTGCCCGTCCACGAACTCCATCACGATGAACCGGTCGTCGCCCTCGTCCCGGATGTCGTGGATCGTGCAGACGTTCGGGTGGTTGAGCAGCGCCGCCGACTGCGCCTCCTGCAGGAACCGCTGCCGGTCCTCCTCGTTGAGCTGGGCCTGCCCGGGCATGAACTTGAGAGCGACCATACGGTTGAGCTTCAGGTCCTGGGCTTTGTACACCACGCCCATCCCCCCCTCGCCCAATTTCTCGAGGATGCGGTAGTGCGATATGGTCTGGCCGATCATCTATTTCACGTTAGTAATAATTGTTCTGACCGGCAGATCATTTTGCATCGCCGGGTCGCGGCCAGTTCCGTATCACCGTCAGCACGTCCGTTTCTTCCCCGCCCCGCTCGACGATGCAGAGGAACCGTGTGCCGTCAGGGGAAATGGCGTAGGGGTTCTCCGTAAGAATGAAAAACCTCGCCCGGAAGAGGGTCTGCGTCTGCCCGAGCTGCAGGACGCCATCCTTGGTTTCCACCTTCGTGGAAGCAAGCTGATCGTCTCCCGAGAGATAAATGAGCTCCTTTCCGTCTCTGCTCCAGAGGGGGAAGGTTGCCTGCGAAGTGGACACCTGGTACCGGCCGCCGGCGGGTGGATACGGGACCACGTACACCTGGTAGGTCCCGGTTTCGTTCGAACAGTAGGCGAGCCATTTGCCATCCGGGGAAATTCGCGGATTGTCCTTGTCGAAATCGTCCACAAGGACCGCCGTCTCCTCCGGCTTGTCATTCAGCGCGATGGCGTACACATCGTCATTACCGTCGTTTTTTCGACGGTAGTAGAAGAGCGTCCTCCCGTCAGCCGTGATCGAATAGGGGCGCTTCAGGGCGTCGGATTTCAACACTGGAATTTCCGCGCCGATCCCGGCGGTATTTTTCTTGAAAATGTCACCGTCCGAGAAGTAATAGATCGCACTCCCGTCGGGCGACCAGACGGGCGTGCGGTCTGCCGCCGCGCTGAACGTCAGCCTCGATTTTGTTCCGCGCTCCAGGTCGTACGTCCAGAGGTCCCTGTTGCCCGACCCCAGGTCTCCCTCCTCGAGGGCGACCCGCTTCCCGTCCGGCGACAGCTGGAGTCCGAAGTAATTCGCGGGATCGCCGACGGTCGAGAGTTCCTTCCCGCTGCGGTCAAACCATTTCAGGTGCCGCCCCTCCGACGCGGCGCCGGAGCTATAAAGGATGTCACCGGCATCGGAGACGGAGAACGCGCCCTTGCTCAGATTGGTGGAGGATAACACCCGTTCCGCAAGGGTGAAAGGATCACCCTTAAACGTCTGGTCCGAGGGATTGAACGCCCGGGCCATCAGCGAATTCTCGACGATGTAAAAGAGATATCCGTCCGCGTAGAGGACATTCGCAGTCACCTTCATGATCGGGCGGAGTTCCGGGGAATCGAGCGAACCGACAAACAGTTCATCACTGATCCCCTGCCCCCCCCGGGCGGGCCTCGACATATAGAGGAAATGACGGCCGTCGGGGAGGAAGCACGGCCAGCGGTGTGATGCCTCGCTCCTGGTGGTGTCGAGCGTCGTCAGCGGGGTGGGCTCCCCCCCCGCGGCGCTGATCCTGTAAAGGCCGTTATTGCTATTCCCGGCGAAAACGATCACTCCCTCACGGTTCCAGGTCGCTCCCCGCCCTGCGGGGGCGATGCACATCGTCAGTGGCAGGCCGCCGATGACGTCGATTTTTTTCAGTTTCCCCTTTGAAAAAAAGCCGATGCTCTTGTTGTCCGGCGACCAGAAGGGATAGCTGGCATCGTCGGTGCCCTGTAACTGCCGCGCGGAGACGTCCCGGAGGGGCCGCACGAACAGGGAGGTTTTTCCGATGGAATCGCTCGCCGTGAACACCGCCATCCTCCCGTCGGGTGAGATCGCGCTGTGGCCGCCAAAGGAGTTATCGATCGATCCCCCGGTCGGCGGAATGACGTGCAACCGGAATTCTTCCGCGGGTGGGGGGGCGGCGGAGAACTGCATCCAGGCGAACACCAGCGCAGCCGCGAGCGAAACCGCGGCGAGGGCCCAGGGAAGGACGGAGGCGCGGCTCGTCGCTGTTCCGGCGGTCCCTCCGCCCGCCGGCACCTGTCCCATGCTCGTGAGTTCACCAGAGGAAGGTGCGGCCATCGCGCCGGCGTACTGCCCGGATGTCCTCACCGCCGAGATCCTGCTGACACTCTGCCTCGAGGATTCCCGTTTGAACTTTCGCAGTTCCTTGGCGACCTCCGCCACCGATTGGAACCGTTCCGATTTTTCCTTCGCCAAACATTCCAGGACGATCGCGTCGAGCGCCGGGTCGAGCGCCGGCCTGATCACCGACATCGGCGCGGGATCCACATTGACGATCTCGTAGGCGAGCGCGGTTTCGTGGACGCCCTTGAAGGGAAGTTCACCAGTGAACAGTTCGTACAGGAGGACTCCGAGGGAAAAAATGTCCGACCGGTGGTCGGCCTCCTGACCCGTCACCTGCTCGGGGGACATATACCCGGCGGTGCCCACCGTGCTCCCCTGTTTCGTCAGACGGGTGATCTTGCTCCCGCTCGCGCGGAGTTTCGCCAGCCCGAAGTCCATCACCTGCGCGATGCCGTCGCGGCGGATCATGATGTTCTCGGGTTTGATGTCGCGGTGGACGATCCCTTTCTCGTGCGCGGCCGCCAGCCCGTCGGCCACCTGGATACCGATGTCGATCGCCTGCTTGAGTGAAATGGCCGCCCCGGACCCCGTCGCCTGCCCCGCCGTCCGTTCGCGGAGCGTTTGTCCGTCCACGAACTCCATAACGATGAACATCTGCTTTTCAGCACTGCCCGCCACCTCGTGCTCCTGAATGTCAATAATAGAGCAGACGTTCGGGTGGTTCAGCGCCGCGGCCGCCTTGGCTTCCTGCACGAATCGGGCCTTGTCCTGCTCCGAGGCCGCCAGGTGGGGTGGGAGGAACTTCAACGCCACGTCGCGGTCGAGCTTGGTGTCGCGGGCCTTGTACACCACCCCCATCCCGCCTTCACCCAACTTCTCGAGGATATTATAATGAGATATCGTAGATCCGATCATCAGTATTTTTTCCAATTATTCATTGTTCCATCGGGTCAATGAACCGATCACTCTCAGTTCTTGTTCGTTGTGAATTTTGATTTGACAACTTCAAACCATTCCGTCACAACATCCAGCTGTGTGACGGGATCCTGTTTCGAATGATTGACGGTGGTAAGGAACTGCGTCCCGTCGGGAGAAATATCGATTATGTCAACATCGGGTGGAATCGTGCAGAGCTTCCGCGGCACGGAAAAATCAAATGTTATTCCCGGCTTCACGTCAACCACAAATATTGATGAACCCCATCCATAGAAAAGTTCTTTTCCATCTCGGGAAAAGATTTTCCACTCGCCCCCTGCGTTGGATATTTGCTGCTTCCCCTCACGCTTCGGAAATGCGACAACATATACTTCCTTTTTCCCGGACTCGTCTGAATTGTAGACCATCCATTTTCCATCAGGAGAGAATCGCCCACCCCCTTCTCCGGCAGGCGTTTGGATGAACGGGTACGGCTTACCAGACTTGCCTGCCCCCGGGGAGTCGAGTGGGAGTATCCAGATGTCGCCGTTTTCAGAGAAAGACAGGAACCTTCCATCGGGCGTGATTGAACCGGGACCTTGAGGATTGGAACTCACTGTGAGACGCTCTTCATTCCCGCTCCCGTCCCATGGCTTTTTGTAAATGTTTGCGATATTGCCATTTTCAGCCGCGTATATGACATATTTCCCGTCCGCAGACCACAATGGAAAATTATTATTCCCCCAACCAAAGGTGAGCCTCGAAAGGAGGCTGCGGGGAATATCATAGACCCAGATGTCATCATTTGCGGAAGATATATCCACGGCGATTTTCTGACCGTCTGGAGAGAGCTTTGCCTGTAGATAATTTCTCAGTGTATCGAGCAGAGGATGAGGTACACCGGTACGATCCAACCAACCGATCGTATTATTGTTTACATCGATGAATTTGGAGGAAGGGGAGAACGCCGCGATGCCATTGATTGAAAATCCGAAGCACGGGGTTCCCCCGTTATCCAATGCTCCCCCCTGCTCGATCGGAACGGGTGAGCCGGACACTTCGAGCCGCTCCGGGTCGAACTGAACGGCAAAGATGGTATTACCTCGCAGATAGATGAGGTGCCCTGATGGGATGTACCTTCCATAGAAGCCCCCCTTCACAAGGACTTTTCGTTCTCCATCACTCGACCGTTGTGCTACGATAAGGGCCTCATCAAAAGAGGCCATATCCTTCGTCTTTACCGTGTAGATGACCGACTTCCCGTCCGGGAGAAGCTGTGGAAAACGATGACTGATTTCTCCGGCGGAGGAATCGAGGGCGGTAACGGTGGTCGGTGTTCCGCCGGTCACCGGGACCTGGGCAAGTCCGCTGCTGTAGGTTCCGAAGAGGACATTGTTATCCGGAGTCCACCAGAGCCCGGGCATTAACGATTGACCCGCGTGGAGTACTTCGGGGGCGCTTCCCGTTAATGAGACTTTGGATATAGTATTATCGTCAACATAAACAATCCATTGACCGTCCGGTGAAAATGCCGGCACGATGCCATACGCTTCGGGAATGGGCTCTGAGGTCGACTGATCCATCCGATGGAGATAGAGCTGGCCCGATTCTGCGGTATACACGAGGTGCCTGCCGTCGGGAGAGACTGCAATACCCAACCCGGAGAGTGGAGCATCCGGAGGAAGGGCGATCGAGGAGCGAACGGTAGGTCTCGCTGTACTGTCCGTCGTGTTCCAGGTATTCCACAATAAAATAACGAGAGCTGCGGCCATCAAGCCTGAGAGTATATACCCGATATACTGCCGCCACGGACTTCGCACCGGTTCTGCAACCTGTGACAATCGAGACGCGTTAATGGCCGGGCGCGCGGCCGTAACTCTGCTCACCCGCTGACGGCTCGATTCTCGTTTGTGGCGTTTCAGGTCGACTGAAATTTGTTTGATCCCCTGTGCCCTTTCATTGATATCCTTCTCCAGGCATTCGAGGACGATGGCGTCGAGGGTTGGGTCGATCTCAGGTTTTATGGACGACATCGGAGGCGGGTCGACGTTCACAATTTCATACGCGAGCGCCGTCTCATGCACTCCTTTGAAAGGCATTTGACCGGTCAGCAGTTCGAATAAGAGAACTCCATACGAGAAAATGTCCGACCGATGGTCGGTGTCCTGCCCCTGCACCTGCTCGGGGGACATATATCCTGCCGTACCGACGGTACTTCCTTGTTTCGTCAATCTGGTAATCTTGCTACCACTCGCGCGGAGCTTCGCCAGACCGAAATCCATGATCTGCGCGATCCCGTCGCGGCGGATCATGATGTTCTCCGGCTTGATGTCGCGGTGCACGATCCCTTTCTCGTGCGCGGCCGCCAGCCCGTCGGCCACCTGGATGCCGATGTCGATCGCCTGCTTGAGCGATATCGCGGCCCCGGACGCCGGTCCCTGCCCTGCCGTCAATTCGCGGAGCGTCTGCCCGTCGACGAACTCCATCACGATGAACATCTGTTTGCCCCCGCCACCCGGGGCATCGTGCTCCTGGATGTCTATAATAGAGCAGACGTTCGGATGGTTGAGCGCGGCGGCCGCCTTCGCCTCCTGCACGAACCTCGCCTTGTCCGCCTCAGACGCCGCAAGCTGGTGGGGCAGGAACTTCAGCGCCACATCGCGGTCGAGCTTCGTGTCGCGGGCTTTGTACACGACGCCCATCCCCCCCTCGCCGAGCTTGTCGAGTATCTGGTAATGTAAAATGGTTTGACCAATCATTTTCTGCTGATCTCCGATCTCCAGTTGAGGACGACGTTTGCAGGTCTCGAACTGTCGCCGGCGGCTGAGTTGTTGATGAGGAACCGTTTCCCGCCGCGTGATACCGCATACCGGTTCGGCAAGTCGTATCCGTCAATGGTTGTCTCGAACAGCGGCTTCGGTATTCCCTGCTCGATTGAAGTCCCGAGGAGCTTGATTTCGACCGCCATCAACCGCCGATCGGGTGCGATGTAGAAGATTTCCTTCCCTTCCTTGCCCCACACTGGCGCTCCGCCCCCGCCGACCGACACCTGCCATTTTCCCTGGCTCACGGGAAAGGCCTGGACGTACACCTCCAGGCTCGTCGACTCGTCCGATTGGTAAGCGATCCAGCGTCCGTCAGGGGAGAGCCGTCCTATGTCTTCCGCGGCCTCCGTCTGGACCACGGGGAACGGTTTTTTGTCCCCGAAGTTGGGAAGGGCCAGTAAATCGGATTTCGTGTCCGGATTATCCTGCATCAACAGGATGTATCGTCCGTCGGCTGACCAGTCGTAGGGAACGGTGTTGGTGGAAAACTTCCAGAGAAGCCGTTCGGTCCCCGCACCCGAGGCGACTTTTTCGTAAGGGTTGCGAACGCCGTCGGGGTTCGAATCGAAAGCGATCCTGGAGCCATCGGGCGACCAGACCGGGTCGTCATCGACGGTGCCGCGGAATGTGAACCTTGATTCGGTGTGCCGGAGAAGGTCGTAGATCCAGAGATCCTGGTTGCCCGTCTGGGGATCGCCGCGGCGGAACACGATCCGGTTCTCGTCCGGGGAGAGCGCCATGTCCCCAATGTCACCGGGTGCGCCAACCGTTTCAAGTAATTTTCCGGTGCGATCATACCAGCCAATCTGTCTTTCATCGCCCGATTCCCCCTCCAGGAAGACGAGTATGCCTCCTGCCGAGCACGAAAAAAACCCGTTGCCACGGGTGTTTCTCCCCACCTGCTCGGCGATCGGAACAGCATTTCCCAGGAATGCGCCCTTGCCCGCGTCAAAGGATTGAGCCATGAGCGATTTCTCCCGGATGAAGAGCAGGAAGCCGGGGTCGACATACACGGCCTGCGATGGGCTGGGGACGAGCAGCGTCCGGGCCGTATCTTCGAGCGAGCTGAAATACACGCCGGTTTTTTCTTTATCCGAGCTGCGGCCCAGGTAGGTGAAGTGTTTGCCGTCGGGCATGAAGTGGGGAAAGCGGTGCGTTTCCTCCTGGCGAGACTTGTCGAGCGTCGTTACGATAGTTCCTTCGCCGCCCGATTCCGGAACCTGGTACAGTCCGGCCCCGTAATTTGGAGAGAAAATGATGACGCCTGATGCACTCCACGAACCGCCCCTGCCGTCGGCCGCGTCGGCCACCGTCTGCGCCGGCCCGCCTTCGACATCGATCTTCTTCAGCTTGCCGTTTTGGAAGAAGCCGAGGAAACGGCTGTCGGGCGACCAGAAGGGATAACTGGCGTTGTCGGTTCCCGCGAGGGGTTCGGCGAAAAAATGCGCGAGCGGACGGACCCAAAGCCTCACGAGGCGTGAGGAATCTCTTGCCACGAATGCGATCCGTTGTCCGTCCGGCGAGATCACCGGCGCATAACCCACGAGCACACCCCCTTGCGGGGGAGGGACCGTGAATCGGACCGTGCTGAGATCGTTCGACGGAGCGTTTACGGAATTATAGATAAGCGACGCAACCGTTGCGATGAACAACACCCCGGTCAGGATCCAGGGTAGCCGGCCCGCCTGCCGCGACGCTGAGACCGTCCCCGGGACTGCCGCCGCCGAACTGCCGGAAGCCTGGTACGACGGCCGCGCGGCTGTGATGCGGCTGACCCTCGACCGGCTCGATTCCCTGCGGTACCGCTTCAAATCGAGCGACGTTTGCGCGATTGACTGGGTCCGTTCCCGCGGATCTTTTTCGAGGCATTCGAGGATGATGGCGTCGAGGCTCGGGTCGATGTCGGGCTTCATAGATGACATCGGGGCCGGATCGACGTTGACGATTTCGTACGCGATCGCGGTCTCGTGAACACCCTTGAACGGCAATTGGCCCGTCAGTAACTCATAAAGCAGAACGCCATACGAGAAAATATCCGACCGATGGTCGGAATCCAGGCCCTGCACCTGTTCGGGCGACATATACCCGGCAGTCCCGACAGTGCTTCCCTCCCTGGTCAATCGGGTGATCTTGCTCCCGCTCGCCCTCAGCTTCGCCAGTCCGAAGTCCATGATCTGCGCGATTCCGTCCTTGCGGATCATGATGTTTTCGGGTTTGATGTCGCGGTGGACAATCCCCTTCTCGTGGGCGGCGGCCAGCCCTTCGGCGATCTGAATGCCGCAGTCGATGGCTTGCTTGTAGGTGATCGATCCGCCCTTGTGCCGGAGGGTTTGCCCGTCGACGAATTCCATGACGATGAACATCTGACTTTCGTGCTCATCGATGGAGTAAATCGTGCAGATGTTCGGATGGTTGATCGCAGAGGCCGCCTTCGCCTCCTGCACGAACCGTGCCTTGTCCTGTTCCGAAGCCGCCAGATGTGCGGGCAAAAATTTCAGCGCAACGTCCCGGTCGAGTTTGGTGTCGCGGGCCTTGTACACGACGCCCATCCCCCCCTCGCCGAGTTTTTCGAGGATGATGTAGTGCGATATGGTTTGTCCGATCATCGACGGTGTCCTTCGGCTGCGTTCCGGGTGGAGGGTGACGGTTGTGTTCGGCCGCCTACTGGCGGTCCGTTGAGGAGGGCGTCTCGAAGATGCCCGGCTGTGCGATCATCGCTTCGATCTCCTTCGGGTCCACGGGCGTCAGGCCCGTGAGCACTTCTGCCCCGTCCTCCGTTATGACGATGGTGTCCTCCAGCCGGAAGTGGATTTTCTTCGTTTTGTCCTCGATGATCGGTTCGAGGTTGAACACGACGCCGGGGACGAATGCCCCGTTCGATCGGCTGACATCGTGCACGGCCATTCCGACGAAGTGTCCTGCGTAATTGGGCCAGAGCGAATCGTATCCGTGCTTCGCGTAGATCTCCTGGCCGATCGCGATCAGGTCGTCGATGGCAACACCCGGCTTGAGCGCGCCGATGGCTTTTTCACGGAACTCGAGAATGCAAGCGTACATCTTCAGCTGGTCCTCTGTGAACTTACCGTTCACCGGCCAGGTCCTCGTGATGTCCGTGACGTAGTAGTTCAGGTCGGGGGCGTAGTCGAGGAGCACGACGTCGCCGTCCTTCATCGGATGGTTGTTGGCGTTGTAGTGCCAGTCGAGCCCCCGTTCGCCGGAGGCGGCGATGGCGAAGAACGCCGGGTTCTGCTGGCCGTTGTACTGGTAGTAGAAATCGCACGCCGCCACCATCTGGTATTCGTAGAGGCCGGGACGGGTGACCTTCATCGCCTCGTTGAATCCGAGCGCGCCGAACCTCCCGCACTCACGGATGACCGCGATTTCCTTCTCGTCCTTGACCCAGCGCATCGCGTG
>JANNFI010000123.1:0-38238 GCA_031379665.1 Ignavibacteria bacterium
ATATATATATATATATATACACGTTTGCCGTCCACAATGGGACCAAGTTCATCCCCGTGTATGTCAACGAGAGCATGGTGGGGCATAAGCTGGGTGAGTTCGCGCCGACCCGGATCTTCCGGTCGCACCCGGGGCTGAAGAGTGAGTCATCGACCGTCGTGGGAGGCTGATCATGGCTGAGACCAGGGCAATCAATCGCTACGTCGGGTCGTCCCCACGCAAGATGAGGCTCGTCATCGACCTCATCAGGGGGAAGTCGGTCCCCGAGGCGCTGACGATCCTCCATTTCTCCACCAAGCACCCGGCGAAGATCGCCGAAAAGGTGTTACGGTCTGCGGTGTCGAACTACCAGAACAAGGACCACGAGGGGCGGACCGAAATCGAGACGCTGTTCGTGAAGAGGGCCTTCGTCGACCCGGGACCGAGCATGAAGCGGATCCTCCCCGCCCCGATGGGCCGGGCGTTCCGGATCGTCAAGCGGTCGAACCATGTGACCATCGTCGTCGACAAGCGCGAGAAGCGCGCCGGCCGGAAGGCCGCGACGGCGCCCCCGGCGATTGCTGAAAAGGCGCAGGCCTCGAAGGCAACAAAGAAAACAGAGAAAGAATAGGAGGACGATTGGGACAGAAGGTACATCCCGTAGGGTTCAGGCTCGGCGTTCTGCGAACGTGGGATTCGAACTGGTACGACGACAAGACATTTGCCGACAAGCTCCAGGAAGACCTGAAGATCAGGAACTACGTCTCGAGCCGCCTCAAGAAGGCCGGAATTTCACGGGTCCTCATCGAGCGGACCCCGAAGCGGGCGGTGATCACGATCCATACTTCCCGGCCCGGCATCGTCATCGGCCGGAGTGGGAAGGAGATCACGCAGCTCGAGGAGGAGCTCAAGCAGCTCACATCCAAGGAGGTCAAGATCCTGATTCACGAGGTGAAGCGTCCGGAACTCGACGCCTTCCTCGTAGCTGAGAACATCGCCGGACAGCTCGAGGGGCGGACATCGTTCAGGCGCGCGATGAAGATGGGCATCACCTCGTCGATGAGGATGGGAGCCGAGGGCGTGCGCATCAAGTGCGCGGGGCGGCTCGGCGGCGCCGAAATAGCTAGAACCGAACAGTACAAGGAGGGGCGGATCCCGCTCCACACCTTGCGCGCCGACATCGACTACGCGCAGGCGACCGCAATGACGATCTACGGCACGATCGGCGTGAAGGTATGGATCTGCCGCGGCGAGATGCTTGAACGCCCCGCGGCGAAGTGATTCCCCGGACACCGGGACAGACAGCTGAAACTGAGGACGACGAATGTTACTACCCAAGAGAGTAAAATACCGCAAGGCGCAGCGCGGTCGGATGAAGGGCAAGGCCACGCGAGGCGCCCTGATCAATTTCGGCGATTACGGCCTCAAGGCCATGGAACCGGGATGGATCACCCAACGCCAGATCGAGGCGGCGCGCGTCGCGCTCACCCGGTTGATGAAACGCGAGGGTAAGGTCTGGATCCGCATCTTCCCGGCGAAGCCGGTGACCAAGAAGCCGGCAGAAACCAGGATGGGAAGCGGGAAGGGCGTCCCTGAGTTCTGGGTCGCCGTGGTGAGGCCGGGAACGGTGATGTTCGAGCTCGGTGGCGTCAACAGGACCACGGCCGCCGAGGCTCTGAAACTGGCCTCGAGGAAACTGCCTATCAAAACGAAAATGGTGGCGCGCCCCACACTGGGCGTCGCCGGATAAGGAAGAGGAAATGAAAGCACGAGACATCCGGGTGCTCCAGAGTGTGGAGCTCGAGAAGAGGATCGCCGAGGAAGAGGAAAACCTCGTCCACCTCAAATTCCAAAAGGCCACCAGCCAGCTGGAGAGCCCGATCAAGATACGCAGCGTCCGCCGCGAGATTGCAAGGATGAAAACCGTCCTGCAGGAGAAACTGGCGGCGGCAGGAACGTCCGACCCGGGCGCCACCGCATAACCGTCGAAGAAAGAGACCATGAACGACAGAACGACACACAGGAAGGTCCGCCAGGGCAGGGTGGTCAGCAACAAGATGCAGAAGAGCATCGTCGTGGCGATCGAGCGGAGGGTCCCGCACCCGGTGTACCGCAAGTATTTCAAGCGCACAATGAAGCTCACGGCGCACGACGAGAAACAGGAGGCCGGCATCGGCGACCTGGTGCGTGTCATGGAAACCCGGCCGCTCAGCAAAACCAAGCGCTGGCGCCTGATGGAAATCATCGAGAAAGCCAAATAGCAGCGGTGTGATATGATTCAGGAAGAAACTAATCTGGTGGTGGCGGACAACTCGGGCGCGAAGAAGGTCCGATGCATCCGTGTCCTCGGCGGTTCCGATCGCCGATACGCCTCGATCGGCGACCTGATCGTGGTCTCGGTAAAGAGCGCAATACCCGGCGCCGGCGTCAAGAAGGGGGAGGTCTCCCGCGCCGTTATCGTCCGCACCAAGAAGGAAATACGGCGGAAGGACGGCTCTTTCATCCGCTTCGACGAGAACGCCGCGGTACTTCTCACGCCACAGGGCGAGCCGCGCGGGACGCGCATCTTCGGCCCCGTCGCGAGGGAGCTGCGCGAGAAGAACTACATGAAGATTATTTCACTCGCGCCCGAAGTCCTTTAACCCGGAGATTGAGACGGTCATGAGCATCCAGAAAAACGATACGGTGATGGTGGTCGCCGGCAATTCGCGGGGCAAGACGGGGAAGGTCCTGAAGGTCTTCCGCGAAAGGCGCCGCGCGATCATCGAAGGCGTCAACATCATCAAGCGCCACACGAGGGCGTCACAGAAAAACCCCCAGGGGGGCATTGTCCAGAAGGAAGAGGCGATCCACATGGCGAACGTCATGGTGGTCTGCCCGAAGTGCAGTAAGCCATCGAGGCTCGGTCGCAAGCAGGTGGCCGACGCGGGAACAGGCCGCAAGCACACGATGCGGATCTGCAAAAAATGCGAGCACATGTTTTAAGTGAAAGAACGACACATGGCTAAAGAGACGAAAGAAATCAAAGAAAAAAAAGAGAAGAAGCCGAAGTCGGAGCAACCGGCCAAAGCCGAGAAAGCCCCGGCGACCCACGACGAGGAGAAGGGCGCCACCCCCCGTCTCGCGGAGTCTTTCCGGAAGTCGATCACCCCGGACTTGATGAAACTCTTCAAGTACAAGAGCGTCATGCAGGTCCCGCGGCTTGAGAAGATCGCCGTCAACGTCGGCGTCGGGGCGGCCACGCAGGATCCGAAGATCCTTGACGTTGTGGTGAAGGAACTCGAGAGCATCGTGGGACAGAAACCGGTCCTGACGAAATCGAAGAAGGCCATCTCCAACTTCAAGCTGCGCGAGAACATGCCGATCGGCGTGAGGGTCACCCTGCGCAATCGCAAGATGTACGAGTTCATGGACCGATTCGTCTCCGTCGCCGTTCCCAGGATCCGGGATTTCCGCGGGTTCTCCGATAAGTCCTTCGACGGCAGGGGAAACTACACCGTCGGGATCAAGGAGCAGATCATTTTCCCGGAGATCGACGTGGACAAGGTGACCCGCGTGTTCGGCATGGACATCACGTTTGTGACCACCGCGGCCACTGACCAGGAGGCCATGGAGCTTCTGAAGGGCCTCGGGTTCCCGTTCGTGAAGCGCGACGAGCCGGTCGCGGCCTGAACGGCGCACTCACCGGGCCGGACGAATTTTAGACACCATAAAGGATAGAGAGGAGTGATCAGTTGGCGCGACTAGCGATGAGAGTGAAGGCGAAACGGAAACCGAGGTTCCCGGTCCGGGTCCACAACCGCTGCGAGATCTGCGGCCGATCCCGGGCCTTCCTCCGGAAATTCGGCATCTGCCGCATCTGCTTTAGGAAAATGGCTCTCGAGGGGAAAATCCCCGGAGTCGTGAAGTCCAGCTGGTAAGGAGACATCAGGAAAATTATGCAGACGACAGACCCCATCGCCGATTATTTGACCCGGATCCGCAACGGGATCCACGCCAGGCACAAGCGGATAGACGTCCCCGCCTCGAACCTCAAGCGGGAGATTACGCGGATACTCGCCGACAAGAAACTCATCGCCGGGTACTCCGAGATCAAGGATGACCGCCAGGGCGTGCTGCGCATCGCGCTTCGGTACACTGAGGGCATCAACGCCATCAGCGGGCTCCAGCGGATCAGCAAGCCCGGGCTACGAATCTATACGCAGGCCGACCGCCTGCCCAGGGTGATGAACGGCCTCGGCCTGGCGTTGATTTCCACGTCGCAGGGCATCCTCACAGACAGGGACGCGCGCTCGAAGAAGGTCGGCGGCGAAGTCCTTTGTTACATTTGGTAACCAAACCTCTGTAAGGAGAGAAACGTGTCCAGAATAGGAAGGCGGCCAATCGCCGCCGTGAAAGGCGTCAAGATAGAACGTAAGGACGGGCATCTGAAGGTGACCGGTCCGAAGGGGGAGCTATCGGCCAACGTCCCCCTCTCGATCGCATTCGAAGTGGGCGAGGCCGACATCAAGGTCAAGCGCGGCTCAGACAAGAAGACCGACAGGGTATTGCACGGGACCTGGAGGGCGCTACTTGCGAATATGGTGCGCGGCGTCTCCGACGGGTTCACCCGCAAGCTGGAAATCGTCGGCGTCGGGTACAAGGCCGAGGTGAAGGGCAGGAACATCCAGTTCGCGCTCGGCTACTCGCACCCGATCCTCTTCACGCCGCCGGCCGGGATCAAGATCGAAGTTCCGCAGCCCACGGTACTGCTCATCTCGGGCATCGACAAGCAGCTCGTCGGCCAGGTCGCGGCCAAAATCCGCTCGTTCAGGCCGCCGGAGCCGTACAAGGGCAAGGGCGTGAAGTATGAAGGCGAATACATCAGGCGGAAGGCCGGTAAAGCTGCGGCCACCGCCGGGAAGGCATAACAGGCTATACTATGATCAAGAGCACCAGAAAAGAGCACCGGATGGGCGTCAAGTCGCGCATCCGGAAGAAAATCCGCGGGACCACAGAGCGTCCCCGCCTCGTCATCTATAAGAGCCTGTCGCACCTCTACGCGCAGGTCGTCGACGACTCGCAGGCGAAGACGCTCGTCGCGAGCTCCTCGCTGAGCAAGGACCTGAAAGCGGCCATCGGCGCCCTCAAGGGACAGAAGGAAAAGGCCAAATCGCTTGGGCAACACATCGCGAAACTGGCGATCGGAAAGAACATCAAGACCGTGGTGTTCGACAGGAACGGCTACCTCTACCATGGCATCGTCAAGTCGCTCGCCGACGGCGCCCGTGAAGGTGGTTTGAAGTTTTAACGGACCCGTCGACCCCGGCCGTCGTGACGAAAGTGCCGGGTCGTCTAATGGCAGGACAGCGGCCTTTGGAGCCGTCAGTGGAGGTTCGACTCCTCCCCCGGCAGCATAAAACGCACACACTACAGAACGGAGAAACGCAGTGGCTCGGATAAAAGCAGGTGACATGGATCTCAAGGACAAGTTGGTCCACATCAATCGCGTGGCCAAGGTCGTCAAGGGCGGGCGCAGGTTCAGCTTCAGCGCCATCGTCGTTGTCGGCGACGGGAAGGGGCACGTCGGGGTGGGTCTCGGCAAGGCGAACGAGGTACAGGACGCCATCTCGAAGGGGGTCGACGAGGCGAAGAAGCACATCGTCGAGGTCACCATCGTGAACGGAACGATCCCGCACCCGGTCCAATCGAAATTCAGCGCCTCCAAGGTTCTGCTGATGCCTGCATCCCCGGGCACGGGGCTCATCGCGGGCGGGGGCATCAGGGCCGTTCTGGAATCGGCCGGGGTCAGGGACGTCCTCACGAAGTCGATCGGGTCGACCAACCCGCATAACGTGGTCAAGGCGACCCTCAAGGCGCTCATGAGTCTGCGGGATGCCCGCCACACGGCCCGCCTCCGGGGGATGACCCTGTCGGAGCTGTTCGAGCGCCCCGTCAACGAGCCGACGCGGTAAGGGAGAGGAGACCATCATGAGCGTGAAACTGAAAATCACCCAGGTCATCAGCCAGCTCGACTGCCTCGAGGCGCAGAAGCGCACGATCAAGGCGCTCGGCCTGGGCCGGCCGAATTATTCCGTCGTCAAGACGGATTCCCCGCAGATCCGCGGGATGATCAGGACCGTGCGCCACCTGGTAAAAGTTGAAGAGGTAGCATCATGACGAAACCAATTTTAAGCAACCTTACATTCGCGAAGGGATCGCGAAAACGCGTCAAACGGATCGGGCGGGGCCAGGGTTCCGGCCACGGCGGCACCGCCACGCGTGGTCACAAGGGCGAGGGCGCCAGGTCGGGCACGCACAACCGGCCATGGTTCGAGGGCGGACAGATGCCCCTCGTCAGGAGGGTGCCGAAATTCGGCTTCCACAGTCCCTTCCGTGTCTCGTACCAGGTGGTGAACCTCGACGACCTGGCGAAGGCGGTCGCTGAGGGAAAGATCGAGGGCAAGGGGATCACTCCCGCGACGCTCCACGCCTCCGGCCTGGTCTCGAAGAAGAACCAGCCGGTCAAGGTCCTCGGGACCGGTGACATCGCAGCGCCGCTCGACGTCTCTGCCCACGCATTCAGCGCCACGGCAGCGAAAAAAATTGAATCGGCCGGTGGGAAGACCACCGTCATCAACCGAACCAGCAGATAACAGATGGGAAAGATCTCGGACAGTTTCCGAAACATTTTCAAGATCCAGGAACTCCGCCAGCGGATACTCTTCACGGCGGGGCTGCTGATCGTCGTCCGTTTCGGGTCGCACGTGACCCTGCCGGGCATCGATGCCACCGTCCTGGCGGAAGCGCTCAAGAACCAGTCTTCCAATACGCTCTTCGGACTGTACGACCTCTTCGTGGGAGGCGCGTTCAGCAACGCGGCGGTGCTTGCGCTGGGGATCATGCCCTATATCAGCGCGTCGATCATCATCCAGCTCCTCGGCGCCGTCATCCCGTATTTCCAGAAGCTCTCGAAGGAGGGCGAGGAGGGAAGGAAGAAGATCACCCAGCTGACGAGGTACGGCACCGTCGGCATCTCGCTTCTCCAGGCGTGGGGCGTCAGCGTCCAGCTCGCCAGCATGTCGGTAAACGGGGTGGGTATCGTGCCGGCCGAGGTGCCCTGGTTCTACTTTTCCACCATGATCATCCTGACGGCGGGCACCGTCTTCATGATGTGGCTGGGGGAACAGATCACGGAGCGGGGGATTGGTAACGGTATTTCATTGATCATCTTCATCGGCATCATCGCCAGGTTTCCGCACGCCGTCTACGACGAATACCGCATCGTCGCCTCGGGCGCCCGCAGCCTGATCGTGGAATTATTGATCGTCATCCTCATGGTGCTCGTGGTCGCCTCGATCGTTCTGATCACGCAGGCCACACGGCGGATCCCCGTCCAGTACGCCAAACGGGTCGTCGGCAGGAAGGTCTACGGCGGTGTCACGCAGTACATCCCGATGCGGGTCAACACCGCGGGGGTGATGCCCATAATTTTCGCCCAGGCCATTATGTTCATCCCGAATACCATCCTGACATTCTTCCCCGACAGCGAGTTCCTCCAGGTGGTGTCGGGCTACCTCAACTACACGTCGATCACGTACTCGGTAGCGTACGCATTAATGATCATTTTCTTCACCTATTTCTATACGGCGGTCGCCTTCAACCCGAAGGATGTCGCGGAGACGATGCAGAAACAGGGTGGGTTCATCCCCGGCATACGTCCGGGAAAGCATACATCCGATTTCATCGACAACATCCTGACGAAGATCACCCTTCCCGGGTCGATTTTCCTGGCGATCATCGCGATCCTTCCTGCATTCATGGTCCGGATGGGCATTACGTCGAACTTCGCGAGCTTCTTCGGGGGCACGAGTCTCCTGATTATCGTGGGCGTCGGGCTGGACACCCTGCAGCAGATCGAGTCGCACCTCCTCATGCGCCATTACGACGGCTTCATGAAGAGCGGCAAGATGAAGGGCCGCAGGGGCTAAAGGAACGGCGACGAAACTTTGCGTACCAGAAGAATATCGGCCGGCATGACAGTGGGGTTACGAAAAACAACCCTCGAGATCGGGCTTATGAGGGAAAGCTGCTCGATCGTTGCGGAGGTCCTCCGGCTTCTGGCTCCGCTCGTGAAACCGGGAGTTTCGACCATCGAACTCGACGCGGCCGCGGAGGAATTCATCAGGATGCGCGGCGGCGAACCGGCGTTCAAGGGATATGGCACGGACAAGCGGAACCTCTTCCCGGCCAGCATCTGCGCTTCGGTGGACGATGAAGTGGTTCACGGGGTCCCCGGGCCGAGGAATCTGGCCGAAGGCGAGATCATTTCGATTGACGTGGGCGTCCGGAAAAACGGTTACTACGGGGACGGCGCGTGGACGTACTCGGTCGGCTCGATCAGCGCTGAGAAGGCTCGCCTGATGCGCGTGACAGAGGAAGCCCTGATGATGGGGATCGGACGCAGCGTAGCGGGGAACCGGGTGCACGACATTTCCGCCGCCATCCAGCAGCGCGTCGAAGCCGACGGGTTTTCGGTGGTGCGGGACCTCGTCGGTCACGGAATCGGGACACGGCTGCACGAGGAGCCTGCCATCCCGAACTTCGGCACCCCTGGGACCGGGATGGTGCTTGAAGAGGGAATGACGCTGGCGATTGAACCGATGGTGAACAGCGGCACCCACCGCGTGGTCATCGACCGCGACGGGTGGACGATCAGGACGTCCGACCACGAGCCGTCGGCGCATTTCGAACACACTGTGCTGGTCACGTCCGGCGCGGCGCAGGTCCTGACGGTCTAAGGGACGGAGAATGGCTAAACAGGGTCCGATCACGATGGACGGGGTGATTACCGACACCCTCCCCAACGCGATGTTCCGGGTAAAACTGGACAACGGGCATGAAATACTGGCCATCATCTCGGGGAAGATGAGGATGCACTACATCAAGATCCTCGTCGGGGACAAGGTCACGGTGGAAATGTCGCCCTACGATCTTTCAAAGGGCAGGATCACGTACAGGTACAAGTGAGGACAGGCTAGGTACGATTATGAAAGTTCGTTCATCGATCAAGAAACTGTGCGTTAACTGCAAGATCATCCGCCGGAGGGGCGTGGTGAGGGTGATCTGCAAGAACCCCAAACACAAGCAGCGCCAGGGTTAAGCGACAATCACGATTTCAGACCCCAGCAGAAAGGAACATCAGGAGTGGCCCGAATAGCCGGTATCGATTTGCCCAAAGGAAAGCGCGCCGTCATCGGCCTGACCTACATTTTCGGAATAGGCAGGACCAGCGCCCGACATATCCTCACGGAAGCGAGGGTGGACTATAACAAACGCATCTCCGAGCTCAACGACGACGAGGTGTCGCGGATCCGTTCGATCATCACCTCCGACTACAAGGTCGAGGGCGCGTTGCGCAGCGAGACGCAGATCAACATCAAGCGCCTGATGGACATCAACTCCTACAGGGGACTGCGTCACCGGAAGGGGCTCCCCGTGCGCGGACAGCGCACCCGGACGAACTCCCGGACGAGGAAGGGCAAGCGAAAGACCGTCGCCGGCAAGAAGAAGGCGGCAGCCAAGAAGTAAGCGGGGAGCAGGAACAATTCACACAAAAGGATAGTCAATGGCCAAGGCAACAACAGGGGCCGCCGCAGCGGCGGGAGCCCGAAAGAAGAAGAAGATCCAGGTCGATGTCACCGGAAAGGTGTTCATCAAGGCGACGTTCAACAACGTGATGATCACCATCACCGATGTGTATGGCAATGTGATCAGCTGGTCGTCCGCGGGCCGCAATGCGTTCAAGGGCTCGAGGAAGAACACGCCGTTCGCCTCCCAGGTGACCGCGCAGGCGGCGGGGAAGGAAGCCTACGATCTGGGCCTCCGCAAGGTGGACGTGTTCGTCAAGGGACCGGGATCAGGCAGGGAGGCGGGGATCCGTTCCCTCCAGTCGGTGGGCATCGAGATCATGAGCATCCGGGACATCACACCGATCCCCCACAACGGCTGCCGGCCGCCGAAAAAACGCAGAGTCTGACGCACGAAACGAATTTCACGAACCAAAGGACAGTATGGGAAGATATATCGATCCGAGTTGCCGGCAGTGCCGCCGCGAAAAACAGAAATTGTTCCTCAAGGGGACCAAGTGCTTCACTGAGAAATGCCCGGTGGAACGGAGGGGATACGCCCCCGGCCAGCACGGCCAGAGCCGCCGGCAGAAGATCTCAGAGTACGGTATCCAGCTGAGGGAGAAGCAGAAGGTGCGGCGCTCGTACGGCCTGCTCGAAAAGCAGTTCCGGAATTACTTCGAGAAGGCGTTGAGCCAGTCGGGCAGGACGGGCGAAACCCTCGTCAAGACGCTCGAGCGCCGACTCGATAACGTCGTCTACCGCCTGGGGTTCGCCCCGTCGCGGAAGTCGGGGCGCCAGCTCGTCACTCACGGGCACATCCGCGTCAACAACCACGCGGTGACCATCCCCTCCTTCCTGCTCAAGGCGGGCGACGTCATCCAGATCAGGGAGAAGAGCCGGAAACTCGAGTTAATCCATTCCTCGATGAAGCGGATCAAGGACAGCGCGATGCTCCCCTGGCTGAGCCTGGACAAAGCCACCATGTCCGGAACGTTCCTCACCGTGCCGGAACGTGCAGACGTCCCGCTCAACGCGAACGAGCAACTCATTGTCGAACTTTACTCCAAGTAAAGTCCGGACGCACCACACTTACGAACTGTCATCTGGGAGTTAGACACTATGCTTGGTATCAATTTTCAAATGCCGGAAAAAGTCCAGCTCGACGAAGCGAGCTATACAAACACGTTCGGCAGGTTCATCCTCCAGCCGCTGGAGAAGGGATTCGGGGTCACGATCGGTAACGCCTTCCGTCGCGTGCTGCTCTCGTCGCTCCCCGGGACCGCGTTTACGGCGATCCGCGTCGAGAACGTTCTCCACGAATTTTCCACCATCAAGGGCGTCGTCGAAGACGTCGCCGAGGTGATCCTGAACCTGAAGGCCGTGCGGATCAAGCTGATCAACAAGAAACTGAACAAGATCGTGATTCAGATGAGCGGGCGGCGGGAGATCACCGCCGGGGACATCCAGAAAGCAAACCCCGAGATCGAGGTCCTCAACCCCGAGCAGCACATCGCCACCCTCAACGGCGACACCGATTTCGAGATGGAGCTCCGAATCGGCAGGGGGAAGGGATACGTCCCGGCCGAGGAGAACAAGCAGGAGGACGCGGCGGTGAATCTGATCCCCATCGACTCGATCTTCACGCCGATCCGCAACGTGCGCTACGCCGTCGAACCCACTCGTGTGGGCCAGCAGACGGATTATGAAAAACTCGTCCTCGAGGTCGAGACGGACGGCTCGATCGCACCCGACGACGCGATTGCCCAGGCGGCCAACATCCTTCGGGACCACGTCCAGCTCTTCCTGAGCTTCGACGTCGAGGTCGACGCCGGCGACGAAGGGACGGAAAAGGATTCCGAGGTGTCGCGGATCAGGAAGATCCTCGAGATGAGCGTCGACGAGCTCGAACTTTCGGTCCGCTCGCACAACTGCCTCCGGGCAGCCAACATCAAGACCATTGCAGACCTGGTCCGCAAGGACGAACCGGAACTCCTGAAATTCAGGAACTTCGGAAGGAAATCACTCGCCGAGCTGTCGGAGATCATCGACCAGTTCGGGCTCACCTTCGGCATGGACGTTGAGAAGTATCTCACGACCAGCGGCGAATAACTGACCAATTGGAATACCCATGAGACACAGAAAAGCTGGAACCAAACTCAAGCGTACGGCGTCGCACCGGAAGGCCCTCTTCTCGGCCCTCGCGACGGCGCTATTCAAGCACAAGAAGATCCGAACGACCGTCACCAAGGCGAAGGAAATGAGGATTTTCGTCGAACAAATGATCACCCGGGCCAAGAACGCATACGGCCGGGAGGACAAGGCGAAGAACGTCCACGACCGCAGGATGGTGGCCAGGTACATCAAGGACAAGGTTGTGGTCCGGGAACTTTTCACAGAGATCGCCGCAAAGGTAGCTAACCGCCCCGGAGGGTACACGCGGATCGTGAAACTCGGCCGCCGCCAGGGCGACGCCGCTGAAGTGGCCCTCATCGAACTGGTCGACTTTCAGGGCGTAACGAAACCCGGCAAGCCGGAGAAAGACGCGAAATCGGAGAAGGCGGTCGCCGACGCGAAAGCCAAAAAAACGGCGAAGAAGGCTACTGGCAAAAAAGAGAAGCCGGCAGCACAAGAGAAGGAAGCCGCAACACCGGCGTCCTGATAAGCGCCGGCGTCAGATATGTTCGCGAAGGTTTCCGGACCCCCGGAAACCTTTTTTTATGCTCCGCCCGCGGGCGCGACAGTTTTGATTCTCCTGACGAAAATCGTTATTATCAACCATTCCACCTCACTCGCGGCGCCTTCAGAAGCGGACCATGCACTACGATTTCCGACGCATAGAGCCTAAGTGGCAGCAGTACTGGGAGGCGAACCATACCTTCGCCGCCACGGAGGAGGGACCAGGGCGGAAGCTCTACGTCCTCGATATGTATCCGTACCCCTCCGGCTCCGGCCTCCACGTGGGACACCCGGAAGGGTACACCGCCACTGACATTTACACCCGCTACAAACGGATGACCGGTTTCAACGTCCTCCACCCGATGGGGTGGGACGCCTTCGGTCTCCCCGCCGAACGCTACGCGATGAAGACGGGCATCCACCCGAAAATCACCACCGCCGAGAACATCGCGACCTTTCGGAGGCAGATCAAGATGCTCGGCCTCTCCTACGACTGGTCGAGGGAGGTCGATACCACCGACCCGAGGTACTACCGCTGGACCCAGTGGATCTTCCTGCGCCTCTATAATTCCTGGTTTGACGACTCCGCTGGAAAGGCCCGCCCGATCGACCAGCTGCCCATTCCGGCCGGCCTCGACGCCCGCGCGAAGGACCGGTACCTGGCCAGCCGAAGGCTGGCGTACCTGGAGGACATGCCCGTCAACTGGTGCCAGGGACTCGGCACGGTCCTCGCCAACGAGGAGGTCGAGGAATGGACCGGGAAGGGATACACCGTCGAACGCCGGTTGATGCGCCAGTGGATGCTCAGGATCACGAAATACGCGCAGCGGCTCTCGGACGACCTGCAGGACCTGGATTGGCCCGCGGGCATCCTCGAGATGCAGCGAAACTGGATCGGCCGGTCAGAGGGGGCCGAGATCGAATTCCCCCTGAAGGCCCGGGATGGCAGCATCCGGGTATTCACAACCCGCCCCGACACGCTCTTCGGGGCCACCTATATTGTCCTCGCCCCGGAACACCCGCTGGTGGCCTCCCTGACGACCCCTGATCAGGCGTCGGCCATACGGGCGTATGTCGAATCGACGTCGCGGAAGAGCGACCTGGACAGGACTGCCCTCGAGAAAACGAAGAGTGGAGTGTTCACCGGAGGCTACGCCGTCAACCCGGCGAATGCAGCCACGATCCCCGTCTGGATAGCTGATTACGTTCTTCCGGCGTACGGGACCGGTGCGATCATGGCCGTTCCCGGGCACGACCAGCGCGACAACGAATTTGCGCTTCGGTACCAACTCCCGGTTGTCCGGGTCGTCAGCGGCGCCGAGGATGGAGCCGGGGCGTTCGCCGGGGAGGGGACGGCGATGAATTCCAGCGGCCCGGAGGTTTCGATCGACGGACTCCCGACGATTGAGGCCGCGGCGAAGATTTCGGCATGGGTCGAATCGAAAGGGATCGGGAAATCCACGGTCCGCTACAAGCTGCGCGACTGGCTCTTCTCGCGACAGCGCTACTGGGGCGAACCGTTTCCACTCGCCTACCGGGAGGACGGGAGCGTCGTGGCGCTCGACGACTCAGACCTGCCGGTCCAGCTCCCCGACATCGCGTCATTCCAGCCGACCGGCTCCGGGGAATCGGCGCTCGCCACCGCCGCCGACTGGCTGACGATCGACCATCCGGTGCACGGGCGCTTGAGGAGGGAAACCCACACGATGCCGCAGTGGGCGGGCTCCTGCTGGTACTACCTCCGGTACCTCGACCCCCGCAACGATGCCGAATTCGTGTCCAGGGAGAAGGAGCGATACTGGATGCCGGTCGACCTCTACATCGGGGGCGCCGAGCACGCCGTGTTGCACCTCCTTTACGCGAGATTCTGGCATAAGGTGCTCTTCGACCTCGGCCACCTCTCCACGCCGGAGCCCTTCGCCAGGCTGATCAATCAGGGGACCATCCTCGGCGAGGACGGCCAGAAGATGTCGAAGTCGCGGGGGAACGTGGTCAACCCGGACGACATCGTGGCGGAGTATGGGGCCGATTCGTTGCGGCTCTTCGAAATGTTCATGGGTCCCCTTGTCGATACCAAGCCGTGGTCGACCAGGGGCGTCGAGGGGGTCCACCGCTTCCTCAACCGCGTCTGGAGGATGATCGTGGGGCCTGATGGCGCGCTCCATCCGGCGGTGAAGGAGGGGGCCTGCCCGCCCGCGAGGGAACGCCTCCTCCACCAGACCATCAGGAAAGTCACCGAGGACGTCGACGCCCTGGCGTTCAACACCGCGATATCCCAGCTGATGATTTTCGTGAATGAATTCCTGACCGCAGAGGAAAAGCCGAGATACGCGATGGAGGCGTTCGTACTGTTGCTTTCCCCGTTTGCCCCACACGTCGCCGAGGAGCTCTGGGCAGTGCTCGGGCATTCCGGATCGCTCGCCCGCGAGCCGTGGCCCGCGTTCGACGAATCGAAGACGAAGGATGAGACGATCGAGCTGGTGGTCCAGATTAACGGAAAGGTCCGGTCGAAATTCCTGGCGGCGCCTGACAGCCCGGAAGAGACCATCCGCGAGCGCGCCCTGGCCGACCCCGGGGTGGCCGCCCACCTCGACGGGAAAGAGATCGTCCGCGTGGTGGTGGTGAAGAACCGGCTCGTCAGCATCGTTGTGAAGTGACCCCGTGCCTTTCCTGAGCGTCATCGTCCTCACGCTAAACGAAGAGCGGAACATCGGGCGCTGCCTGGGCAGCGTTCGGTGGGCCGATGAAATCGTCGTGGTCGATTCCTTTAGCACCGACCGCACCGTCGCCATCGCTGAATCGCTGGGTGCGAAGGTGATCACCCACAGCTACGATTCCGATCTGCGCCAACGGGCCAGGGGCTTCGCGGCGGCGACCGGCGATTGGCTGCTCGTCCTCGACGCCGACGAGGAAGCGCCGGAGCCGCTTGCCGGGGAGATCCGCGACGCCATCGGTAGGGCCGACGCCGCAGACGGATACACGCTGGCCCGCCTCGTGAGCTTCCACGGCCGGTGGATCCGGCACGGGGGATGGTACCCCGGGAACACGATGCGCCTGTTCCGGAAGGACCGGGTCGTCGTCGAAGACGCGGCGGTCCACGGCGGGTACGCCGTGAAGGGGCCGCGGGGGACGCTCGCCAACCCCCTCCATCACTATTCCTACGACTCGATCTCGCACTACCTGCAGAAGATGAACGACTATACGTCACTCCAGGTATCGAACCTCCTCCGTTCGAAGCCGGGTTACCTCCCGGGCTTCGGGAAAATTCTCTTCAGCCCGATCTCCCATTTCCTGAGGAATTACGTCACACGCAGCGGTTACCGGGACGGCATGCAGGGATTTCTGCTCGCGGTCCTGGATTCGGTGTATGCCCTGGCCCTCTATGCCAAGCTCCGGGAATTCATGACGGCGGGCGCCGCACCCCCTGAGGGGCGCCCCCCGATCGACATGGATGGAATCAGGGCGATGAAACGGCGGTACGGCCCGTGAGCCGGGTATCGCGGCATACCGAACCGTCATTGACGCTCATCGTTGCTGTGTACAACGCCGTGCGACCGCTCGGTTTGATCTTCGACGCGCTCGACAGGCAGACGCTCGCCGATTTCGAGGTCGTGGTGGCCGACGACGGTTCGGGCCCGGCGGTTGCGGATCTTGTGGAGGGACGGAGGACGGCGTCCCGGTACGCCATCACGCACATCCGGCAGCCCGATCACGGTTTCCGAAAGAACGCGATACTCAACCGCGCCATCACCGCGTCAGCGTCGCGCTACCTGGTCTTCATCGACGGTGATTGCATCCCCCACCGGAATTTCCTGGAGGACCACCTCTCCCAGGCCGAACCCGACGCCGTCCTCTGCGGGAGGAGAGTGAACCTCGGTCCGGCGATCTCGGAGAGAGTCACACCCGGGTCCGTCCGGGACGGCCGCTTCGAGAGGATCTCGCTTGCCCTCCTGATGGACGGCCTGAAGGGTGGGAGCGCCTCGATCGAGGACGCCATACGGACGCGGAGCCCGCTGCTCAGGAAACTGCTCCATCCGGGGACACCCGCGATCCTCGGCTGCAATTTTTCGGTCCACCGCGACTGGATGGAACGGATCAACGGCTTCAACGAAGACTACCGAGCCCCCGGGCTTGGGGAGGACTCCGACGTGGCGTTCAGGCTCGGTCTCGCCGGGGCATCCCTGAAGTCGCTCCGAAACCTGGCCATCCTGTTCCATCTCCACCATCCGAAAACGGAGGTGGGGGAGGAGAACCGGCGGATCTACGCCGCCGTGGTGGCCTCCCGCGAAATGATTTGTAATCACGGCCTCGACACACTTTCCCCGGGTATCCATGCGGTCTGAACTCGTCGAATCTTTCTCAATCTTCCGCCGCATCCTCGGGCTTACCCGGCCATACTGGAAACACATCTCGGCGTCGGTGGTCCTCACGGTATTTTACTCGCTGCTGAGCGGTGCGTCGATCTACCTCTTCATTCCCCTCCTCGACATCCTCTTCCACCCGGAGAAGATGAGCGCAGGCGCGCCCGGCGACGCCTCGCTCGGCCTGGGGTCGTGGTTCTCCGGCCTGAAGGAGGATGTCATCGGCGCGATCCTCGCAGGGTCCCAGAGCGACGCCCTGCTGAGGATCTCGATCATCATCATCGTGACGTTCCTCCTGAAGAACATCTTCGGGTACCTGCAGTTCTTCCTGATGAACTACTCCGAGGAGTCGATCATCAGGGACCTGCGGAACACCATCTACCGGCACATCCATTCGCTCCCGCTCGGTTTCTTCTCGAATGAGCGGACGGGGGACCTTATCTCGAGGGTGGTGAGCGACGTCTCGGTCCTCAACGGTGGCATCAGCGCCTTTTTCGTGACGATGATGCGCCAGCCGCTCCTGATCGCGGTCTACCTCGTGCTTGCTTTCTCCCTGAGCTGGAAGTTGACCCTTATTTCCCTCGTCGTGTTCCCGTTCACCCTGGCGATCATCGCATGGATCGCGCTCACGCTCCATCGGGAACGGGGCGTCACCCAGGAGCGGATGGCCGACATCACCGCGGTGCTCCACGAAACGATCTCCGGCGTCAAGGTGGTCAAGGCGTTCGGAATGGAGGATTTCGAGACGCGCAAGTTCGTGAACCACACCCGCGCGTACTTGCGCTCGATCCTCAGGATCAACCGTATCAAGGACATCTCATCGCCCGCGACGGAATTCCTGAGCGTGATCGCGGGATCGGTGATCGTGTGGTACGGCGGCATCCTGGTGTTGCAGGAGAGCACCCTCAGTGCGAGCGAGTTTCTCGGGTTCCTCTTCATCATCTTCCAGATCATGCCGCCGATCAAAGAGCTCACGAACGTCGCGAACAGGATCCAGGAGGCGAGCGCGGCGGCGAAGCGCATCTTCGAGATCATCGACGTGGAGCCGAGCATCACCACCCGGAGCGGGGCGGCCGCTCTCACCGATTTTTCCAGTTCCCTTGAATTCAGAAACGTGTCATTCTCGTACGAAGGAGACCAGACGGTCCTCACGGGGATATCGCTCTCGATCGCCAAGGGCGATGTGGTCGCGCTGGTGGGCCCGAGCGGAGCCGGCAAGACCACGATCGTCGACCTCATCCCCCGGTTCTACGACCCGTCCGATGGAGCGATTCTGATCGACGGACAGGACCTCAGGGACCTCGACCTGAAGAGTCTCCGGGAGAAGATCGGCATCGTGACCCAGGAGACGATCCTCTTCAACGACACCATCCGGAACAACATCGCGTACGGGGTGGCGGAGTGCCCCCCGGATCGGGTCGAGGCGGCAGCCCGGACGGCGAACGCCCACCAGTTCATCGCGAACACCCGTGACGGGTACGAGACAGTGATCGGTGAGAGGGGCGTGAAGCTCTCCGGGGGGGAGCGGCAGAGACTGGCCCTCGCGAGGGCGATCCTCAAGAACCCGCCGATTCTGATATTGGATGAGGCGACGTCGGCGCTCGACACGGAGTCGGAACTCCTGGTGCAGGAAGCGATCGACAGGCTGATGACCGGCAGGACGTCGGTGGTCATCGCGCACCGCCTCTCGACCATCCAGCGAGCCTCGCGGATTTACGTCATCGAGCGGGGGAGGATCGTCGGCGCCGGGACCCACACGGAACTGATCGCCGACAAGGACGGGCTCTACAAAAAACTCTATGACCTCCAGTTCCGCGCCTGACCACGACATCCCCGGTGGTCCGGCGGGTAGGGCGGTCTGCCTCCTGACGGCCATCGCCGTCGTGTCCGCGACCTTCTCGGTGGCACTCTCATCGATCACGATGGGTGCGGCATTCATCGTGCTTGCCGCGCTCCTTTTTCGAAGCGGCATCTCTTTCGTCCCGGGGAGCGGCCTTGAGACGGCGTTCCTCCTCTACATCGCCGCCGAAATAGTCTCGTCGGCGTTCTCCGTCGATCCGGTCGATTCCTTCACGAACATGAAGCGCGTGTTCCTGATCGGCGTCGTCTACCTGTCGGCCTTCTCGTTCAGGAGCCGGAATCGGATCCTGGTCGTCCTCGGACTGCTGGGCGTCCTCGGCGCCGCCACGGTGATCGCCGAAGCCGCGTCCCTGCAGGTCGTCGGCGGGATGATCCAGCGGCCGGCGATGTTTCAGATGCCGATGACCGAGGGGGGGATCAGGATGCTGATCATCCTGGCGCTCATCCCGTTCTCGCTGTCGCCGTCGGTTCCGACCCGCTGGAGGATCGGTCTGGCGGCGGCCGTGGTCGTGCTCATCGCAGGGCTGTTGATCTCGCAGACCCGGAGCGCGTGGGTGGCCTTCGTCGCCGGCGTCATCGTGATCGGTCTGCTCGGGGACCGGAGGGTCTTCGCCGGGCTGGCGCTGCTGCTCGCGCTGTTCGTCGTCTTCGCGCCCGCCGATTTGCAGGACCGCGCGATGAGCATCGTCGAACTTCACGACCGCGGCGGGTTCGTCGCGGACTCGGTCACCACCACGGCGGAATCGAACGTCTCGCGTTTCCAGATGATCACGACCGGCTGGCGGATGTTCCTCGACCGCCCCGTCTTCGGATGGGGGGACATCGGATTGCGGAACTACTACAGTACGTACGTCACCCCAATGACCCAGGGGGAGGGGGGGCATCTCCACAACAACCTGATGGAGGCCCTCGTGACGCTCGGGGCGCCGGGATTCTGCGCGGTGCTCTACCTGTTCGCGATGATGTTCGTCGTCATGCGGCGCGCGGCGCGCGGCGCGGCGAAAGGGTCGTTCCGCGCGGCCCTCACCACCGGCATCCTGGCCGCGTACGCGGGGTTCCACGTGCTCGGGTTGTTTGAATACAATTTCGGCGACCACGAGGTGATGGTGCTGGTCTGGTTCCTGACCGGCCTCGCCGTGGCGGCACCGGCCACCGAATGACGAAGCGGCTTGGGACGGTCACCGCCGTTGTGATTGCGCTGAACGAGGAACGGAACATCGCCGGGTGCCTCGACACCCTTCGCTGGGCCGACGAGGTCATCGTCGTAGACGCCTGCAGCACAGACCGCACCGCTGAAATCGCCCGGGAGCGAGGCGCCACAGTCCTCACCGAACCCTGGGCCGGATACGGCCGGGCGCGTAATCTCGCCGCCGAGGCGGCGGCAGGCGAGTGGATCCTCGCGATCGACGCCGACGAGAGGGTGAGTGAACCTCTGGCCACCGAAATCAGGGCTATGGTCTCGGGGCGAGCGGAGGACCGTGACGTAACGGCATACGAGGTCGCCCGCCGCGCCTACTTCCTCGGACGATGGATACGGCACTGCGGATGGTACCCGGGATACGTTGCCCGCCTCTTCAGGAATGGGGAGGCCGGGTACGACCAGGCCCGGGTGCACGAGCGGCTCGTGTTCACCGGAAGGTCCGGCAGGCTCCGGAACGACCTCGAACATTACACCGACGATAACCTCTTCCACTACCTCAGCAAGCTCGACCGCTACACGACGCTCGCGGCGGAGGACCTCGCGGAGCGGGGGCGGGGGTTCTCTCCAATCGACCTCGTCGTGAAGCCCCCGTTCCTGTTCCTGAAGATGTATATCCTCAGGCTCGGGTTCCTCGACGGGATCCACGGGTTGACGCTGTCGCTCCTGTCGTCGGCATATGTCTTCGTGAAATACGCGAAGCTCTGGGAGAAAACCCTCCCCCCAACCCGTTGATTTTCACCAACCTTTTCAATACACTGACGCTGGGATCCCATTCAATGACCGAAAACGAGAAAGACGAACTCCTCCTGACGCAGATCGCGCTGATGTTCCAGACCGCCGCTCTCCAGCAGATGGGCAAGCTGAAAAACCCGGTTTCGGATACCGTGGAGAGGGACCTCGCTCAGGCCCGCATCTCCATCGACATCCTGGACGTCCTCCACCGGAGGATGAAGGGAAACCTCCGGGAGTCGGAAGACCGGATGTTCACCACCGTCCTGCGCGAGTTGCGGTTGAATTACGTCGACGAAGCCGCGAAGCCGTCCGGCGATCCGCCCGGGCCCGGGCCGACGGCCTCGTGAGGCGCCCACGATGACCTACGGAATCATCGCCAACACCTCCAAGAAGGAAAGCCTGAGCGTCCTCGCGACGCTCCTCGCCGCGCTCCGGGCCAAGGGCGCCCGGTACGTCGTTCACGAGGAGATCGCCGCGGCCGCCGCAAAGTCTCCCGGGGATGGCATCGAGGGCGTCGGGCCTGGCGTGCCGATGTCGACGCTCCTCGACAGTTCGACGATGGTGATCGTCCTGGGGGGTGATGGGACGATGCTCTCAGCCGCCAGGGCGATCGGGCCCCGCCAGCTCCCGCTCCTCGGGATCAACCTCGGGAAGCTGGGATTTTTGGCGGAAGTCTCCGTCTCCGACCTCGAGGCCTGCCTCGACGACATCGGCGCCGGGCGGTACGAGGTGGAGGAACGGCTTGCTCTGGAGGCGTACATCGGGGGCGACCCCGTTCCGCTCACCGCGCTGAACGAAATCGCCATCGGTCGCGGAGCGTCGGCCCGTGTGATCGACTTCGAAACCCTCGTGAACGGCGAGTACCTGGTGACGTACGCGGCAGACGGGATCATCGTTACGACCCCGACCGGCTCGACCGGTTACTCGCTCGCTACCGGTGGTCCTATCGTCACACCCCGGTGCGACGTCCTCACCATCATCGCGATTTCACCGCACACGCTCACGGCGCGGCCTGTCATCATCCCGTCGGACAGCGTCGTGCGGGTCAACGTGAGCCAGGGCCCCTCCGCCGTTCAGATCACTGCGGACGGCCAGGTGGAAAAATCCTGTCCCCTGCCGGTGGAGTGTACGATCAGGCGCGCACCCTTCAGCGTCCGGCTCGTCCGCTGGCGGGCCGGTTCATACTTCGACCTCCTGCGCACGAAATTGATGTGGGGGCGCGACATCCGGACCGGACGCGAAGGTCGGCGTTGAAAAAATCCCCGGCCCGGGCCTCCCGGAGCGTTTTCGTCTGCCAGGCCTGTGCGTATGAATCGCCCAGGTGGGTTGGACGGTGTCCGAATTGCGAGGGGTGGAACACGCTCGTTGAGGAGATCAAGTCCCCGCAGTTGAGCACACGTGCGACCCAGGGTGCGGCGTCCTCACGCCCGATCCCCCTCTCGGACGTCGATTCGGTCGAGCGGACGAGGATTCCCACCGGCATCGCCGAATTCGACAGGGTCCTGGGCGGGGGTATCGTTCCCGGTTCGGTCACCCTCCTCGGCGGCGACCCGGGGATCGGAAAGTCGACCCTGATGATGCAGCTCGCGGCCGCCATCGCTCCGCTGTCAATCCTCTACGTGTCGGGGGAGGAGTCCCCGCGCCAGATCAAGCTCAGGGCCGAGCGTCTCGGGTTCGGCAAGGGCTCGAACCTCCTCATCTTCACCGAGACGAACGCGGACGTGGTCGCCGACGTGGTTGCGAAGACGACGCCGGGAATGATCGTTATCGATTCGATCCAGACGATGTACCGGCCCCTCCTCGACGGCTCGCCCGGGAGCGTCGCCCAGGTACGCGAGTCGGCTGCTCTTCTCACCCGCGTTGCCAAGGACCTCGACGTGCCGCTCTTCCTTATCGGCCACGTGACGAAGGACGGGTTCATCGCCGGACCCAAGGTCATCGAACACATGGTCGATACGGTCATCCAGTTTGAGGGCGACCGGCATTTCGCGTACAGGATCCTCCGCGCCTCAAAGAACCGTTTCGGTTCCACGAACGAGATCGGTGTCTTTGAGATGCGCAGCGAAGGCCTCCGCGAGGTCCTGAACCCGTCGGAGGTCTTCCTGTCCGAGAGATCGGTGGGGGCGTCCGGTTCGACCGTCGTCGCCGCTCTCGAGGGGACGCGGCCGATCCTCGTGGAGGTCCAGGCCCTCGTCTCCTCCACGAACTTCTCCGTCCCGCAACGAAACACCACCGGCTTCGATTACCGCCGGCTCGGGCACCTGCTGGCGGTCCTCGAGAAGCGGCTCGGGATGAACATGGGAGGGTACGACGTCTTCGTGAACGTCGCCGGGGGGGTTCGGATCGACGAGCCGGGGCTCGACCTGGGCATCGCCGCCTCGATCATCTCCAGCCTCAAGGATGTCGCGATAGCGTCGCAAACGGTGGTGGTCGGTGAGATCGGCCTCGGGGGTGAGGTGAGGAGCGTCGGACAGATCGAGAAGCGGATTCAGGAGGCGGAGAAACTCGGGTTTGAACACTTTCTCCTGCCGCACAACAACCTCAGGACCGCCCCGCGCGGGCGGATCGCGCTCCACGGCGTGGAGAGGGTGGAAGACGTGATGGCGTTCCTCCTCAGATAATCCGATTCCCGATGAGGCCACCTGCCCTGATCCTTGTCGCGACGCGTAATTCGGGCAAGCTCCGGGAAATACGCGCCATCCTTGCAACGCTTCCCATCAGGATCGAAGGACTCAACGATGTTCGTATTTCCCGCGGGATCCCCGACCTCAAGGTGATTCCGGAAATCCTGAAGATCCCGGACATCCCGGAAATAGAAGAAACCGGTGAGACGCTCGAGGAAAACGCCCTGATCAAGGCCCGTACCGTCTTCCGGCTGACCGGCCTTCCGGCGATCTCCGACGACTCCGGGCTCGAGGTCGACTTCCTCGGGGGGGACCCCGGCGTGCGGTCAGCGAGGTTCGCCGGAGAAGGGGCAACGTATGACGACAACAACCGCAAGCTCCTCGCGTCGCTCATCGCAGCCGCCGCGGGGGAACGGCGGGCCCGCTTCCGCTGCGTGGCCGCCTATGTCGCCCCCGGCATCGAACATCTCACTGAAGGTCGCTGTGACGGTGTGATCGGCACGCAACCGCAAGGCGGAAATGGATTCGGATACGATCCGCTCTTCATCCCCGACGGCCACGACATTACTTTCGCCGAAATCCCACCGGAATTGAAAAATTCCATCAGCCACCGCTCAAAGGCGTTCCGTGAGTTGGGGGACTACCTCACGAGGCTCTATGCGGGCCCATCCGCCTGAGTGTCACGGTTTCGCAATAAATTATTTACGCGTAAGAAACTATTGATATTCGGGTGGCTGATGTGTATCTTTATCCCAAAATCAACCCCTGATCAACCAGAATGAGCGTTCATGTCGTCGACAGCGGCCTGTGGAATTTCAGGACCGCCGGTAACATCTGGAAGATCGTCCCCGCTGACCCCGGGTTGATCGTCGGCGAGGAGAGGGACCTCGCCGGTAAGACCGTTTCATATTTCTGCGTTGCGCTCGACGATGGCCAGGTCAAATGGCAGGGGAAACGGCTGGCCGAGCCGTGGTGGACGGGAATCGAGTCGGTCCATCGCGGGATACTCTTCATCCACGAGTACCCGGTGCCGTCGATGCCCGATCATAAGAAAATTCTGGCAATCGATACGCAGACCGGCGACACACTCTGGGAGAATCCGGATCTCGCATTCGGTTTTGCGGTGGGCGCGTCGGTCTATGCCTCAAAGGAGCTGTTCGACAGGAAGGCCTACTACGAACTGGATCTGATGACCGGGGCGGTCAAACGGGAAATCCCTTCCGACGACCTCCTGGCGCTCCGCGCCGAACCGGGGCCGGGCTGGGGGGGCGACGTCCAGTTCCCTGATTGGATCCCCGATCCGGCCGCCCCCGTGCGGGGCGCGTTTCCTGACGGGGTGGAATTACAACCGGGGGAATCGCTCAGCCACGATGGCGCCGAGATTACGACCTGTTACGAAGTGCTGCCACCGGCGGCGGGCGCCAGGAAACTACGGGAACACCTCTTCGTCATCGACGTCCGTTCGGGTGCGCTCGTGTTCCGCGACGTTGTCTGCGACGATCTGTCGCTGCCAGCCGGCTCAACGTTTTTCCGCGTGGAGGAGAGGATCCTTTACGTGAAGGACCGGACGACGCTCCGGTCATTTACCATCTCCGACGGAGTTACGAAATGAATTCCATCAATTCTATCATGGTGCGGCAGGTCGACGCCTTCACTTCGGTCCCCCACACGGGGAATCCGGCAGGTGTCGTCCTCGACGCCGCCGGCCTCAGCCAGCCCCAGATGCAGTCGATAGCCCGGGAGATGAACCTCTCCGAGACGGCGTTCATCCTCCCCACCACAAAACACGGCGCAGACCTCAGGATCCGATGGTTCACCCCCACCGTCGAGGTGCCGCTCTGTGGTCACGCCACGGTCGCCAGCTTTCACACCCTCTCCGAAGAGCAGCGGTTCGGAATGTCCGCGGAGGGACGCTACTCGTTCAAACTCGAAACGACCGACGGGATCCTGCCAGTGGACGTCGACCGGAGTGAGAAGACGAACTTCATCTTCCTCGGGCTCAGGATCCCGGAATTCGAGAAGGTCCCCCACCTGAAGGTCGACCTCGTTCGCCTCCTCAGCATTCCCGCGGTGGAGTTCGACAACCGTGTACCGATCCTGAAGGACTCCTATCTCTACGTCTTCATCCGCCGCCTCCATACGCTTTTCACGATGAAGCCGAACTTCCTCAACATTTCGGCGTTCCTCACTTCGAGGAACGTCACCGGGCTCTGCCTCTACACGCTCGAAACGATCGACCGTGAGTCGAAAGTCCACTCGAGGTTCTTTGCGCCGAACTGCGGCATCAACGAGGACCCGGTGACCGGGTCTTCGCACGGGCCGCTCGGGGTGATCCTCCACGATCACGGCCTCCTGACCGGCGTCGACGGGGTCTGCTCGTTCCAGGGGGAGCAGGGCGACGCCATCGCCAGGAGGGGGAGGGTTCGCGTGGAGGTAACGGGCGAGAATGGGAGGGCGGTTTCGGTCCGGATCGGCGGGCAGGCGGTCACCGTGCTCCGGGGCGACATGGTTCTCAACGATTAACCATCACTCGATTATGCCTTCACTCCATACGATCGCCTTCATCGTCGTCTTTGCCGGTTCGCTGGCGTTCTTCACATTCAACATCCTTCGCCTCGCCGGATACCTAAGGATCGGGAAGGCGGACGCGCGCACCGACAAGCCGGGCGAACGGATCCGCAACGTCCTCACCGTGGCCTTCGGACAGACGAAACTCCTTCGCGAACCGCTCGCCGGCATCCTGCACTTCCTGATCTTCTGGGGCTTCGTGATCCTCCTGAGCGCGATCATCGAAACGATCGGGGAGGGAATCGTCCCCGGGTTCAGCCTCCGGTTCCTCGGGCCGCTCTATCCGCCGCTGGCGGTCGCCCAGGAGCTGATCGGGCTGCTGAGTGTGCTCTCGGTCGCCGTCAGCCTCGTACGGCGCTATGTGCGTCCTCCGGCGAGGCTCGACGTCGAAGGACACTCCCGATTCGACGCGACGCTCATCCTCCTCTGGATCCTCGCCATCATCCTCTCGATGTTCGGCCAGAACGGATCGAACATCGCCAGGGGAGCCGACCTGGCCAACGGAGCGAGGTTCGTCTCGCTTCCCCTCGCGGCCTTCTTCGACGCCGGCCCTTCAGGGAATGTGGCCGGATGGTTCGCCTTCTTCTGGTGGACGCACATTCTGCTGGTCCTGGGGTTCCTGAATTACCTTCCTTTTTCGAAACACCTCCACATCCTCTCGTCGGTGCCGAACGTCTTTTTCGCGAAACTCGGACGCCGGGGGACGCTCAAGACCCTGAACCTCGCGGATGAAAGCGCGGTCCGGTTCGGGGTCGCCGATGTGGAAGACCTCAGCTGGAAACAGCTCCTGGACGGTTACACCTGCACCGAGTGCGGCCGATGCACTGCGGTCTGCCCGGCGGCGGCGACCGGCAAGCTCCTCTCCCCGAAGAAGATCATCGTCGACATCCGGAAGCGGCTCGTGGAGAAGGCGCCGGGGATGCTCGCGTCGGGGCGAAAGACGGCCGGAGCTGTGGAAACGGCGACGGCAGGGGCCGGGGCCACGCCGACGGACGGGGGGCGTCAGCTCGTGGACGGCTATATTACCGAGGAGGAACTCTGGGCCTGCACGACGTGCATGGCCTGCGTCCAGGAATGCCCCGTACAGATCGAGCATGTCGACGCGATCGTCGACATGCGGCGGTACCTCGTCCTGAACGAGTCGAGGTTCCCGAAGGAAATGCAGGCTACGTTCCAGAACCTCGAGAGGAATTTCACTCCCTGGGCATTCAGCCACAGCGCGCGGGCTGACTGGGCCGAGGGGATGAACATTCCCCGGATGGCGGGAACGCCGCCGTCAAACACGGAACGGATCCTCTTCTGGGTCGGGTGCGCCGGCGCATACGACGCGCGCTACACGAAAGTCACCAGGGCGTTCGCCCGGCTGATGCAGATCGCCGGGATCGAATTTGCGATCCTGGGGACGGAGGAAAAATGCACCGGCGACCCGGCTCGACGCGCCGGGAACGAGTACCTCGCTCAGATGCTGATGGCGGAGAACGTCCAGGTGTTGAACGGGCACGGCGTGAAGAAGATCGTGACCACCTGCCCGCACTGTTTTAACATCCTGCTGAACGAATATCCCCAGCTGGGGGGGCGCTACGAGGTGGTCCACCATTCCGATTTCCTCCTCGGCCTGATCGATTCGGGGAAACTGAAGTTGACTGTTGAACAACGGGCAAAAGTCACTTACCACGACTCGTGCTACATCGGGAGGTACAACCAGCTTTACGACGAGCCGCGGCGGGCGATCTCCTCGGTCCCCGGCGTGGAACTCGTCGAGATGCCGCGCAACCGCGATCGCGGATTCTGCTGCGGCGCGGGCGGCGCCAGGATGTTCATGGAGGAGACGACGGGGAAGAGGGTGAACGTCGAGCGAACCGAGGAAGCCCTGCGTCTTAAGCCCGATGTCATAGGCACGGCGTGCCCGTTTTGCATGACGATGATGACCGACGGGGTGAAGGACCGCGACGCCTCCGCGACGGTGATCGTGAAGGACATCGCCGAGATCATCCTGGAGGCCGTCGCAGACGGCGTACCGGCCGCATGACGCCCTGGGTCATCCGCATCATTGCGGCGAACGCCGTGATGTTCGCCGTCACCACGCTGGCCCCCGGAATCGAGAGGGAGCTGATGTTCGACCCCTCCGAGGCGCTGGTCCGGCCCTGGACCGCGGTTACGTATATGTTCCTCCACGCGGGGTTCGGTCACATCCTCTTCAACATGCTCTCGCTTTTCTTCTTCGGCCCGAGGCTCGAAGGTGAGCTCGGGGAGAAACGTTTTCTGTGGCTTTACTTCGTCAGCGGCCTCTCCGGGGCGGCCATCTCATTTCTGTTTTCCTCCAATACCCCGATCATCGGCGCTTCGGCGGCAGTCTACGGCGTCCTGATCGGCTTCACCTGGTTCTGGCCCCGGTCGCAGATCTTCCTCTGGGGTATCCTTCCCGTGGAGGCACGCTGGCTGGTGGCCGGGATGACCGCGCTCTCACTGTTCGGGGGATTCGGGGGTAGTGGCGACGGCGTCGCGCATTTCGCGCACCTCGGAGGGTTTCTCGGGGGGTACCTCTATCTCAGGTTCGCGGCCCCGCGTACGGATGCAGCCGTTTCAAGTGCGACACCGGCAAAAAATCCGTCGATCGACACTGCGACCCTTCAACGGTGGAGGAGCATCCCGACCGCGGGGATGCATGAGGTGAACAGGGAGGAATTCCAGCGGATCATAGCGAAGGTGGAAGGAGAGGGACCCTCGGCGCTGACGCCGCAGGAGATCGCCTTCCTGGAACGGTTCAGCGCCCGGTAGCGGCCACCGTGCGGTGGCTGCCCACTCCCCGATAACGTACTACTCTCCGGCTTCCATCTCCCCAGCCAGGTTCGCCCGTATCAGCATCAGGATCGCCCCCTGCCCCACGATCAGGTACTTCGTTCCGTCATATTCGATTTCGATCGCCTGCTCCCTCAGGAAGATCGCGTAATCGCCTTCCTCGGCCTGCAACGGGATGTATTTCACCGGCTCCTTCGCGGAGGTCGACCACGATTCCTGGTCGATGAAATTCGGGTTCGCGACGGGGTAACCAGGCCCCACTTTCACGATATAGCCGCTCTGGACCTTCTCCCGTTCCTTGACGCCGGGCGGGAGGTAAAGGCCGTGCTCGGAGCGGTCACGGTCGCCATCGGGGATGATGAGAACGCGATCTCCGACCACGAGCATCGTCTTGTTGCGGAACTTCGCCGGCTTGCCGGCGGATCGATCGTCGGCCATCACCCGAACCTGTAAATATCGAGCCAGGGGAGGAAGAAGGCGTATCCCGCCCAAAGAGCGAGTCCCACGGAGAGCGGGATGGAGAGATTATCGTCGATGCCGGTGGGTGAGGCCTCAACCACCGTGCCCACGAGCGCCGCGAAGGCGCCGACGACGTACTCGCTGAGAGCGTAACCCACCTTCGGCGTCACGGCGACGATCACCAGCGCCGTCACGAAGAACGCCGCGCTTCCTTCCACCGATTTCCCGAGGAATTTTCTTCGCCCGAACCTTCGGCCGATCAGGGCCGCCGCGAGGTCCGAGACGATGAGGACGAAGAACGATGTGATGGCGATCAGTTTAGGGAAGAGAAAGATCGAAAGGGTCGCCGCGATCAACACGTACGTCGCGCCGTTGAGGCGCCTTCTTACAAGGTCGCTCTCATGGCTCCTGAGGAGCGGCCCGAACGCAGTCTGGTAGAGCCTGAACAGCGGGGGATAGTAGTGTCTCCCAAGGTCAAGCGAGAGCGCGACGATCGTCAGGGCCGCCGACACGACGAGCGCGGTCTCCCTTGGCGTGAGCAGATAGAAGACGGGGATGCTGATCGATGAGAAATGGATCGCCTTTCGAATGATCTCCTTGCGGAATTCTCCCGGCGGGAGGACGTTCGGCTCCGTGCGCGGCATCGTTCCCCGGAACTGATCAGACCCCTGTTGCTGGTTCGGCCGCTTCCTGCGCACTCTTCGGGCGACCGTTGACCTTGTCTTCCAGGGGTGGAAGCGTTTCGCCACGCAGGACGGCATCGATCTCCGGGCCGTCGAGGATCTCACGTTCCAGCAGGGCGGCCGCCAGGAGGTGGAGTGAATCGATATTGTCGCGCAGCAGCTGTTCCGCCCGATCCATCCCGGTCATGATGATTTTTTTGGTTTCCTCGTCGATAAGAACCGCGGTGCTCTCTGAGTAGTTCTTCGATCGCGTGATCTCGCGGCCGAGGAAGATTTGCTCCTCCTTCGTGCCGAAGGCGAGGGGACCCATACGCTCGCTCATTCCCCATTCGCAGACCATTTTATGCGCAAGCCCCGTGGCCCGCTCAATGTCGTTACCCGCGCCGGTGGTGGTCTGATTGTAGATGAGCTTTTCCGCGGCGCGGCCGCCGAGGGCATACGAGATCATCGCCTCGAGATATTCCTTCGAGTATGTGTGTTTCTCGTCGATGGGGAGGTAGGTCGTCACCCCCAGCGCCCGTCCGCGCGGGATGATCGTGACTTTGTGGACGGGGTCCGCCTCGGGGGTCAGCCGTGCAACCAGGACGTGCCCCGATTCGTGATAGGCAGTGATCTTTTTTTCCCGGTCGGAGATGATCAGACTCTTTCGTTCCATCCCCATCATCACTTTGTCCTTCGCCTCCTCGAAGTGGCGCATCCCGACCTCTTTGCAATTCTGGCGGGCGGCGAGGAGCGCCGCCTCGTTCACCAGGTTCGCGAGGTCGGCGCCGGCCAGCCCGGGCGTTCCCTTGGCCAGGATGTCCAACTTGACGCTTTCCTCGAGGGGTATGTTCCTGGTATGGACCTTGAGGATCCCTTCGCGGCCCCTCACGTCGGGACGATCGACGACAACCTGGCGGTCGAACCGTCCGGGCCTCAGGAGCGCGGGGTCGAGCACGTCCGGCCTGTTCGTGGCGGCAATGATGATCACCCCGCTGTTCTGTTCGAATCCATCCATCTCGACGAGGAGCTGGTTCAGCGTTTGTTCTCGTTCGTCGTGGCCGCCCCCGAGGCCCGCGCCCCGGTGCCGTCCGACAGCGTCGATCTCATCGATGAAGATGATGGCCGGCGCGCTTTTTTTCCCGGTCTCAAAGAGGTCCCGGACACGGCTCGCGCCGACGCCGACGAACATCTCCACGAATTCAGCGCCCGAGATCGAGAAGAAGGGAACACCTGCTTCGCCGGCTACCGCCCGCGCCAGCAGCGTCTTCCCCGTACCCGGAGGGCCGAGCAGGAGCACGCCGCGCGGTATCTTACCACCGAGCCGCTGGAACTTCGATGGCTCCTTCAGAAATTCGATGATCTCCTGCAGCTCGTACTTGGCCTCGTCCGCCCCGGCCACGTCGTTGAACGTGACCTTCGTGGATCCTTCGGCCTGCATCTTCGCGCGGCTCTTTCCGAACGAGAAGATGCCCTTCGTCCCGACGCCCTGCATACGGCGCATCACGATGAACCAGATGGCCAGGAGGAGGACCCACGGGAGCATGCCCAGGAGGGCGTTCATCCAGGTGGTGTCTTCCCTGGTGATCGTAAACTGGATCCCCCGGTCGTTCCAATCCTTGACCACCTCCGAATCGATGAAGGGGAGGAGGACGTAGAACCGTTCGATCGTCACCCGCTTCCCATCCGGACCGCCGATGGTTTCCGCGCTCCTCAGCGTCCCGTGAAATTCGTAGTTGTTCAATTCCGACTTCTTGACGATCGCCGAGACGACCTTGCCACCCCTGAGGTATTCAAGGTACGTCGTATACGGAACCTCGTACTGAGTCGCGTCCTGCGTTTTGAAGAGCGTGACCAGGATGAACACTCCGAAAATGATGGCCGACCAGCTCAAGACGACCTTGAGGACCTTTCCCCAGTTAAAATCATCGTCATTCTTGAATTGATTCTTCGGCATCCTCGGTTTCCTTGGTCGTGCGTTTTTTCGCTGAAATCCCTTACCGCCGCCGTTTCTAGGGCTCTGTTTCTCTTCGCTCATTGCAATTCCTGATCATCTTCGAATCCAGCTCCCCCGCCGGATTGGGACCTCCAACCGCGGTGCCGGATGAATGATATTATAATGAAAATCCATCAAAAATGCGAAATCGGGGGGAATGCTGTCGCATCAGGGCCCCGCCCACCGGAGTCCGGGTTCGTAGGTCAGCCGAAGGATCCGTTCGGTCCGCGGAGTGATCTTGAATCGTTCATCGAGACGCTCCCCGCAGACCCAGACAATTGCCTCCCCCGAGGTGAGGATCGGGACACGGTTTTTTTCAGAAACCGGAATTTTCCGATCGACAAAATAATCGCTCAGTTTCTTCCGGTCCGCCATACCGAGGGGGACGAACCAGTCGCCGTCAGACCAGGACCGCAGGCGGAGGTCGCCACCGAGCAGTTCGGCGTCGACGAACTCCTCGAGGGCGGTGGCGCGGTAGTCCGCCCCGGACACGAACCCCGACGAGAATGAAAACGCTGCGAACGCATAGGCCTCGCCGGCCCTGACCGGGAAGTCGAACGGTTCACCGGCGGGTGCAGACCTCCTCATGACGAGCAGCCCGGCCTCCCTCGCCGCGTGAAGGTGTTTCGAAACCAGACAAGCCGATCCGGCCTGGGCGCCGAGGAGGTCGATGAGCGCCCTCACGTGGGCCTGGCCGATTCCGGAGGGGTGGAATTGTCGCGAGCAGCGATGCAGGATCGATTCCTGCAGGAAGAGCGGAAGGCCGGCCATCGCTTCGACGCTCAACCGTACGTCCGTTCCGACGGATGGGACACTGACGGCGGGGAGCGCGCGATCCACCTCGCCCGCAACGAACGATTCAAGGTCGGTGAAAAGGCGGGTTGTCCTCACGAGCGTCTCCCGCAATCCGGGATTGACGGCCGATTCGATCGATGGGATCACGGAGTGACGAAGTACATTTCTGGTATAACCCATGCCAGCGTTGCTCGAATCCTCGCGAAACGGAACGGCCCGTTCCCGGGAGTACCCGAGGATTTGCTCCCTCGTGGCAAAGAGCAGCGGCCTGATGACGAAACCGTCGGCGTGCGCCACCGGGATGCCGGTGAGGCCGTGGATCCCGCTCCCTCGCAAGAAATTGAACAGGACGGTCTCGGCGTTGTCGTCACGATGGTGTGCGGTCGCAATGCGTGTCCGGCCCGCGTTTGAGCGGAGGGATTCGAAAAAACGGTACCGTTCCTCCCGGGCCCATTCCTGGATACCACTTCGACCACCGCCGGGCTGGATGGGGGACGGACTCCGGTGGAGATGAAACTCCACTCCCAGTTCGAGGGAGCGTGTCCTGACGAGCTGCTCGTCACCGTCGGATTCCGGGCCCCGTAGCCCGTGGTTGACGTGGGCCACCGAGAGGTCGAAGTTGATCTCGGCGCGGAGGCGGTCCAAGAGGTTGAGCATCACCATCGAGTCGACCCCACCGCTGACGGCGGCGATGCCGCGGTCGCCGGGGGCCAGGAGGCCGTTCCGGTCGACGAAATCAAAAAATGATCGTTCCAGTTCGGATGGTTTCAAGCGCGGGTCCCGGTAGCCGAAAAAAAACACCTTCCGGGTCGGAAGACCGAAAGGATAGGAGGAGTATTGAGTAGCGGAGGAGGGAGTCGAACCCCCGACACACGGATTATGATTCCGTTGCTCTAACCAACTGAGCTACTCCGCCAAAAACCGTTGAAAGATACGGGAAAAACCCATCATAAGCAAGAATTTAACGCATTTTCATTTGATTCTGCTGATAATTCTTAATACCTTGATCGGTGCGGTAGCGGGACATCGATCACGAGATAATCCGTTCTTCAACGAAAGGATGAGGTGCCATGGGCGCGGCAGGACACTCACTGACTACCATCGTTGCGTCAGCGGAACGCGTCCCGCACATCCGGAGGATCGATGTGAGGCAGGGTGACTGGCTCCTGGTGAAAACCCGGAATTCCCTCTACACAATACTCGTCGGGACGTGCGGGACCTGCAGGGTTTCGGGCGGATGGTTTGACCGGCGCGGAAAATCACCGATGAGCACCACCGTCGCGGGCGTCACGTGGGGTGGCAGCGTCATCAAGGTGGACCTCCTCGCGGCCATCGGCCTGTGCATCGAATTCGGAAACAGGCTCATCACAACCGAGGCGCGGCGGATCGTCCTGCTCCGCAGGGAATCGCTCAACTGACGAAACCGACGGTACCTCGCGGCATCTTCCCTGACGGCGAAACGCTGACACTTCCCCGAAAGACCGGAATACAAATGAACGATGTAAACAAACAGCGGCGGATGGCGGCTCCATTCGCGCTGATACTTCTCCTCGTGCTGGAATCCGGCGCAGTCGGACACCCGGGCGGCGGAGAACCGCCACACGCGCAGCCCGGCGCACCCGCCGATACCGCACTCCAGAACGGGGTGGTGGCGGGAATGGTGGAAACGTTCACGGCGGATTACGGGAGCCTCGACAGGTTTTTTAGCGCGCCATACTCGCCGGTCCGCGCCGAACGGATGTCGGCATTCTACCGGAGCTGGATCTCCCGGCTCGACTCGCTGACGTTCAGCGGACTGAGCCAGCAGGAGAAGGTCGATGAAGTATTGTTCCGGAATACGCTGGGACACGAACTCAAGCAACTCCAGACATCCGCCGCGCGGTTCGCGGAGATGCTCCCGCTGATTCCGTTTGCGCCGCGGCTCGTGGCGCTCGAGAACGATCGCCGCGCGCTCAAGCCCGTCGATCCGGAAGCCGCCGCCGCCCTCCTGAACGACGTCAAGAAGTCACTGCTCGAGACGAGGGCCCGCTACGATTCCCTCGCGACGATCGGAAAGCCGGGGGTGAAGAAAACCGTCGCCTACCGGGCCGCGCGCGCGATTGGCGAGGTGCAGACGACGCTCGCCGGGTGGTTCGCCTACCACGACGGGTACGACCCCGATTTCTACTGGTGGGTGAAGGCCCCATACTCCGCGCTCGACTCCATACTCGGCGAGTATGCGGGATTCGTGAGGGAGATACTGGTCGGCGTGAAGCCCGACGACCGGACGACCATCATCGGCGACCCGATCGGGCGCGACGCCCTCCTGGAGGAGCTGCGGCACGAGATGATACCGTACAGCCCCGACGAACTCATCGAGATCGCGAAGAAGGAGATGGCGTGGTGCGAAAATGAAATGCGAAAGGCCTCGAATGACATGGGGTTCGGCGACGATTGGAAAAAGGCGCTCGAGAAGGTGAAGGGGCTCCACGTCGAGCCGGGGGCACAGCCCGCGCTGATCAAGGAACTGGCCGACGAAGCGGTGGGGTTTCTCGAAGAGCGCAACCTCCTGACCATCCCGTCTCTGGCGAAGGAAACCTGGCGGATGGAGATGCTCAGTCCCGAGCAACAGATGGTCTCGCCCTTCTTCCTCGGCGGCGAAGTTATCCAGGTCTCGTTCCCCACGAGCGGGATGAGCCACGAACAGAAGATGATGAGTATGCGCGGGAACAACGTCCACTTCGCGCGCGCGACCGTCCACCACGAGCTGATCCCGGGTCACCACCTCCAGGGTTTCATGAACCAGAGATACCGGACCTACCGTTGGGTGTTCGGGACTCCATTCTGGACCGAGGGGTGGGCACTCTATTGGGAGCTCCTGCTCTGGGACCTGAATTTTGCGAAGACGGCCGAGAACAGGGTCGGGATGCTCTTCTGGAGGATGCACCGATGTGCGCGAATCATCTTCTCGCTCAGTTTTCACCAGGAGACGATGACTCCCCAGGAGTGTGTCGACTTTCTCGTCGACCGCGTCGGGCACGAGAGGGACAATGCGACGGCTGAAGTGCGGCGTTCGTTGCGCGGCGACTACGGACCTCTCTACCAGTGCGCGTACCTGCTCGGGGGGCTCCAGATCCGGGCGCTCCGGCGAGAGCTCGTCGAATCGGGAACGATGACGGACCGCGATTTCCACGACACCATTCTCAGGAACAACAGTATGCCGATCGAGATGGTGCGCGCCCTCCTCACCGGCGGTGATGTTCGCCGCGACCACCAGCCGGCGTGGAGGTTTTACGACCAGAACCAGCCGAAACGATAACCGCGGGACCATCCGGCGGAGACGACCACCGATGGAAGGAGATATCCAATGAACACGACGAACCGAAGAGCGACACGCGCACTGAGCGCCATCATGGCGATCCTTTCGTTCTTTATCGTCCAACCGGGAATCCTCCGCTCGCAGGTCCAGGACCACGAAGAGGGTTTCTTTCTGCGGCTCTCGGCCGGCGGGGGAGCCGCCAGCACCGAGGTGACCGACGGCGCCAACACGGTCGGCTTCTCAGGTTCAGCCGGAGACATCAACTTCGCGATCGGGGGCATCGTCGCATCCAATCTCGCCCTCCACGGCACGCTCTTCGGTTGGACCATCACCGAACCCGACATCGAGGTCAACGGCCAGACTCTCAGCACGGACGGAGACCTCACCCTCGGGGCGCTCGGAGCGGGGGTCACCTACTACTTTATGCCGGTCAACATCTATCTCTCCGGGTCGGTGGGGTTCGGGCGTCTTGAATACAAGCAGGGGAGCGTCGAGGGAGGGTCATTGCGGGGGCTTGTCTTCGACGCCACGGTCGGGAAGGAGTGGTGGGTGGGTGATTCGTGGGGTCTCGGCGTGGCCCTCGGCCTGGGATTGCACTCGATCCCGGAAGAGGGTGTGGACGACAACTGGTCGGGGGGTAGCGTCACCCTCAGGTTCACCGCAACGATGAATTGACGCAACCGAAGGAGATCTCCGATGCACATGCGGCTCCTCAATGTCGACATCAACAAGGACGGAATTCCCCTCCTCACGCGGCTCTATGAGGAGAAGGTGGTCACAGCGCTCGCGCGGGTCGGTGGCTGCCGTTTCGCCGGGTTGATGCAAAGTGTCGAGCAGGCGGAGCGATGCCTCTCGTTGACTCTCTGGGACTCCGAGGTGGCCGCGACGGCTTACGAGGGCTCGGGAGTCTACGCCGACCTCATCAACGAATCGAAAATATTCTTTTCGCCCTCGGTCGAGTACACCATCAAACTCTCCGAGGACCTTCAGGTTGAGTACGTCCCCGTGAGCAACGAGCCGGTGGTTCACGCATACCCCATCGCCGCCGCGAGCGAGCCGGAGAAGGAGGAGGGCGACCTCTCGCCGGTCCTGTGGCTGAGGATCGTTTCGCTGACGATCCTCCCGGGGATGATGGACGAGTTCAAGAAGCTTTACATCGCCCATTCCATTCCGGCGCTCCGTTCGGCGCCGGGATGCCGCCACGTCTACCTCCTCGAGAACGACAAGAAGGGGGACGAGGTTTTTTCGGTCACGATCTGGGAATCGCAGGAACACGCCGAAGCATACGAACGCAGCGGGGTGTTCGACCGACTGATCGATCTCCAGAAACACACGTTCTGCGCCCACGCGCAGGGGCAACTCCTCGACGGCGGCGCGGCGAAATCCCGGGGCACCGGCGATGTCCTGGTGGAGCATTACACGATTCTGACGGGACGCAGCTTCGGCTGATCGTCCGGTATGCGGGGAGCCAGTTCGTCCCGCGGCATTCGCACACCACCTTTCAATTCCTGCACCGGAGACCGATGATGTCACCCGCTGTGATCGCATTCAGGGCCGTACTCACGCTCGTCGTGGCCACCTGCGCCGTTTCAACCCTCCCGGCGCAGAAAGCCGACATCGTCCTGGTGAATGGGGTCATCCACACGATGGACAGCTCGCGCCCCTCTGCAAGCGCCCTCGCGATCACTGAAAACAGGATCGTCTTTGTGGGGTCGGACGGTGGAGCCGGCGCGCTCGCCGGGGAAAATACCGAGGTGATCGACCTCGCCGGAAGGACCGTCGTCCCCGGGTTCATCGAAAGCCACGGACACCTCATCGGCCTCGGGTATTTCCGCCAGCGCCTCGAGCTCGGCGAGACGCAAAATTACGACGAGATCGTCCGGATGGTCGCCGACGCCGTGAAGCGCGCGCGCCCCGGCGAGTGGATCCAGGGGAGAGGGTGGCACCAGAGCAAGTGGGACTCACGGCCGGCGCCCGAGGTCCGTGGTTTTCAAACGCACGACGCGTTGAGCGCGGTCTCACCCGACAACCCCGTCTGGCTCCGGCACGCGAGCGGCCACGCGGCGATCGCGAACGCCCGCGCGATGGAGATCGCCGGCGTCGGCCCGGGTACGACCTCACCGCACGGCGGTGAAATCATCAGGGATTCGCTCGGTCGGGCGACCGGAATTTTCGTGGAGCTTGCCCAGTCGATCATCGGGAACGCCATCGCACCGGCGACCCGGGTCTCCGACCAGAAGGCGCTCGACGCGGCCGTCGCGGAGTGTCTCTCGAAAGGCGTGACGACGTTTGTCGACGCCGGGGCGGACCGGTCACAGATTGCGCTTTACCGCGACAACGCCGACAGCGGTAGGCTCGCGATGAGGATCTGGTCGATGGTCGGAGGCCGCGACGACATCGCCCGGGAGGAGCTCTTCGCGGGGCCCCCGGACCCCGGCTCGCCCGGGGGTTTCCTCGCCGTGAGGGCGATCAAGCTCTCGAGGGCCCCGTCCATCGAGAGCTTGATCGCCCTCACGGCGAGGAAACCCCCGGGCGAGCCGGGGTCCGGGGGCCCCGCGAAGAGCTCCTCCCGGGCGATGTCGTCGCGGCCTCCGACCATCGACCAGATCCTCATCGC
>JANNFI010000007.1:0-6827 GCA_031379665.1 Ignavibacteria bacterium
CGCAGTAATACCCGAGCACCTCCCCCGCCGCGCCTTCAGCGGAATACAGTATATAGTCCTTCTGGGCCGGGTTGCCGAGCGCCGCGTCGATGAGCTCCACCGCCACAGCCGTTTCCGCTGCGGAGAAGACGCCGGTCCGCCGGACGATTCCCTCGAGCGAAGTCCGGTCGGCGGCCGTCAGCGGCCGCACGGAAATCAGGAGATCCGTTCCAGCGCGCATTCTACGATTTTAGCGATGAGCTGATCGAACGTATGGCCCTGGGCCCTCCCCGCCCGGGCGAAGCCGGCGTCATCGGAGAGGTCGGGGTTCGGGTTTACTTCCAGGATATAAGGAACATTGTCGGCGTTGAGACGGAAATCGATTCTCGCGTAGTCACGGCATCCGACGATCCTGTAGGCGGCGAGCGCCATTTCACGCACCTTCGCGGCGACATCGGCCGGAAGGTCCGCCGGGCAGACGCCCTTCGTGTGCTCGTATTCGTCCGACCCCTTGAGCCACTTGGCGTTGTAGCTGATGATCTTGGGGTACTGTTTGGGCAGGGTCGACATGTCGATTTCGGAGATCGGCAGGATCGTCGGCTTCTTGTTCCCCAGGATGCCGACGTTGAGTTCCCGGCCGTCGATGTATTCCTCGACCAGCGACCCCTGCTCGAACTGTTCGTGGATGTGCCGCACCCGGCGCCTCAGCTCGGCGATGGAGCGGACGATCGACTTGGAGTCGATGCCGATGCTGGCGTCTTCGTGCGCCGGTTTGACGATCAGCGGGAAGGTGAGCGTCGGATCGATGCTGAATTTCACGGGGTTCTCGATGAGCTGGTACCGGGGTGTGACCTGGCCGTGGAAGAGGAGCATTTCCTTGACCCGCACCTTGTTCAGGGCGGTCCCGAGCACCAGAGGCTCCGAGCCGGTGTACGGGATGCCCAGCAGTTCGAAAATGCCCACGGCGTGCATCTCGTGGATCGACTCGTTCCCCACGCTCTCGCAGAGGTTGAAGATCACGTCGGGCCTGAGCTCGTCCAGGTGCTTCACGAACCTGACGATGTCGGCGTTGACATTGAAGATCGACGATTTGTACCCCTGGCTCTGCAGCGCCCTCGAGATATCCTCCATCTCGCCGAGCACGCCCACCTCCGACAGGTCGACCACCTCGACCGGCTCACCGATCGTACCGGGGCCGCCGATCTGCAGGATGCCGTTCTCCGACACGTACTGTCGCTTGATCCCCCAGCCGCTCGCCGGTTCGTTGTAGACGATGCAAACGTGAATTTTCTTGCTCATTTGGTCACTGTTCTATGAGGTTGTGAGGACGTGGGCGGGCACGGTGGACAGGGCCGGTGCGGTTGACAGGGACGGCGCCTTGGCCAGGCCGTGTCGAACGGCCGCGAACCCGAGCGCGGATTGGATGAGCGTGTTGTAGGGTATGCCAGCGGCGCGCGCCGCCTTGGGCAGACAGGAATTATCCTCTATGTTCGGGAGGATCCCGGGCAACGGGTTGATTTCTATGATATGGGGGCGGCCGTGTGCGTCCAGCCGGACGTCGATGCGGCTCCAGTCGCGGCAGCGCAGGATGCGATAGGCGCGCGTGCAGATGCTCCCGATTTCATCCAATAGCGACGGATCGAGCTTCGCCGGGCATTCGAAGATCTGGAGCGGGTTGTCGGACCGGTCCCAGATCCACTTCGCCTCGTACGAATATATGTGATTGACACCCTCCGGAAGCGAGTCGAACTTGATCTCGACCACCGGGAGCACCCGCGGGTCGGGCGCGTTCCCGAGGATGCCGACGGTGAATTCACGTCCGGGCAGAAACTCCTCGATGAGCGCCGGCTGGCGGTATTCATAAAGGACCTTTTCCACGGCCCTGGCGAGCTCCTTCGCGTCCCTGACGAGGGAGGAGTCAAAAATCCCCTTGCTCGAACCCTCGTGGAGCGGCTTGATCATCAACGGAAACCCAAGGCCCACCCCCCCGAGTTCGGTCATCGATTCGACGACGCGAAACCGGGCGGTGGGAACGCCGTAGTGGCTCAGGATCTCCTTCGTTCGGGACTTGTCCAGGCAGACCGCCAGCGTCAGGGGATCGGAACCGCTGTACGGGATCCGCAGCATATCGAGCATCGCGGGCACCTGGGCCTCCCGCGAGACCCCGTTCAGGCCCTCGGCGATGTTGAACACAATGTCGGGGCGTATGCGGCTAACGGTTGTATAGAAATTTTCATCGGCCTCGATGAGCGTGACGCGATGGACTTCCGCAAGCGCGGCCCTGACTGCTTCGATGGTCTCGGGGGTGTCCCACTCTGCGTACCGGTCGTCGGAGCGGTCGTCGGGGCGTGATGGAGAAAGCGATTGGATGTCGAAAGATTCCGGGTGGGGTGCCGCAGCTTCAGTGGCGGCCGGAGGCTCTGCGAAGGGGTAGGAGTTTGAATTTTGTACCGCGTCTTCCTTCTTCTGATTGTACGTGAGCGCTACGTGGAGCGGGTCGATGCGCGAAGGAAGATCTAACAAGTAACTCGTGAAAACCTCTCAAGATGTTTAACAAAACAGTGCATCAAAGAACACGATGCATCAATGACACATAAATATAATCAATTTATCATCGTTGTCAAGAAAAAAATGAGTTTTTCGGTGGAGAAGCAGGCGCGATGAGTGAGAGGCCGTCGCGCGATGACGGCCGCGTGCCGTGATCGGATGATCATCCGACGACGGAGGATGTCGTCAACCGCTCTGAGTCAGCGGCAGGAGCTCCTTCATCTCCCGGGCGATGACCGGACGGAGGTTGCGGTGCTCGTCGAGTCGCAGATGGGGATCGCGATCGATCGTCGCGAGCGCGTCGGACCGCGCGATGTCGAGAAGATCCTGGTCGGTGAGAAGATCAGCGATGCGCAGCCGGGGAAGGCCGCTTTGCTTGGTACCGAAAAATTCCCCCGGACCCCTTATTTTCAGGTCGTTTTCGGCAATTATGAAGCCGTCGTCAGTCTCCCGCGTGATAACGAGGCGTCTCACGGCGATGACGTTCTCCTCAGGCTCACCTTCGACCCCGAGGAGCGATGCCCCCCTCGATATCTTCGCCTTCATCCAGTCGGGGGCCATCAGGATGGCGTGCGACTGACTGCTCCCCCTTCCGACTCGGCCCCGGAGTTGGTGGAGCTGGGACAGTCCGAAGCGTTCGGCGTGTTCGACGACCATGACTGATGCGTTCGGTACATCGATGCCGACCTCGATGACCGTCGTCGCGACCAGGATTCGTATCGCGCCCTCCTTGAACGCCCTCATCACGGCCTCGCGATCCTCTGATGGCATCCTTCCGTGCACCAAACCGGTAGAAATTTCCGGAAATACCTCCGTTCGCAGCTGTTCGTACGATACCGTCGCCGCCTTCAGGTCAAGTTTTTCCGATTCATCCACCAGGGGATAGACGATATAGACCTGACTCCCGGCGGCAAGCTGTTGCCGGAGGAAGGCGTAGACGGCGGACCGCTCTTTTTCGAACCTCAGGCTGGTGACGATCTTCTTCCTCCCAGGTGGCAGACCCCTGATCACCGACACGTCCAGGTCCCCGTAGAGCGTCATCGACAGCGTCCGCGGGATGGGCGTGGCAGTCATCACCAGGAGATCGGGCTGCACCCCTCTCTGGCCCGGGTTCCCCTGCCTGAGGGCGAGCCGCTGCGACACCCCAAACCGGTGCTGTTCGTCGATGATCGCCAATCCCATCTTGGCGAACCTGATCCCCTTCTGGATGAGGGCGTGGGTGCCCAGGTAGATCCCCGGCTCCCCTTCTTCAATGCTGCGGACAATCGCATCCTTATCCCTTCCCTTCACCCCACCCGTCAGGATACGGACCGGGACCCCGAGCGGGGCGCAGGATGTGGAAATGGTCTGGTAGTGCTGTTCCGCGAGGAGCTCCGTGGGGGCCATGAAAACCGCCTGGTATCCGTTGTCGACGGCGACCAGCGCCGCGGTAAGCGCCACCACCGTCTTCCCGCTTCCGACATCCCCCTGGAGGAGGCGGTTCATCGGCTTCGGTTCCCCCATGTCCTTCGTGATTTCGTTGATCGCCGAAACCTGCCCCGGGGTCAGTGTGAAGGGCAACGCATCGACGAGGGCCCGCGCGAGTCGGCTCTTCACCTTGAAGGGAATGCCGGGGGCGGCCGATTTCACCGCGCTCCGGCGCAACGCCAGGAGCAGCTGCATCAGGTAGAGTTCCTCGTATTTCAGCCTCCGACGGGCCACTTCGAGGGCCGCGTGCGATTCGGGGAAATGGATCGATTCGAGGGATTCCGAGATCCCGGCGAGCCCCCTGGCGGAGAGGATCGAGGGGCTGAGGATTTCTGGAACGTTCGGAAGGTAGTGCGTCACGGCTTCACGCATGATCGTGCGGAGGCCCCGGACGTGGAGCTGCACGCCCCGGAGCTCTTTGCTCGATCCGTATTTCGGAATGATCCCCCCCGTATGCAGGAACCCCTCGTGGGCCGCGCCTTCCTCCCCCCCGGACGAGAGCCGGTCGATCATCGGATGGACGATCTGCACCTGGTTCCTGAAACGAGAGACCCGGCCCGAGACGGCGAGCATGTCGCCGGCGGCGAAAGCCCGCTTTAAAAAATTGATGCCCTCGAAAAAGAGGAGCTGGACGGTGCCGGTCCCGTCCTCCAGGACGATGACCAGTCGCTGCCGGGGGGGCCGGCCGAGGAGCTCGACGGTCCGGACCGTCCCGAGGGTCGATCGGGGGACATCGCCGCGCCCGGGCGTGCGGAGGGCGCCGATCGATTCGACACTTCCGAGGTCGAGATAGCCGTAGGGATAATAACGGAGGAGGTCGCGGACCGTGCCGATGCCGTGGGCCTCGAGGACTTCGGCTCGTCTGGGCCCGATACCCTTGAGGAAGCGGACGGGAGTGTCGAGTGGATCGGTCGGTTTCACCGTCGACGGGGGGAGTCCGGAGGACTACCGCTCTTCCTTGGCGTCGCGCGTCATCAGCTCCGCGGTGGCCCGGATCGGGTCCTTGTCCTCGAAAATGACCCGGTACACCTCGTTCACGATTGGTAGCTCCACCTGCAGCTTCCGGCCAAGGTCGAAGACCGAGCGGGTCGTCGCGACGCCCTCCGCCACCATCACCATCTCATTGAGGATGTCGGGGAGTTTCCTGCCCTTTCCGATCTGTTCCCCCACGTGCCGGTTGCGGGAGTGGCGGCTCAGGCAGGTGGCAATCAGGTCGCCGATCCCCGAGAGGCCCGCGAACGTCTGGGGAAGCGCCCCCATCCTCATCCCGAGCCGGGAAATTTCCGCCGTCGCTCGCGTCAGGATCGCCGCTTTGGTGTTGTCGCCGAACCCGGCCCCGTCGGCGATGCCAGCCCCGATGGCGATGACATTTTTCATCGATCCGGCGATTTCGACGCCCCTGATGTCTTCGCTCGTATAGATGCGGAACCAGGGCCTGAGGAAATGCTTCTGGACCATCGCCGCGGCCTCGCGCCCGGTCGAGGCCGCCACGACCGCAGTCGGAACCTGCCTGCTGACCTCTTCGGCGAAGCTGGGCCCGGAGAGGGTGACGATGTTATCGGCTGGCAGGCGCGGCAGCGCGTCGCGCAGCACCTCGGAGACCAGCATCAGCGTGGAGTTCTCGATCCCCTTGGCGACGTTGACAAACACCGTCTTCCGGAAATCGCGTTCCCGTAGCGCGTTGGCCGTCGCGCGGAGGAACTGGGAGGGAATCGCCGTGACGATGATCTCCGCCCCCTCCACGGCGTTTTCGAGGTGGGGCGTGATGACGACGCCCGTCGGGATCGGGATGCCCGGCAGCAGCCGCCGGTTTTCACGGTGGGACTCTATTTCGTTGGCGTGCTCGGGGCGGTGAGCCCAGAGCGAGACGGCGTGATTGTTTTGCGAGAGGAGAACCGCCAGTGTGGTACCCCAACTGCCAGCTCCGAGAACCGTGATGCGCATAGGGGCCAGGGATCGGGGTGAAGACGCGGAGCCGGGTGTCAGCCCCGGGACCGGCGGAACTTACCGAGAAGTGATTGGGACGTCAACCTTATTTCCGTGCCGGCGCGAAGGCGGCGAATGTTCTCGCGGTGCGTAAAGACGAGCAGGAGCGCGATGCCGATCGAGAAAAAGATGAGTGTATTGTACCCCTGCAGTTCGGCATGGAACACGTTGTGCCGCAGGAGCATCGCCACCGGCAGCGAGAGGGCCGCGCTGACCGATCCGAGCGAAACATACCGGGAGGCGACGAACACCACGATGAATACCCCCACGGCCACGAGCAGCTCGATCGTGGCCAGGCTGACGAGAACGCCACCGGCGGTGGCAATCCCCTTCCCGCCTTTGAATTCGCTGAAAGCAGTCCAGATGTGCCCCAGGATGGCGGCGCAGCCGGCGATGATCTGGATGAGTGTGAAATCCTCGAACGGCGTCATGTTTTGGAACGGGATCGGCCCGTACATAAGCATTGGTATCAGCTGGGTCGCGGCGTATCCCTTGAGGATGTCGACGAGGATGACCAGCACACCCGCCCTCCACCCGAGCACGCGGGCGACGTTGGTCCCCCCCGCATTCCCGCTTCCGTGGTTCCGTATGTCGATGCCGAACGAGAGCCTGGAAAGGATGATGCTGGTCGGTATGGAACCGACGGCATAGCTCAGGAGGACGATCAGACCGAGTGAAATCATCTAGATTTCCCAGTGTGAATAATGAAATCAGTAAATAAGATAATCAGAATACCAAAGACAATCAAGATGAGTGTGATTCAACCTGCTTTTTTAGCAGGAATTCGCCGATTTCGAGATCCTCGGGCGTTGTAATCTTGATATTCCGGTAGGACCCCTCTACTATAG
>JANNFI010000009.1:0-2352 GCA_031379665.1 Ignavibacteria bacterium
ATTTCAGGACCATGATCGGAAAAACAATTTCGCATTATACGATCGTCGACAAACTCGGCGAAGGGGGGATGGGCATCGTCTATAAGGCACGTGATCTCAAGCTCGACCGGATGGTGGCGATCAAATTTTTGCCTTCGCACCTCTCGGACTCCGAGGAGACGAAGGCCCGGTTTGTGCAGGAGGCAAGGGCCGCGGCCGCCCTCAACCATCCCAACATTCTCAACATCCACGAGATCGACGAGAGCGATGGCGTGATGTTCATCGTCATGGAATTCGTCGAAGGAGAAACGCTGCGATCGTACATCGGGAAGATGAAGTCGGGATCGGGGATCACGGTAAAACAGGTCATCGAGTGGCTGATCCAGATCGCGGAAGGCCTGAAAGCCGCGCACGAAAAGAATATTGTCCACCGGGACATCAAGCCGGCCAACATCATGGTCACGCCCGGCAACCGGATGAAGGTCATGGACTTCGGCCTTGCGAAACTACAGAGCACGGCGACCATCACAAGGGCGGGGACATCGCTCGGTACGCTTTCCTATATGTCGCCCGAACAGGCGCGCGGAACGCCGGCGGACCAGCGCTCCGATATCTGGTCTCTGGGTATCGTTTTCTTCGAGATGCTCACGGCGGATCTTCCGTTTAAAGCGGAACACGAGGCCGGCCTCTCCTACCTGATACTCAATGAAGACCCCCCGGCGCCGAGTGCCCTCGACCGGAGGATCCCCCACAAGGTCGACGACGTGGTCAGGAAAATGACGGAGAAAGACCGCGACAGGAGGTTCCAGACCATGGACCAGCTCCTGCTTGCGCTCCGGGAACTGGGCGGAGACCTGGAAACGATGGAGGCCGGCCCCAAGAAAAAGGCCGTGGCCGTCCTTCCGTTCGAAAACATCAGCCCCGACAAGGAAAACGAATATTTTGGGGACGGCCTCACCGAGGAACTCATCTCGAACCTCTCCCGGCTGAAGGAAATCAGCGTCGTCCCGCGGACGGCGTCGGTGCAGTACAAGGGGACGAAGAAGGACATCAGGACGATCGGCCGCGAGCTCGGCGCACGGTATATTCTCGCGGGCAGCGTGAGAAAGTTCCAGGACAACATCCGGATCACGGTGGAGATGATCGACGTCAACGACGCGAACCAGGTGTGGGCCGACAGCTACAAGGGCACGCTGGCCGACGTCTTCGAGATCCAGGAACAGGTTTCGAAACAGATCGTCGAGGCGCTGATGGTGAAACTCAGCCCGACGGAGAAAACGGTGCTCACCAAACGCACGACGGTGAACCCGGAGGCGTTCGACTGCAACCTGAGGGCGCGCGATTTCCTCCGGAGGCGCACGAAGTCGAGCGTCAACATGGCCATCCAGTATTTCACGAAGGCGATCGCCCTCGACACCAGGTATGCGATGGCGTACGCCGGCCTTGGCGAATGCTACGGGACCATCTACCGGGATTTTGAACGCCGGGACGAGTGGCTCGACCAGGCGATGGACGCGAGCCTGAAGGCGATCATGTACGATTCGACGCTCTCCGAGGCGTACGCCTCGCTGGCCCTCGCGTACCTCGGGAAGAAATCGCTCGAGGAGGCGCTCGAGTCGTGCCGGAAGGCGATCACACTCGATCCCAACAACAGTAACGCCTACTGGATCCAGTCCAGGATCTACAGCACCCTCGAGAAGGACAGGGATGCCGCCGACGCGCTGGAAAAAGTCCTCGCCATCGGGTCGGACGTCCTGCAAGTCTACGACGATCTGCTGAACGTCTACGAGCGCCTGGGCGAAAAGGAGAAGTGGAAGGAGATCCTGCACAAATCGCTCGACCTCTATTCGCGGTACCTGACGGAACATCCGGACGACGCATACCGGATGATGGCCTACGCCGTCAACCTCACGTATGCGGGGAAGACGGGGGAGGCGGTGACCGAAGGGGAGAAGGCGCTCAAGCTGAGCACGGGTGACCCCATCATGATGTATTACGGCGCGTGTCTCTACTCGCGCCTCGGGGAAAAGCCCAAAGCGGTGGACCTCCTCAAAAACGCGGTCTCCCACGGGTATGGGAACTTTGATTGGATCAAGCGGGACCCGGACTTCAACGGTATAAGGAACGAACCGGGATATATCGAACTGATGAAGGGTAAGTAGGGATATTATCATCATGATCGGCAAGAACATATCGCACTACGAAATCACCGACAAACTCGGCGAAGGCGGAATGGGCATCGTCTACAAGGCCCGCGACAAGAAGCTCGACAGGATGGTGGCCATCAAGTTCCTCCCGCACCATATGTCGGCGTCGGAGGAGGGGAAGAGCCGTTTCGTGCAGGAGGCGAAATCAGCCGCCGCGCTCAACCAC
>JANNFI010000110.1:0-77214 GCA_031379665.1 Ignavibacteria bacterium
GCGATTTCGGGATCCGGAGCGAAATCAACGTCTACATCACGAAGGACAGGAAGGTCGTCGTTCCTGGTGAACCGCGCCAGCGGGAACTCGTGGCCATACTGAAATAAATGCCGCCCGGTATGAAATTCCTCCCCATTGCACTCCTTCTCGTTGTCGCGCTGGTGCTCACCGGCTGCAAGGCCGACGACACAGGCGGCATCTCGGCCTCGGGGACGATCGAAGTCATCGACGTTACCGTCAGCGCGAAGGTGCCGGGCGAGGTCGAACGGCGCTTCGTGGACGAGGGTTCGGTGGTGCGGGTTGGCGATACACTCGCGATCATCCACCACCTCACTGGGGCCCTCGAGCTGAAACAGGCCGAAGCGGCCGCCGCGGCGATGAAGGCGTCGCTCGACCTGCTGCGGCGCGGGTCACGGGAAGAGGACGTCCGGCAGGCGCAGGCCACGATGGAAAACGCCGAGTCCGATTTCCGCCGGGCAGAGACGCTTTTCGCCGGCGGCCTCATCGCGGACAAGGAACTGAGCGACGTGCGGACGCGGTACCTCGTCGCGAAGGAGACCTTCGGGAAGCTCAAGAACGGACCGCTCCCCGAGGAGCTCGAACGAGCAAGAGCGGAATACGACCGCGCCGTCGCGCAGGTGAACATCATAAGGCAGAAGCTCACCGACGCCCGCGTGATCTCACCGGTGAACGGAGTAGTGACGCTGCGCGCGGTGGAGGTGGGGGAGATGGTCCAGGCGGGCTCCGCGATCGTGAGGGTGAGCGTGCTCGAAAACGTCCGACTGGTGATCTACGTCCGGGAGACCGACCTCGGCAGGATCCGGCTCGGCGACGAAGCCCGCGTCACCATCGACGCGTGGCCCGACAGGGCGTTCAAGGGGAAGGTCATCTTCATCTCGCCGACGGCGGAGTTTACCCCGAAGAACGTCCAGACGAAGGAGGAGCGCGTGAAGCTCTCGTTCGCGGTCAAGATCGAAGTCGAGAATCCGGGCGGGGAGCTGAAGCCGGGGATGCCCGCCGACGCCGTGCTCGGGAATGCCACACCCTGATCCCCCCGGCCCGGTGACCGGCCGGCCAACCGAACCATCTCCCGTCATCTCCATCACCGGGCTCTCCCGTTCGTTCGGAGAAGTCGTCGCGGTCCGCGGGCTGGACGTGACGGTCAACGCCGGCGAGATGTTCGGCATCGTCGGCCCCGACGGATCGGGCAAATCCACCATCATCAGGATGCTCTGCGGCATCCTCACCCCCGGCGCCGGCACGGGATCGATCCTTGGCCAGGACATCGTCAGCGGCCGCGCCGCGCTCAAGCGGGACCTCGGTTACCTCTCACAGAAATTCACCCTCTACGGCGACCTCTCGGTGGACGAGAACATCGAGTTCTTCGCCGAACTGCATCGCGTCTTCGACTACGCCGACCTCCGCGAAGAGCTCCTTGAATTCACACAGCTGACGCCCTTCCGCGACCGGCTCGCCGAACGGCTCTCCGGCGGGATGAAGCAAAAGCTCGCCCTCATCTGCACGCTGATCCATCGCCCGAAGGTCATTTTCCTCGACGAGCCAACGACCGGGGTCGACCCCGTCTCGAGGCGCGAGCTCTGGGGGCTCCTCCAAAAGCTCAACTCCGATGGGATGACGATCATCCTCTGTACCCCCTACCTCGACGAGGCCGAACGCTGTGCGCGCGTCGCGTTCATCCACGACGGCGAACTTCTGCGGGTCGACACGCCCGCGAACCTTCGCCGGATCATCCCGGGACGGATGGTGGAGATCGTCTGCGACAACCCCCGCCGGGCGATCGAGATCCTGAACGCCGGCGTGGAGTACCAACGCTCGCAGGTGTTTGGCGACAGGATACGGGTCCTGGTGGGTGGGGATGGGTCGGATCGCGATCTCATCGCCCCCATCGAAACGGTCCTCTCCGGCGCCGGCCTGCCGGTCGCGTCGTGGCGCTTCGTCAAGCCCTCGCTCGAAGACGTATTCATCTATCTGATGCTCATGGAAGAGGCGAGCACCCGATGACGCCGAACGGCAACGGCGATTCGATCGTCGTCGAAGGGCTCTCTAAAAAATTCGGAGCGTTCAAGGCCGTCGACGATCTCTCGTTCACGGTGAAAGAGGGGGAGATCTTCGGTTTCCTCGGCGCGAACGGGGCGGGGAAATCCACGACCATCCGTATGCTGGTCGGCCTCCTTGAACCCTCCGGCGGCAGGGCCACCGTCGGCGGATTCGACGTGATGAAGCAGGCGCATCTGCTCAAGGCAAACATTGGCTATATGTCGCAGCGCTTTTCCCTTTACGACGACCTCACCGTCGAACAGAACATCCGGTTCTTCGGGGGCGTCTATCGCCTCCCGGAGCATACGATCAGGGAACGGCTCGGCTGGGTGACGGAGATGGCGGGGTTGCACGGTAAGGAGAAGGCGCTCACGGGGACTCTCTCCGGGGGATGGAAACAACGCCTCGCCCTCGGCTGTGCGATCCTGCACAAGCCACGGATCGTCTTCCTCGACGAACCGACGAGCGGCGTCGACCCGGTCTCCCGCAGGAAGTTCTGGAAACTGATCGGCGATCTCTCGGAGGAGAAAACCACCGTCCTCGTCACGACGCACTACCTGGACGAGGCGGAGTACTGCCATCGCCTGCTGATGATCCACGCCGGGCGCGCCGTCGCCGCGGGGAGCCCTGACGAGCTGAAACAACGGACCATCAGGTCGCCCATCCTTGAGGTTTCCTGCGACCGGACCGTGGAGGCCTTCGAACTGCTCAGGACCCGTCCGTACGTCCTCGACGCATCGCTCTTCGGCACGGCGATCCACGCGATGGTGGAGAACGAGGAGGAGGGGACGAGGTCGATCCGCGAAGCCCTCGCCGCCGGCGGGATCAGCGTCGAACGGATCGAGTCGGTCCGGCCCTCGCTCGAGGACGTCTTCCTCCACGTCCTGCACGACGTCTCGGCTTCAGCCGGGGTGAAATCGTGATCAGCAGGCTCAGCTGGCTCAGACAGATCCGGCCGGTCGTGGTCAAGGAGTTCCGGCAAATTCGTCGCGACCCGACGTCGCTCGGCCTCCTGATCGGCCTCCCCGCGGTTTTGATCATCCTGGTCGGGTACGCGCTGAACTTCGACGTGAAGCACACGCCGATGGTGGTCATCGACTGGGACAACTCCCCCCGGAGCAGGGAGTACCTCGAGAAGTTCGCCCACACGGAATATTTCAGCTACGACGGAAAGGTCGCTTCGTACCGCGAGGTCGAGGACCTCTTCCTCAGGGACGAGGCAAAAATCTGCATCGTGGTCCCGCATCGCTTCGGGAGCGACCTCGCGCGCGGGGAGGATGTGCGGGTTCAACTGCTCGTCGACGGTTCGGACGCGAACACCGGCCTCCAGTCGATGTCGAACGCCGCGAGGATCACGACCGAATATTCTGGCCGGGTGCGCCTCGCGGCCTCCGAGCGAATGGGACAGCCCCTGACGACCCTAATCGATTTCAGGCCGCGGGTCTGGTACAACGAAAACCTCGTCTCATCGAAATACCTGATCCCGGGTTTGATCGGGTTGATTTTGGTGTTAACGGCGGTCGTCTCGACGTCGCTGACAGTGGTGCGCGAAAAAGAGAGGGGGACGATGGAACAGATCATCGTATCGCCCCTCCACCCGCTGCAGCTGATCCTGGGCAAGACCATCCCCTACCTCCTGATCAGCCTCGTGGCCGCCACGGCGATCCTGCTCATTGGATATCTCCTCTTCGACATCGTGGTCGAGGGGAGCCTTGTCTTGCTGTACGCCGCGATCACCATCATGATCGTCGGGGCCCTCGGGCAGGGCCTGCTGATTTCCTCAGTCACTGATTCCCAGCAGGTGGCCTTTATGATGGCCATCTTCAGTTCGTTGTTGCCGTCGTTCGTCCTCTCCGGGTTCGTGTTCCCGATTTCCAGCATGCCGCCGGCACTCCAGGTGCTCTCGAACGTCGCGGTAGCGAAATTCTTCCTGGTGATCATCAGGAGCGTGATGTCGAAGGGGGCCGGGTGGGCGGCGGTGTGGCCGGAATTCCTGTCGCTGATCGCTTTCGCGACGGTGACGATCGGCGTCAGCGTCGTCCGGCTAAGTCGGAGGAGGGACTGACGATGATGGGGGTCCTGGGAGTCCTCGCCACCCTCGTCCGGAAGGAATTTTTCCTCATCCGGCGTGACAAGCGGATGCTCACCCTTTCGATCGTCGCGCCGATCCTGCAGGTGCTCCTGCTCGGGTACGCGGCCACCACCGACATCAGGGGAAGCCGGCTGATCGTGGCCGACCTGGACCGAACGCCGGAGAGCCGGGACTTCATCAGGAAGTTCACCAGCACTGAGTACTTTACCTTCGCGTACTCGGCCGACAATTACGACGAGGTGGACGACTACCTGATGCGCGGAGACGTGTCGGCGGCGCTCCTCATCCCGCCGCGCTTCGGCGACAACATCGTCGCGGGAAAAACGGCCGTCCTCGAGGTCATCTTCGACGGGACCGACGCCAACACGGCGAGCATCCTCCTCGGGTACGCCACCCAGATCGTCGGTTCATATTCGCAGGCCATCGCGCCCGTGATGCGTGTCGCCGGCGGGTCGGGGGACGGCCAGGTCCTGCCCGGGCGCATCACACCGGAACCGAGGGTCTGGTTCAACCCCGACCTGAAGAGCCAGTACTTCATGGTGCCCGGGGTGGTGGCCCTGGTGCTGATGATCATCACGATGACGCTTACCTCGCTCGCGATCGTCAAGGAGAAGGAGATGGGGACGCTCGAACAGCTGATGGTCGCGCCGATCCGTCCGTACCAGCTCATCCTCGGGAAGTTGATCCCGTTCGTGATACTCGGCTTCGGGAGCGTCACGATCATCCTCACGGTGGCGAAGTTCTGGTTCGGCATTCCGATGCGCGGCGACCTGGCGACACTCTTCGCCCTCTCCGGCCTCTTCATCATGACGACGCTCGGCCTCGGGCTCTTCATCTCGACAATCGCGAAGAGCCAGCAGCAGGCGATGCTGATCGCGCAGTTTTTCTTCTTCATGCCTTTTACCTTTTTGGGGGGATTCGCATTCCCGATCCAGAACATGCCCGAACCGATCCAGTGGCTGACCTACCTCATCCCGCTGAGGTATTTCCTCGAGATCCTGCGCGGGGTGTTCCTGAAGGGGGCGGGGTTCCAGGAGCTCTGGTTTCAGGCGACGATGCTCGCAGTCCTCGGGACGACGATCTTTACCCTGAGCGTCCTGCGGTTCAAGAGCCGGCTGTCATAACACGATAAAACCGGCGCCGCGGGCGAGGTCGAGGGTTCAGATTGCGACCCTCGCCCGTCGCGCTCCTTGATTTCGGCCGGTATTTTTTCTTCTTTACCCGACAGCCCACGATCCGTTCGTCATACACGCATAGGAAGACTGATGACCCGTCACGATCAACACTCCGGTGGGAGCCACACGACAACCCCGCGGCGCACGATCCTCCTCCGGAACGGCCTTGAGGCCTCATATCCCGATGTGTATACGAAGGAGGCCATTACGGCGATGGAAGTGCTTGTCCCGTTCGACGAGCGCCGCAAATCGTTGATGACCGGGAGGATGCGGCGACGGACGCAGAGAAGTGTCGAGCGGCAGCGGATCGGATTCCTGGCGGCCGACAGTGTGATTCCCGGTACCACGATCAGGGTGAGGGACGCGCGCGCCGGGCGTTTCGCCGGCCCGGAAATCCCGCCCGACCTCCGGCGGCAGTGGATCCAGGGGACCGGCCCCGGCGCACGGCCGAACACGCCGCTCAAATCGAGCATCAGGAACGTGGCGTACGCCCTGCTTTCCGGAGCGGACGGTTGGATGTTCGACGGCGAAGACGCGATGGGGCAGATCTCGACGATGTCGCTCGATAACCAGCGCAACCTGAAACTGGCTTTCGCGGGCGATCCGGTGTTTCTGGAAGTCGCCGAAGAGGTCTCCATCGAGATGAACCGGTGGGCCGTGGAATTCCTCGGACGCCCGGTCATCGGCGACTGGAGGGAGCAGCTCTCCTTCACCACGAAAATATTCCGGGCCCGCGGTCTCCACCTGGACGATCGGCACATCCGGCTCGGCACCGGCGAGTCCTTCTCCGCATCGATCGTGGATCTGTCGCTCTACGTCGTCAACAACTACCGGCAACTTCAAAAATCCGGATCGTCCATCGTGCTGTATCTTCCGAAAATCCAGACCGCGGAGGAGGCGGCGCTCTGGAACGATTTGCTCAACGCCCTCGAACTCCACCTGGGACTTCCGCCCGGCTCGATAAAGGTCTACGTCCTCGTCGAGCAGATCGAGGCGACCTTCCAGCTGATGGAAATCCGGGCGGCCCTCGGCCTCCACTTCGTCGGGTACAATACGGGTCGTTGGGACTACATCAATAGCGTCTCCGACGCGATGGCCTGGGAAACGTCCTTCGTCAATCCCAACATCGAGTCCGTCGTGATGACGTACGGTTATATGCGGACATACGAGGACCGGGTCCGCCGCGCTGTGAACACGCCCGACGCCAACGGCAATTTCGCGCTCTGGCAGGGGGGAATGGAACCAAACATCCCCGTCGGCTCGACGACGGGCGTCGCGGACGGGATGGCAAGGGCGGTGGCGGGCGCCAGGCGTGAACAACGCGAAGGCGCGAGTGGAAAGTGGGTGGCCCACTGGAAGATGGTGCATATCATCAGGCCGGTCTGGGAAGATGCCGGATCGGTGAACCAGCTCGGCAGGCCGTCCCCCCCGCTGACCTACACCGATGCCGACGCCACCGACCTCGCAATGCTCGAACCGGCGCCCCGGACCGTGCGGGGGGCCAGAAACCTCCTGAGCGTTGCCCTCCAGTACGGTAACGCCTTCGGGCAGGGGTTCCAGGCGGCCGCGCTCAAACCGGCCGATTTTTTCTCTGACGGCGACGTGCTCTATCTGATGGAAGACATGGCGACCGGCGAGATCCGGCTGAGCATCCTCTGGGAATGGCTCCACAAGGGAGCGGGATTTACCGAGGACGACCCCGGGACGGGTGTGAAGGCCGGTGACCCCTTCACCATGGCGCTGTTCGAGCGGCTCTGCGACGAGGAGTACGACAAACTGCTCCGGGCGAGGAACAAGGACGTGCACGACGATTCGAAAGCCACCACCCTCCCGATCGCCCTCGAAATCGTCAGGACCTATGTGACGGAGAGCACTAAAATTCCCTGGTATATTGATTTATTGAACATCAACCTGGACAACCACGACCTGGTTCGGGCGAAGGAGAGGATACGGCTCTACCTCGAGGCCCTGAAAAATAAAGGGTCCAGGATCACCGAAAACCTTGATTTTCGTCCCGTACGCAAAGCATAACCAATCACAGCGGTGTTCTTATGGATAGCCTCTCTACGGCCGTCGCCGACATCAGGCGATGGTTCGACAGTCCCCGGTTCCGCGGGCTCATACGCCTCTATACTCCACGCCAGGTCGCGGAACAGCGCGGTACGATCGAATCGGAGTACCCGGTCGCCGCAGCAGCGGCCGCCGCGTTCTACGATCGCCTGCGGGAACTCTTTGCAAAACGCCGACAGATCACGACCTTCGGCCCCTACTCGCCCGGACAGGCGGTGGCGATCAAGCGGATGGGCATCGAGGCGATCTATCTCGGCGGATGGGCCACCTCTGCGAAAGGATCGGTGACCGAAGACCCCGGTCCCGACCTGGCGAGTTATCCCCTGAGTCAGGTGCCGGACGAGGCGGCCTCGCTCGTACGGGCGCTCCTTTCGGCCGATAAGAATCAACACTTCGCCAGGTCGAGGATGTCCGCCGATGAGCTGGCGGCGACGCCGGCCGTGGACTACCGCCCTTTCATCATCGCCGACGCCGACACCGGGCACGGGGGAGAGGCCCACGTGAGGAACCTCGTCCGCAGGTTCGTGGAAGTGGGGGTGCCCGGCTACCACATCGAAGATCAGAAGCCCGGCGTGAAAAAATGCGGGCACCAGGCCGGGAAAGTGCTGGTCGCATCGGACGAGCAGATCAAACGGTTGAATTCAGCGCGCTTCCAGCTGGATATCATGAAGGTCCCCGGCATCATCGTGGCCCGGACCGACGCCGAAGCGGCCACGTTCATCGATACCAGAGGTGACGAGCGAGACCACCCCTTCATCCTGGGGGCGACGAACCGCGACCTTCCCGGCTACAAGGACGCCTATATGGCGGTCATCAGAAAATTTTACGACGGCGGGATCCGGGAGATCAACGGACACCTGCTCTACAGAACATCGGACGCGGCCAACCGCCGCGCGTCGGCGTGGCTCGAGCAGTCCGGCCTGAATGCCGCGATCAACGAACAGATTACGGTGATCAAAGGGGCGGAAGCCTCCGGCGGGGGCGACACCGGTGCCTCCGAGCAGGCCCTCGACACCGTGATCAACCGGTTCCTCGACCAGTGGCAGATGGAGGCGGGCCTGAAAACCTACGGCGAGGCCGTCGCCGACGCGATGAAGTACGGCGTCGACGAAGGGATGGAATGGGAGCTGACGATCGACCAATGGAACGGGTTCGCCCACACGGCGTCGCTCGAGGAAGCCGCGGAGAAAGCGTCCTCGATGGGGGTCCGCATCGGGTGGGATTGCGAGATGGCCCGCACGCCTGAGGGATATTACCAGGTCCGCGGCGGAATCGACTACGCCATCGCCAAGTCTCTCGCCGCCGCGCCCTTCGCGGACCTGATCTGGATGGAAACGAAAACCGCCGACCTGGCCGACGCGAAGAAGTTCGCCGCCGCGATCCACGCCGCGTACCCGGAGAAGATGCTCGCCTACAATCTCTCCCCATCGTTCAACTGGGACACGACCGGGATGAGCGACGCGGAGATGAAAAAATTTCCGATGGAACTGGGTAAACTCGGCTACGTGTTCAATTTCATCACCTACGGCGGCCACCAGATCGACGGATTGGTCTCTGAGGAATTCGCGACCGCGCTGAAGGAGGATGGAATGCTCGCCCTGGCGCGGCTCCAGCGGAAATTGCGCCTGGTGAATTCACCCTATAAGACACCCCAGACCCACGTCGGCGGGCCGCGATCGGACGCCGCGCTGATGGCCTCTACCGGCCGGACGGCCACCACGAAGGCGATGGGAAAGGGATCGACACAGTACCAACACCTGTTGCAGACGGAAATCCCACCCAAGGTCCTGGAAGAGTGGCTCGGGATCTGGTCGGGGCACTATGCCATCGCGGACAAGCTGCGGGTGCGCCTGCGTCCCCATACGGCAGGCTCGGACCTGTTGACGCTGAACGTCCTCGACGGAAAAGGGGGGGTGGTCGCCGACGTCATCTTTACGGTGATCCAGGACCGCAGAAACCGCACGTTTCTTTCCATTCGCGACCAGAACAACTTCAGGAAGGAGTATCGGCAAAAAAGGCTGATGACCCTGATGAACGTGTTCCTGATCCACCGCTACCGACCGGTGTCGGTCCACTACGTCACCCCGACCGAAGACAACCTGCGCCAGGCTGAGGGGACGAAGGCCCTGGGGATCTACTCGCAGGTGAACACCGAGGTCGGGGATATCATCGTGGCGGCGGTGAATGCAAAGTATATGAAGGCGCTGATGCGGACCGACGGGGTGGCGTTGAAGAAACTGATCGTCAAGGGGGCATAAAAAAAGCCCGGTCGGACCCCGACCGGGCTATGTACCACGGTGACCCCGGTGGACAGATTCCTTATCTTAACAGCACCATCTTCTTCACGACCGAGAAGCTCTGAACGGTTCCGGTTCCCTCGCCGTTACCATCCCCATCCTCCACCCCCGCCGTTCGCGCAGACAGCCGGTAGAAATAGACGCCGGAGCTGTACGCCGACGCGTCGAAGACGACTTCAGCGTAGCCCGCCTCATTCAGCTCGTTGTCGAGCAACCGATCCATCACCTGTCCGAGCGTGTTGTAGATCGTGATCGACACGTGGCTGTCCTCGGGCAGGTAGTACTCGAGCGTCGTGGTCGGGTTGAAGGGATTCGGGTAGTTTTGTGACAGTTCGAATTGGTCGGGGACGTACCCTTCGATCACCTCGCGCCCGGCGTACGGCCGGATGACGCTTGAAGTGTCGAACCGCAGGAACGAGACCGAGTCGATCGGCCACACCGGGCTGAACATTAACCCGGAAGAGAAGCTGAGCGTGTCGAGCGGCCCCTGGAACGACCGGTTGATCTTCCTGACGCGGTCGAAGAGCGTGTCGGCGTCGATGCCCGCGAATTCAGATACCATCACGCAGGTCGGGTTGACCGCGGTGTCGGGGAACGACGACATGTACTTGTCGAGGTACCCGGCCACCTCCCGCAACGACATGTTGTTCAGCGGCATCGCCCCGCCGGTCCCTTCGTCGTAGACCAGGTCACCGAAGCCTGCCGGCATGTTGAGGTTGTCGCTCCCGCGGATGTTGATCCGCAGGGCGATCGCCTCGGCGAAGAGCACGTTGTTGTGCCGCTTCGGCATCAGGTACTTCTGCTGGCGAAGGATGGGGCGCAGTGCGGTCCCCTCGAACCGGTCGAGGCAGCGCGGCACGCCGAGGTGGAGCCGGTCACCCCGCTCGATGAGCGACTTGATGACGGCCTTGTAGTTCGCGTGGACCACCGAATGTGCCCCACCCAGGCCGACCTTCAGGTTCGCCCCGACCGCCTCGATCAGGTTGATGGTGTTCGGCATCGGGAACCGGGGCGCGTTCAGCGTGAAATTGCTGACGAGCTGGGGCGGACCCAGCGTGAGATTCGACCTGGTCCACCACCATTTCCTGATGCTCTGTGGTATCGCCTTTTTCCCGAAGCCATGCACGGTGAGCGTCTGCCCCGGGGCCATCGGCGAGGTGAGCGTTATCTCGACGATCTTGTTCTTGGCGCCGATCAGCTGGACGCCCGGCCGGTCGAACGTGAGCGAATCGAGGATCGCGATGTTGAATCTGATGGTCAGCTGGCTGACCGACGTCGTCTCGGCGTTGAAGAAGAGCGCTTCGAATTCCACCTTGTCGGGGATCGGCTTGATCGGCTTCGTCTTGTTCTTATGGTCCTTTCCGAGCGCGAGGCTTTCGGCGGAGAAGGTCCTGAACCCGGCGGTAAAGAGGGAATCTTCGACGTTGCCGAAATCGACGCTGTCGAGGTTCTGTTCGGGCCCGAGCAGGACGCCGTGGATCCCGAAATTCGGCGGGTACGTCTGGCGCCAGCCTTGCCTCCACGACTCGCTCACCAGGTAGTTCCCCGGCCAGAGCCCGGTGAAGAGGTAGTTCCCGCTGATGTCGGTGTAAGCGGTTCCGGTTCCCTTCCCGCTCAGGTTGACCTTCCAGTTCGCCACCGCGGGTTCGCCGATGTCGCGAATTCCGTCGTCGTTGAGGTCGTTCCATTTCGAACCGGCGATCGAACCGGTGACGATCTGGTAGTTCCCGAAATTCACCGTGTCCACGTAGGTGCCGCCGGCGAGGAACAGGTCGTACGCCGAATCCGGGGGGGCGGGGAGTGACCGCCACCATCCGTCCTGAGCGAACTCCTCGACCTTGTACGTACCCTGTGGAAGTCCGACGAACCTGTAATAGCCGCTGTCGTCGGTGACGCGCAGCCGGCTCCTCGCTCCCCCGAGCTTGATCGTAAAGCCGGGCACGCCCGGCTCGTGGAGGTCATAGGCGCCGTTACGGTTGACGTCGTCGAACTTCTTGCCGAAGATCGAGTTGACGGAATCGGAATAGTAGTTGCCGAAGTCCTTCCCGGAGAGCGTCGAACTAATGTCCGGGACGTTCATCGTGTATTCTTCGGTCGGCGGGAACGTTTGGACCCAGAACGGCTTGTCCAGCTCACGGACGATATAGTTGCCCGGTTCGTAGACGGGTATAGTGTAGACGCCGAGGGAGTCCGTCCAGTCGAACCTGACCCGGACGCCGTTGGTGTCGGCGAGCGTGATGCGCCAATCGCCCAGGAGCGTGTCGCCCCCGTCCTGAAACCCGTTCTTATTGAGGTCGTGGAACTTGACTCCGGTGACGAAACTCGCCTGCCGCCAGTTGCCGAGGTGGATGTTGTCGATGACCGTGTCCACGGTCGTCATCGATACCGCCCACGTCCCGCCGATGGGATACGTCTGCGTCCAGCCCGCCTGCGGCTCCTCCGACACGGTGTAATTGCCGAGCGGAAGGGTGAGCCAGTAGCGTCCACGGTAGTTCGTACGGGTCGTGAGGTTCACCGGCCCGGAGGCGGTGATGCGCCAGTCGCTGATGCCCCGTTCGTGGAGTTCCTTGACCCCGTTGTTGTTCACATCGAAGAATTTCTTGCCGGTGATCTGCCCGCCCTGATCGAAGACCATGACGTCGTCCACGAACCATCCGGGAAAATTGTTGAAGAGCGAATCGCCGGTGTCGAAATAGAACCTGATGTTGATGATCTCCCCGGCGTACGCCGAGAGGTCGAGCGTCGTGATCTGCCAGCCGTCGGTGTCGCCGCTCGGAGCGGTGCCGAATTCGCCGCGTAGCGGGACCCAGTTCGACCCGCCGTCGGTCGAGACGTCGACCATGCAGTAGTCCCAGCCCCGTTCGGTGTAGAAGTTTTCCGTGAAGAGGAGGGTGAGGGGCGCCACCGCCGCGCCGAGGTTGATCGCCGGGGTGATCGAGGCCCCGTTGATCCTCGCGCCCGTGGCGTAATTCTGCGCCAGTTCGATCCCGGGCCACCAACTGTGCGTCGGGGAGCTGGCGTCGACGGTGGTCTGATGCCAGATGTCGGTGCCGGTGTAGGCGGTCGTCGTCCAGCCGTTGACGCCGCCTTCAATGTTGTCGTAGAAGAAGATGGTGGAGGATGTCTGCACCGATGCGTCCAGCGCGATGCGGACGTCCTGTCCCGCGCTCGAGAGGGTCGCGCCCTGCGACTTCAGGAGCTCCAGACGCTGGCGGTATTCCGCCATCTGGGCGTTGGCGTCCATTGCGCGTTGCGGAGTCGAAACTCCGGGTTGCCGCGACGTTCCGGGCGGGTCGCCGGCGGCCCGCAGGCCGGACACCGCGAAGCACGTCGCCGCGATCATCGCGAGGCCGGTGAGGGCAAAGCGACGGAATCGATCGGTGATTTGAAAGGTCGTTTCAAGGTTCATGGTTTTCTCCTTCAGAGGCAGGGACTCGACCGGGCGGTCGAGATTGAAGCGTCGGATATCGGGTGGAATGATTAAAGTTAGCGCAATCGGAGGGGAGAGTCAAGTGGAGCGACGCCGTATCGACGCCGGTCGGCCGGGCCGGGGCCGCTTATCGGCAGATATCTGCGATCGCGGTATCGGCCTGGCTTGAACCGAGCGCAGATGCCTGTCTGAGATCGCCGCAAGCGCTTGCTGTATCGCCTTTTAAATAGAACGCGATGCCGCGGGCGTAGAACGCATCCCGGTCGCCGGGTGTGAGGGTGAGGACCTTTGAATAATCAGAGATGGCGTCGTCCCAGTGGTTCAACCCCGCCCGGACGTTACCCCTGTTGAAATAGAGGTTCGGATCGGAGGGGCTGATCGAGATCGCCCGGCTGAAATCGGCCTCGGCTTTCGGAAAATCGCGGGCGGACGTATAGATGAGCCCGCGCCTGATCGTTGCCTCCAGATTCCCGGGTTTTCCTTCGAGTACGGTCGTCAGGTCGGCGGCGGCCTCGTCGTACCGACCAAGGGCCGCAAGTACGTTCGCCCTCCAGAAACGGATGTCTGGATCGGCGGGGCGGGAGAGGAGCTCACGGTCGAAATCCCCGAGCGCCCTCGTCCAATCCCTCAGGAAAAAATAGGAGAGGCCACGGTTCGACCAGGCGAAGGGATATTCCGGATTGAGTGACACGGCCTGCGTGTAATCGGACACGGACTCGGCGAAGCGCTCAGACGTATGATGCGCATGGCCGCGGTTGAACCAGCCCTTCGGAGAGTCGGGATAGCGTTCGATGACCCGCGTCCAGAGCGTGGTCCCGTCGCGCCAGACCGGGGCGAGCGAAAACGTGACGACAGAGAGTATGATGATGTAGAGCCCACCTGCGATCGCAGGGATCGTGTTCGATTTTTTTCCTCCGGCGGAGCCCGCGATCATGGCGAAACCCCATCCTGCGATCAACGCGTGGCCGAGCGAGGGGAGATAGGCGTAGCGGTCGGCCATCTCGGCGTTCCCGACCTGCAGAAATTGTAAGACTGGCGCCACGGTGACGGTGTACCAGGCAAGGCCCAGGAACACGAACGGGTATTTCTTTCGGGAGAGGAACGCCGCGGTGACGATCACGACGGCGAGCACAGGATACACCCAATAGGACGCGGGGACGTCGAGGGGATATGGATACCAGGGAGAAAGGCCGATGGGGACGATCATCCTGGCGACATAGAGGACGTACCCCTTGCACGCGTAGAGGAATATTTCGACCGGCCCGTCGATGCCGCCTTCGGCGAGGGCGCCGGCCGCCGCCTGGGCCCTGATCGCCAGGATGCCGAAGACGGCTGACAACGCGAAAAACGGAGTGACGGGCTTCAGCGATGTGATGCTGATTTTCCTGTCACGGTGGTAATCGAGCAGGACGAGGGTCACAGGGAGCGTGACCGCGAGCCCTTTCGAGAGGAGGGAGAGGACGAAAAACGGGAGCGCCGCGCGAAAGAGGAATTTCACCTCGCCGGTTTCGCGGTACCGGAGCCAGGCGAGGACGGCGGCGAGGTAGAAGATGGCATAGAGAAGGTCCTTCTGATCGGCCGCCCAGGCCACCGGTTCGAGGTGGAGAGGGTGGACGCCGAAGATCAGGGCCGCGCCGACCGCGGCGAGTTGCGTTCGGGTGACGTTCAGAGTGAAGCGGAACACCAGGTATGTCACGCCGAGGTGGAGGAGGAGACTCACCATGTGGTAGCCGAGCGGGGATACGCCGAAGAGCGCGTACTGCACCGCCACGGCGAGGAGCGTAACGGGGTGATAATTCCCGGCGTATTCCGGCGTGGTGAAGAGCGTCAGGACGCTCCCCGGCGAGAGGCTCCTGACGAGGGGGTTGTCCAGGACGTACTGGGGGTCGTCCCAGGTGGTAAAATCGTTCAGGAGCGTCGGAAACAGCGCGGCGGCGGCGACCGCAAGACAGATCGCCGCCGCCGTGCGGGGACTCAACGTCACGGAGTCTGTTCCTGCAGGAGGAATTTCTTCATGAACATGATGGTCGAGAAGAGCTGGTAGTCCTGGTTCTTTTTCTTCGCGAAACCGTGCCCTTCGTCGTTCGCCAGCAGGTACCAGACCGGCGTGTTGTTCTTCTTGACCGTGGAGATCATCTGCTCCGCTTCGCTCCAGGGGACGCGCGGGTCGTTCTTCCCCTGGACGACGAAGAGCGGCTTGGTGATGTTCTTCGCGTGGGTCATCGGGGCGATCGAGGTCAGGAACTCGCGCATCTTCGGGTCGCGTTCGTCGCCGTACTCGACGCGGCGCAGGTCGCGCCGGTAGCTCTCGGTGTTCTCGAGGAAGGTCACGAGGCTCGACATCCCGACGACCGGGACGGCGCACGCGATCTTGTCGGCGTAGCGGGTGGCGACGGCGAAGGTCGAGTGACCCCCGTAGCTCCCGCCGGTGACCATGATCCTGCTCCCGTCGAGGTTCGGCTGGACCTTGATCCAGTCGAGGAGCGCGTCGAGGTCCTTGTAGGCGTCCTCACGGCTGAACCCGTTGTCCATCTTGAGGAACGTCTTCCCGTAGCCCGACGAACCCCTCGTGTTCGGATAGACGATCGCGATGCCGAGCTCGTTCAGGAAATAGTTATTCCTGCCGAGGAAGCCGGGGCGCGACTGGCCTTCGGGTCCGCCGTGTATGTTGACCATCACCGGCCGTTTACCCGTGAATTTCGCCGGCGGCATGTAGAGGAAGCCGGTGATGTCCCTGCCGTCGAACGATTTCCAGATCACGAGCTCCGGTTCGGAGAAGTTCTGCGTGTTGAGCCCGCCGGTCTCGCTTGCGGTCCACCGGTCGACCGTGCCGGTCTTCACGTCGAGTGAGAAAACGTCGGTGGAAGACTTCGCGTTGCTCATATTGAAGGCGAGGTCGACCCCGTTTTCGTGCCAGGAGAGTCCCGAGACGATTCCCTTGGGGAGCGCAGGTACGGGGAGTTCTTTTTTGGCGGATAGATCCATCAGGTGGAGGACGCCGATGCCGTTCTCGTTTGTAGTAAAGGCCATTTTCGTTCCGTCGGGGGAAAGGTCGAGACTCTCGACGTCCCAGTCGATGCCGGCGGTCAGGACCGTGTGCTCCTTCGTCGCGAGGTCGACGTACGCCAAACGCTGGAATTCGGACTGCCGGTCGCTCGTGATGTAGATGCCCTTGCCGTCGTGGGTAAAGATCGCGCCGCCCCTGTTGATCTGCTCGCCGTCGACCCGCGGGGTGAGGATGGCCTTTGTCCCGCTGGCGACATCGATCGTCCAGATGTACGATTCGTTCGCGGAGATGTACTCCATCATCAGGATCGTTTTATCGTCGGGTGACCAGTCCATCGGGGCCCATCCGCCGCCCTCGTTCTCGACGAGAAGGTGGTTCGACGCGGGGTCGAGCGGGCTCACGATGTAGACGTCGGTGTCCTTGTTGTTGCGGCGGGTGGATGTGTACGCCATCCGGTCACCCGCGGTGGACCAGGCGCCGAGCGAGTTGCGCGACTTCCCGTCGGTGAGGAGCGTGACGTCGCCCGTGGCCAGGTCGAAGCGGTAGTTCTGGAACCATTCGCCGCCGCCGATGTCTTTGCTGAAGACGAAGTAGCTTCCGTCCTTCGGCCCGAACGAGCCGCCGCCGACCCGGTCGGTGAAGAAGGTCAGCTGGGTGCGGTCGCCGCCGGGGAATTTGACGTGGTGGATCTGGTTCGTCTCGGCGAACCGCGTCGAGATCAACATCTCGCGCGTCACCGGGTTCCAGCTGTTGAAGCCGGCGGAGCGGAATTCGGTATACCGGCCGACGCCCCTGATGATCTCCGGCGGGATGGGGGGGATTCCGTCGGTCACGAGGTTGTCGGCCGGACGGAGGCTGTCGGTTTGGGCGAGGGCCGCGTCCGGTACGAACAGGAGCGCCGTCGTCAGCATCAGTGCAACGGTGAGTTTGTTCAGCATGTCGGTGATCCTTCTGTAATGGTTGACGGTGATGGCCGGAGGTCCGGCGGCGAAAAAACGGTGCACCCGACCCGGGACGGATGGTCGAGGACGAGCGTGTCAGGCGCGAGTTTCCTCACCGCCCAGATGCCCAGCGCGTCGCCCGCGGCGGCCCCGAAGAACATTCCTCCAAAGAGAACGAACGCGGGGTTCGAAATGCCGTACCCGACGAAGGCCGGGAGCAAGCCCACAACCAGCCCGGGGAGGACGATTCCGACCCGGTAGGCCCGAACGGTCATCGGCTCGGTGAAATGCGCATATGGTGTCAGGGTCTTCCAGTGAAAGCCGAACCGAACCGAACGGAACGAGCGGTTGCCCGCCGCCACCCATCCGAGACCGTGGAGCCCTTCGTGGACCACCGTGCCGACGGCGATCCAGGGGAGAAAGACTTCGAGCCGTACGAAACGGTTGACCCCCAGGAGGAATGCCGGCAGGCCGTGCATCGCGAACCAGGGGAGCACCAGCGCCGACATCATCACGAGGAACAGCGGGAGCCCGACGAGGTTCGCCCGCAGCATCGAGATGCTGTGGTCCGCCGGGGGCGTGCCGGAGTCGACTTGCTGTCCGGACTCGACCGGCGATAGTGGTTGGGGGACGACCGTGCTCACCAGATCGGTGTGATGACGACGTCGATCCGGCGGTTCTTCGCCCGGCCCTCAGGGGTTTCGTTGGTCGCCAGCGGGCGGCTCTCGCCGAAGCCCTGCGAATTGACCGGCACCTCGACCCCCATGTTTGCCATCAGGTATTCGGCAACGGCGAGCGAACGGCTCTCGGAGAGCCGTTGATTGATGTCGTCGGTGCCTGCGGCGTCGGTATGGCCCTCGATCGTGATTTCCGCCTTGGGGAATTTCTTGATGGCCTGTTGGACTTTGGTGAGGAGGTTGTAGTACTGCGGCTCGATGGTGTTCTTCCCGACGGGGAAGGTGAGGCCGTAGAGCCGAACGATAATCTTGCTCCCTTCGCGCAGGACGTGGCCCTCGTCGGAGGTGAACATCCCCTCCACGTCGTGGATGGTGGATTCCTGGGTGCGGTGGACCGTGAGACTTTGCTGTAATTGCTTTTCGGTGTCGGTGAGCGTTCCGACGCGCTTCTCCATCGACCCGATCTGCAGCCGGAGGTTCTCGAGCTCGACCCCCTTGTTCGTTGCGGTGGTGGTCGATGCCTTGAGGGCTTCGCCGGCCTTCTCGAGCTTCACTTCCCGCTCCCTTATCGCCTCGAGCGCCTCGGTCGCGGGTGGCTCAAAGCCGCTGTCGAACCTCGCCTTCAGCCCGAGAGCGCCGGAGACCCTCTGGAACTGTTCCTCGACACCGAGGAGCGCCACTTCGTAATTCGTCTCGTCGCTACGGATCCTGGTGATGACCTCGTGGAGCTTGATGGCGTGGGCCGCCTCGTACCTCGCCTCCTGGGCGAGCACCCTCGCCTCGTCGGTGTCGTATCGGTTTTGCTTCAGCATCGCCTCCGTCTGCGCGGTCAGCTGCCGGGCGAGTGCAAGCGTCTTCGGCGCGGTGTCGTCGGCCCCCTGTTTCGTCGCCTTCTCGATGAGGATGCGCGCCGGGGTGAGATAATTGGACTTGATCGCCTCGAGTTCCGCCGTCCTGTAAAGGTCGGTCGCCTCCGCGCCGTATTTGTTCCCGGCGCCCATGTCGCCGTCCTCGAGCTCCCCCGCCGCGCGATTGAATTTCTCCTCCGCCTTTTTCCAGAGCTCGGGCTGTTGTGTCGGGGCTGCGGCGCTCAGGGCGTCGGTCCGGGCCGCGAGCGCGCCGCTAAACGCCACCTCGCCGAGTTTCGCCACGTCGAGCGCCTTCGCGAGGTAGACCGACGAGTTCCGGAGATTTTCCGTCATGTCCTCGAGCTGTCCGCCCGTTTTATAATCGTCGGAGGCTTCGTTGTAGTAACCCATCGCCTTCTTGAAGCTCGCCGGCGCGAGGATGTCGGCCTGGCGTTCCTTCGCTCTTACGAGGAGGGAGTCGGTCCCGCCGAAGAGCTGGCCGCGGAGGTTTTCCTGCGCGGCGACCCCGGCCGGCAGGGCGGCGAGCAGGGCGGCTATCATCAGGAACGGGAGGCGGTTCGTTGTCGTGATCTTCATTCAAGGCTCAAGGGTTGTGTATCATCGCCCGGATACTTCACACCGGGATTGGATGGTCGCGGTAAAAAATACGCAATGGGGGGTGTAGACGCAAGTTGCGGGGATCGTGTCCCGGTCACGGGGTCGCCCGCATCGCGCTCACGTTTCCCGCTCCGCTTCGTCCGGTGCGAAGCCGAGCAGGGGGACGGTCGGGATGGCCGCGCCGGCGATCCCCCGGATCGACCCGTGCATGTGCGTCGTGTTGAGGAGGACCTTATCGATCTGTTTCTCTCGCTTTTTCCAGATCCCCTCCATCGCGCGCTTTTCAGACTCCAGGTCGGCCTTCATCTGGACGAACCCTTCCACGATCGCCTCGATCTGCATCCTGAACTCGTTGCTCGTAAGGTAGTCGTAGAGCATCGTCATCTTGTCGCCGCGGTTTTCCTGCGCGACGACGGCGTTGCTGATCTGCACGACCGACTCGCGCAGCACAGCGCTCAGGCCCTTGAACTCGTCGAAGCTGCAGATCCAGACACCGTCCCTCTGGCCCAACCGGTCCATGTCGCGGGGCATCGCCTCGGTGACGATCACGCCGATGGTGGCACCCTTCGCCCGCATATCGGTCTTGAATTTCTCGATCCAGCCCGGTTGAAAGTCCTTCGTCCGCTTGCTTTCATAGTAAATCGAGCCGCAGTTCTGCCGCGTCCGGGTGTTGACCGTGTGGAGGCAATCGGCCCCGCGTGCGCCCTTCTTGATCTCGCCGATCGTATCGAGGGGGAACGACTCCCGTAACCACTCCTCGATCGCCAGCTCCTGCACCTCCCCCTGGAGCTGCATCGAGCCCTGTTCGGCCTTCCGCTGCGCCTCCTGGAGCTGGTTCTTCAGCTGTTCGATGACGTTCTCCTTCTCGCTCAGCCTCATCTGCGCCTTCTCGTCGGCCGCCTTCTGGATGCGGGTTCGAGCTTCGGCGAGCTGGTCGTTCATCCGCTTTCCAAGTTCTGCTTCGATCGTGTCGCGCATTTCGTTCTTTTCACGCCGGAGGCGCTCCACCTCCGTCTTCGTCCGGTTGAGCTCCTTCACCTGCTCTGATTTGATGGCGAGCTCCTCCTGCATCGATTTCAGCCGGGCCGAGTTTTCGTCGTCAACCGATTTCCGGATCTGCCCCTCGAGCTTTTGCCGCTCGGCGCCGATCCGCTCCGCCACGCCGCTTTCGATCTCGGCTCTGACTTTTTTCTGGGCGACCTCGAGCCGCAGGCCCGCTTCTTCGAGTTCAGCGGTCTTCGCTTCGAGGCGCTTCTTTTCGGCGGCGAGCCGGGCGTCGAAATCCTTCTTCAGCCCTTCCTCGATCTGGTGCGAGAGGATGGCGCTCACGTCGATCATTTCCCCGCATTTCGGGCATTCAATGGAGCGTTCGGAATTACCGGTTTTCATCGTGTTCCTGTAATCGTGAAATCGTGCGGCTGGTTCCAAAAGGTACCCCCGCCGGGTGAGAAAAACAAGGTTTCGTCACGCCCGCGGAAGATTGAGAATAGCCCCGATTTTTAATATATTGTCCCTCAGTCCCGCTCGAAATACAGCGGGATTATTGTTATATACAGAGTCTCCCGCCGGATGGTACGGCGCTAACCCCGGAATCAATGGAAAACATCCGCAATTTCTGCATCATCGCCCACATCGACCACGGCAAGTCGACGATCGCCGACCGGCTGCTGGAGCACACCGGCACCGTCACGGCCCGTGAGATGAAGACCAACCAGGTCCTGGACGATATGGAGCTGGAGCAGGAACGCGGGATCACGATCAAGCTCCACGCGATCAGGATGGAGTACAAGGCCAAATCCGGCAAGTTGTTCACGCTCAACCTGATCGACACACCCGGCCACGTCGATTTCTCGTACGAGGTGTCGCGCTCGCTCGCCGCGTGCGAAGGGGCGCTCCTCGTCGTCGACGCGTCGCAGGGCGTCGAGGCGCAGACCATCAGCAACCTCTATCTGGCCATCGACGCCGGGCTCGAAATTATCCCGGTTATCAACAAGGTGGACCTCCCGAGCGCGATGGTGGACCAGGTGAGCCACCAGATCATGGACCTCATCGGCTGCAAGAAGGAGGACATCATCCTCTCGAGCGCCAAGATGAAAATTGGCGTTGAGGAGATCCTCGAAGCGGTCGTCGCGAGGGTGCCGGCGCCGAAGGGCAATCCGGCCGGCCCGATGACGGCGCTGATCTTCGATTCCATCTTCGACGGCTACCGCGGCTCGGTGGTCTACGTCCGCGTGATGGACGGTGAGGTGAAGGAAAAAGACAAGATCCATTTCTTCGCCACGAAGAAGACTTTCGAGGCGGAAGAGGTCGGAGTGCTGGAGATGAAGCGCATCCGCACCGGCGTGCTTTCGGCCGGCGACGTGGGGTACATCATCCCCGGAGCGAAGGACGTGCACGACACGAAGGTGGGGGACACGATCACCTCCGCCAACAACCCCGCGCCGGGCCCGCTCCCGGGGTACAAGGAAGCCAAGCCGATGGTCTTCGCCGGGCTCTACCCGGTGAACGCCGACGATTTCGCCGAACTGAGGGATTCGCTCGAGAAGCTCCGGATGAACGACGCCTCGCTCATCTTCGTACCGGAGTCGTCCGTCGCGCTCGGATTCGGGTTCAGGGCCGGGTTCCTGGGCCTGCTCCATATGGAGATCATTCAGGAGCGGCTCGAACGCGAATACCAGCAGGAGCTGATCACCACCGTCCCGAATGTGGAATACCGCGTGACCAAACTCAACGGGCAGGTGCTGCTGGTGGACAACCCGGCCATGATGCCGGAGGTCGGTGAGATCGAGCGGATCGACGAGCCGTTCATCAAGGCGCAGATCATCGCCCCTTCGGAATACATCGGCAACATTATGAAACTTTGCACCGAGCGGCGCGGAGTCTACAAGAACACGAGCTACATCGACCCGACGCGGGCGGACCTCCAGTACGAGCTGCCGCTCTCCGAGATCATCTTCGATTTCTACGACAAGCTCAAGTCCACCTCGCGCGGCTACGCCTCCCTCGACTACGACTTCCTGGAGTACCGGGAGTCGGAGCTGGTGAAGCTCGACATCCTCCTCAACGCCGAGCCGGTCGACGCGCTTTCGACCATCGTGCACCGCGAGAAAGCGTACGAATGGGGGAAGAAGCTCTGCGCGAAGCTCCGCAAGCTGATTCCGCGGCAGATGTTCGAGGTGGTGATCCAGGCCTCCATCGGGAGCAAGGTTATCGCGCGCGACAGCATCTCGGCGATGCGCAAAAACGTCATCGCCAAGTGCTACGGCGGCGACATCAGCCGGAAACGCAAGCTCCTCGAGAAACAAAAGGAGGGGAAGAAGCGTATGAAACAGGTGGGACGAGTGGAAATTCCGCAGGAAGCGTTCCTCGCCGTCCTGGCGATAGAAGATTAACCAGAATCGGAGCAACGATGAAGAGTGCAGACCAGAAAAAACAGCCCCCGCCTCCACCGGCCGACGCGAAACAGAAGATCAGGGCCTTCCTCCGCGAAGTGGGCATCGTGGTCGGAGCGTTCCTCGTACTGAACAGTTTCGTCCTCGCATCGTTCGAGGTCCCGACCGGGTCGATGGAAAACGAAATCATGACCGGCGACTTCCTCCTGGTCAACAAGTTCGTCTTCGGAGGCACCACGCCAAGAACCATCCCCTTCACAAACATCCGCCTCCCGGCCTTCAAGCTCCCGGCGTTCTGGGAACCGGAGCGGGGCGATGTCATCGTGTTCATCTTCCCGGGGATGAGGGAAGAGTCTCAGGCGAGGGATTTCGCCTACTACCTCAAGCGCGCCATCGCGGTCGCCGGCGACACCCTCGAGGTCAGGAACCGCATCGTACACATCAACGGTGTCCCGGTGCAGAACCCGAGGAACATCAAATTCAATTACTCCTCGATCCGGCCATCGGAATGGCACGACCCGCGCATCTTCCCCGCCGGGGCGCCCTGGAACGAGGACAGTTATGGCCCGGTCCGGGTCCCGAAAGAGGGCGACGTGATCGCGTTGAATGCGTCGAATTTCACCGACTGGGAAGTGTTCATCCAGCGCGAAGGGCACGAGGCGGACAGGGTCGACGGCGACGTTTACGTCGACGGCAAGAAGGCCGACAGCTACGTCGTGGAACGGGATTACGTCTTCGGGATGGGCGACAACCGTGACAACAGCCTCGACAGCAGGTTCTGGGGATTCATCCCCAAGCAGGACATCATTGGCACCCCGCTGATCGTTTACTGGTCCTGGAACCCGGACCTCCCCATGTCGAAGTTTTCGTCGAAGCTCGCCTCGATCCGGTTCGGACGGTTCGGATCGCTGGTGAGGTGAACGGACCAGGCCGGCGATGACGACACGGGCCGGCGCTTTCCAGTACGCCAGGATACTCATCATCGTCGTCCTCCTTGCGGTCACGCTGAAAATCTTCGTGCTCGATGCGGTCGCCGTACCGGGCCGTTCGATGGCGCCGGCCATCCTCGCCGGCGATTTTCTCCTCCTCGATAAAACCGGCTACTCCCCCGGGTTCCTCTCGTTCCGCACGCCTGGCCGCGGAGAGGTGGTGGCGTTCACGCTCCCTGACGGAATCGAGGGAAGCTCGCGAGACGCAGATGAGACAGGCGAGACAGGCGTGGCAGGCAAAAATCGCCCTCTCATCCTCAAGCGGTGCGTCGCCGCCCCAGGAGACACGGTCGTGTTCCACGACGGCGATCTTCTGGTCAACGGCATCAACGCGGCCGCAGGGATTGGCGACGGAGGGATGCTTTCCGGGGACGGACGCCCACGCACCATCCCGCGAAAGGGCGACACCATCCTCCTCGACTCGGCCGGATGCGCGCTCTGGAGCGGCTTCATCGAGATGGAGGGGCACTCGGTCGGTCACGAGGAAGGAGGGGCGATCACGGTCGACGGCTCGCCGGCGGTCTCCTATACGGTCGAGCACGATTACATCCTGGTCCTGGGCGACAACCATCCGGTGAGCCTCGATTCCAGGACGTGGGGGTACATACCCGCATCGCGGGTCGTCGGAGAGGCCGTGATGGTCTATTGGTCGCTCGACGACGACGGCTCGGTCCGCTGGGACAGGATCGGAACGCTGGTCGAGTAATCGAACAGGACGAATCAGAACAATGCCAGGCCTCTACCTCCACATACCGTACTGCGACCATAAGTGCCTCTACTGCGACTTCTACTCGATCGAGTCGCTCGGGACGATGGACGCCTTCCTCGATTCGCTCCGCCGTGAAATCGCAATCGTCGGGGCGACGCACGGCCGATTCGACCGATCCGGCCGACCCGGCGGCGCGTCAGGCGCGACCCGTTTCGATTCGATCTTCTTCGGCGGCGGGACGCCCTCGCTCCTCGACCCCTCTGTCGTCGGGGAATTGCTCGGAATGCTGCGCGAGCAGTTCATCGTCACCGACGACGCCGAGGTGACGCTCGAGACGAACCCCGGGACCGTCGACCGCGCGAAGCTGAAGGGGATGCTCGCCGCCGGGGTCAACCGGCTGAGCGTCGGCATCCAGTCGTTCCACGCCGACGAGTTGAAGTTCCTGACCCGCATCCACGACGCAGAGACGGCGCGCCGGTGCGTGAGGGACGCCTTCGACGTCGGGTTCACCAGCCTGAACGTCGACCTGATCTTCGCCCTCCCGGGCCAAACCGCCGACCGGTGGGACGCGACGCTCTCCGACGCCCTCGCCCTCGGACCCCAGCACATTTCCGCCTACTGCCTGATCTACGAAGAGGGGACACCGCTCATCCGCCTGCTGCGGTCGAAGCAGCTCACCCCCGTCCCCGGCGAGGACGAGGCCGGGCTCTACGAGCAGACAATGCAGCGGCTCGGCGACGCCGGCTATGAGCAATACGAGGTATCGGCTTACGCCCTTCCCGGACACCGGTGCCGACACAACCTGACCTACTGGGAACACCGTGAGTACATCGGGTTCGGTCCGTCGGCGCATTCCTTCCGCTCGCCCCGCCGCTGGTGGAACATCGCAAACATCAGCACCTACATCGAGAAGCTTTCCGCTGGCATTCTCCCCATCGCCGGCGAAGAGTCGCTCGGTGAGCGGGAACTCTTCGAGGAGAGGGTGATGCTGGGCCTGCGCACGGGACGGCTCGACCTCGACGCGCTCCGAAGGGAGACCGGAAACGATATCATCCGGTCGTCGGGGCCGTTGATCTCGGAACTGCAGTCCAACCGGCTGGCCATACTCGATTCCGGTACGCTCCGGCTGACCCGGGCGGGGATGATGGTCTGCGATGAGGTGTGCGCCCGCGTCATCACCGACGCCAATCCCTCCTGACGACCTTGGATTTGGTCGCGTTTTCTTCTATATTTAGCCCTCATTTCAAGCAATAAAAGGGAAAAATGACGGATAAGATGATCAACCGGCTGATGGCGGCACTGGTGTTCGTGGTGACGCTGGCAGTCTACATCAGGACCCTTTCAGTCACCGTCGTCTTCTGGGACGTCGGCGAATTCCTCGCGGCGGCGAAATTGCTCCAGGTGCCGCATCCCCCCGGCGCGCCGCTCTTCCTCCTGGTGGGAAAGGTCGTTTCGATGGTTCCCTTCTTCGACGATTTTGCGGCCCGGATCCATATGATCTCCGCCGTCGCAGGCGCACTGAGCTCAATGTTCCTCTACCTCGTCGCCGTGAAGCTGATGACGAGGATGCGCGGAGAGGTCTCGGGGACGTTCGACCGGATGATGGTCTACGGGTCCGCCGCCCTCGGCGCCTTCGCGATGAGTTTCAGCACGTCCTCCTGGGACAATTCAATCGAGGCGGAAGTGTACAGCCTCGGAATGTTCTTCGTCGCCATCATCGTCTGGCTGGCGCTCCGCTGGTGGGAGCGGGCCGACGAGCCCCACAGTGAGCGGTACCTGATGATGATCGCCTACCTGGTCGGACTTTCGGTCGGCGTCCACCTGCTCGGCGTGCTGGCGCTCCTGGTGGTGATGATGCTGGTCTATTTCCGTTTGTACGACGTGAATACGCAGACCGCCATCCGCTTCGGGGCGATCGCGCTCGGGATATTCTTCGTGGTGTACCCGGGGGTGGTGCAGATCCTGCCGTCGATGCTCGACGGCGACGCGAAGCTCCCGGTGCTCGGAAACGTCGAGAGCGACCTGCTCCCCATCGTGCCCGTCGCCATGATCCTCGCCGCGTTCTGGTATGCCTGGAAATCGATTGGGCGCAACCAGAAGGTGTTGCACATCGCCTGCCTCTCGTTCCTGCTGATCGTCCTCGGTTACACGACGTATACTGTCGTGCTCATGCGGGCGAACGTGCCCAACATGCCGATGAACGAAAACCGCCCGGTGGATCTGGCCGGGCTCACGGCGTACCTCGGCCGCGAGCAGTACGGCGACACGCCGTTGCTGAAAGGCGACAGCTACGATAACAATCTCCAGGCGTTCAGGGAAAAACTCTTCCCCCGCAGACACTCGCGCGAGGGGATGCACGAGGCGACGCGCCGCGATTACACGAGCGACGGCGACTTCATGTGGAGGTACCAGATCGACCATATGTTCATCCGGTACATGCTCTGGAACTTCGTCGGTCAGAAGGGGAGCTTCCAGGACGCCGGGGTGGACTGGAGCAGGACGTACGGCATTCCGCTCCTGCTCGGGATCTTCGGCATCTTCTACCACTTCAGGAAGGACTCGAGGCTCGCGCTTACTTTTTTTACGATGTTCCTGATCATGGGGGTGGTCCTCGCGCTCTACCAGAACCAGCAGGAGCCTCAGCCGCGGGAGAGGGACTATTTCTACGGGGGGGCCTACTACGTGTGGGCGCTCTGGATCGGTTTCGGCGTCTTCGGGCTGATCGAATACATCCGCACATACCTGAAGAGCCCGCAGGCGTACCGCCTTGCCGCCACCGGGACGCTGGCCGTCTTCACAGCCGCGGTCCCGATCAACCTCGTCAAGATCAACTGGTTCGAGCACGACCGGAGCCAGAACTACGTGGCCTGGGACTACTCCTACAACATGCTCCAGTCCTGCAAGAAGGACGCCATCCTCTTCACGAACGGCGACAACGACACCTTCCCGGTCTGGTACCTTCAGGACGTCGAAGGGGTCCGCCGAGACGTCAGGGTGGTCAACCTGAGTCTCGTGAACACCGACTGGTACATCCACGAGATGAAGCATAGCGAACCGCACGGGGCGAAGAAGGTGCCGATCTCCCTCTCCGACCAGCAGATCGCGGCGATCACGCCGAGGCAGTGGAAACCGAGACAGATCGACCTCCCGGTACCGGCCGACGTGACGCGACGGTTCCTGGCCGAGACCGAGGCGCAGATGCCGGTGCCGGTTCGGCTCGATTCGTCGGTCCTCCGGGACGGAAAGATCCGTTATTCCCTCAACGGCATCGACTTCCAGAAGGACCTGAAGGTGCTGAGGGTTCAGGACATCATGGTCCGGGACATCATCACGACGAACAAATGGGAACGGCCGATCTACTTCGCGGTCACCTGCTCGCCCGATTCCAAGATCGGGTTGGACAACTACCTCTGGATGACAGGGCAGGCCTACGAACTCAAGCCGATCCGTACCGACGCCTCAGGCCTGGCCATCGACATCAGGACGATGTCCGAGAACGTCCTGGCGAAGAACGTCGTCCCATCGACCGGGCCGCAGAATGGGTTCCTCTACCGTGGGTTGAACAACCCCGAAGTGTTCTATAACGAGAACCAGCAGAGGATGGCGCTCAACTACCGCGCCGGGTTTATGCAGCTGGCGGACCACGCCGCGCGCACGGAGAACAACAAAGAGAAGGCGCGTTCGATCATGCAGCAGATGGACGAGACCCTTCCGATCGACGTGATCCCGGTGCTCGATTGGAGGTACATGGTCTACATGATGCGGCTGCACGAGAGCATCGACGACACACTCAGGGTGAATCTCTACCGGACGCGGGTCGAAGAGAAATGCAATGAAATCCTCGCCGCAATCCCGGCCGACCCCAGGGCGAAGAATGAGGCTTACCAGCTCCTCCTCGAAATCTATGACGCCCGGAAGCAGTACGCCCCGGCGATCAAGCTGTTGGAGGGGCTGTTGAAGGAATACCCGAACGATCCGGAGATCGGCCGCAGGATCGGGATGTACAGGGGCCTGATGGATTCCGCGGGGAGGGACACGAACAAGCCCGGTTGAGCCCGATCCCGTGAGCTGCCAGATTTTCACATTACCGGGGTCCCGGTCACGTTCGACCTCACGACGAACGGACGGGGTCCCCGGTTTTTCTTTTTACGCCCGACGACATGCGCATCCTCGTTTTTAACTGGCAGGACATCCGGAACCCGCTCGCCGGTGGCGCCGAGGTGCACCTCCACGAAATATTCTCGCGGGTCGCCCGGATGGGACACGAGGTGACGCTCTACTGCTCAACCTTTCCAGGCGCCGCGCCGGAAGAGACCATCGGCGGCATCCGCGTCATCCGCGAGGGGGGACGGTACCTCTTCAATTTTCGTGTCCCCCTGGCCTGGTTTTCCCGGTTCCGGCGCCAGCGGTTTGACCTCGTGATCGACGACATGAACAAGATCCCGTTTTTCACGCCCCTCTACGTCGACCGGCCATTGCTGGTCGTCACCCACCATCTCTTCGGCAGGAGCATCTTCCTGGAGGCAGCCTGGCCTCTTGCGATGTACGTCTACCTGATGGAGAAGCTGGGATTCGCACTCTGCCGCCGGAGGGCGATCCCGTTCATCGTGGGTTCGCCCAGCACTCGCCAGGAACTGATGGAGAAGGGGTTCAGCGCGGATCTCGTGAAGGTCATCAATTACTGTGTCGACCAGAGCGTCCACCGCACGACGGGGGTGGCGAGGAGTACGACACCATTCATCGGATACTTCGGCCGCCTGAAGAAGTACAAGTCGGTGGAACAGATTCTCGAGGCGTTGGCGCAGCTTCGGAACGCGCAACCTTCCGGACCTGTGCTCCGCGCCGTCATCGTCGGGGAGGGTGACCACCGGCCCGCCCTTGAAAAACACGCCGCGTCGCTCGGACTCGGCGATTCCGTGCGCTTCGCCGGTTTCGTGGATGAGGCCACGAAGGTCGAACTTCTCCAGCAGGTCTGGTTCGCCGTGAACAGCTCGTCGAAGGAGGGGTGGGGACTGACCGTCATCGAAGCGAACGCCTGCGGTACGCTGGTGGTCGCCGCCGACGTCCCGGGCTTGAGGGACGCGGTGAGGGATGGTGAGACCGGGATGCTCTATGAGTACGGAAACATCGACGACCTGGCGGAAAAGATCTCGCTGCTGCTCGGGGACCCTGGCCTGCGCGAGCGACTCCAGGCGGAGGCCTGCCGTTGGGCGACGACGTTCGACTGGGACGACGCGGCGCGGGAAACCCTGAAGCTGCTCGAACTTAGGGCGCGGGGGAGATTGACCGGATGAACGCCGGACCACCTCGCAGAGTGCTCCTGGTTTCCGCCTTCGACGCGTCGTATATCGCGGAGGACGCCGCGATCCTTGCCACCCGGTACGACGTACGCAGGGCGACGGGGCACGGGGTGGTGGCCCTCGTTCACGCCCTGACGGGTGTCCTCGCCACCGACATCGTCTACTGCTGGTTCCTCTCCGTCTACGGAGCCGCGGCCGTCCTGCTCGCCGGGCTCCTCGGCCGCCGGAGCGTGATCGTCCTCGGCGGCGTGGATGTCGCCGACGATCGCGCGACGGGATACGGCCTCTGGATCAGCCCCTGGAAATCGTCGCTCGCCCGTCGCGCCCTGCGCTCGGCAGACCTCGTCCTCGTCGTCTCCGAGACGCTCAGGGAAGACGCGATCCGCCTGGCCGGTTATGACGGTGGGAACATCCGCCACCTTCCGACGGGGTACGACCCCCAACGTTGGACCCCCGCGGGAGGGGATCGGACGCCGGGGGTACTCTGCGTCGCCGCCGTATCGGATCTGCCGAGGCTCGGCGTCAAGGGAATCGACGTGCTCGTCGAAGCGGCGCGTCGGATGCCGGAGGTCCCGGTGACTGTCATCGGTGTCGACGTCCGGTTCGTGGCGTCGCTCCGGCCCCCGCCGAACGTGACATTCCTTCCGGCCGTGGCGAGGGACGAACTGCGCGGGCACTACAGCAAGGCGAAGGTCTACTGCCAGCCGTCCCGCCGCGAGGGACTCCCGAACGCGCTCTGCGAGGCGATGCTCTGTGGCTGCATTCCGGTCGCGACCGACGCGGGCGGGAGCCGGCACGCCGTCGGCGAGACGGGATACATCGCGCCAGCCGGGGATGCCCCGGCCCTGGTCGAAGCTCTCAGGCTCGCGCTTGCGGCCCCTCCGGCTCGAGGAGAGCAGGCGCATTTGCGGATCGCCGGGCTCTTCCCGCTCGAACGGCGGAAGTCTGAACTTCCGGCCCTGCTCGACCGCCTGTTCTCAACCACCTGAGATCCCGCGCACCGTGCACATCCTCCTGATATCGGCACTCCCTGAAGTCCACGGGTTCTTCGGTCTCCGGCACCATTATCCGGTCGGCGGAATATTACCAATCGCCGGGACGTTGGCCGAAGTCGACGTCACCTCCGCGACGACGACTGTCGCCGGGGGTGACGTCGTTGTGAGCTTCACGGAGGTCGACCCGGAACAGAGCGGAGCGTTTACGAGCCGCACCCCCCCGACTCCGGACGGCGGACCGATCATCGCCCACCTGTCAGGGACATCGATCTCGTTGCTTCGGGTATCGGATGAGCTCCGCGCTGCCGGTATCCCGTTCGTGTACAGCCCGATGATCCCCTCCCACCCGTCCGGCGTCGCCCGGTTCGCGGGTTGGTTGAGCGGCCACCGGAGCCGTGCCGTGCGGGATTTCGGGATCGCCTCAGAAATCGCCGCTTCCGCCGTGAAGGTGGTGGCGGATTCAGGCTTCGAGGAAATGGCCCTCCGCCGTATTGCCGGTATCCCCGCCAACAAGATGCTCATCGTACCCGGCACCGTCTCCACGGACACCACGGTTCAGGGGAGCCGATCCTCGTCCGATGAAAAGAGCTTCGGCAATCTCGCCGTTGCGTTCTGCGACGAGGTAGCGCCTGAGTGGAACGTGCTGCGATTCCTTTTCGCGATGGAAAAAATCAACGCCGACGCCGTCGTGGTGGCGGTGGGGAGCGACACGCCCTACGCCCGTGAATGCGCGAAACGTGCCGCGCTCAACGAGCGGGTGACATTCCTTTGGTGGGAGAGGGGGAATGCCCGGAGGATCGCCGGAGAGGTGTCTGAGGCGATCGGGCGGGCGTCGATCGTCGTCGATCCTTCGCCCGGGGGACTCAGCGGCGTGATCGCGAGGGAGTTCGCGGGATCGGGGATTCCGTCGGTGGTCTCGCGCTTGTCGGTCACCCGAACGTCCCCTGCCGACGGACTCTTCCCGTTTGAGCCGAGCTCCTGGGAATTGCTCAACCACGCCATCACCTGCGCGTTCAACGTGGCCGCAGTCGGCCGGCCGAAACGACGCGCGACGGATGACCTCGCGGATCGAAACACCGAAACCGCCCGGATGCTCAGGCGGCTCTATCAACAGGCGGCCGGGGCGTGATCGCGAGGAGTTTCAGGACCGTCGATCGGAACGGGTACTCCGTCTGCGAAAGCAGGTCGGTCACTTCCGGTGAGAACGGCCGAAGCATCCTGATTCCCGCGAGGTAGACGAGCAATCCCGCCGCAATCAACGCCGGCAACACCACTCCTGCCGGGCCGTCCCATACGCGATACCCCATACCCACGGCGAGGGCCATCACCCCGGCCGCGATCAGCGTTTTCAGGAGAAATCCCGGGCTGTACCGCGGCGCCAGGATCTTCCTGATCAGGAGCGCCTCGAAGAGTGTGATCGCGACCATGACGACGGACGTCGTCACAACGGCGCCGAGCGCCCCCCACCGGGGGATGAGAAAAAGTGCGAGCGCCAGGTTGACCGCGCCGAAGACGGCCCGGGCCTTCACGAGGGTCTTCTCCCGGTCGAGTACCACGAGGAAGTAGGACGTCACGCTGCTCAATTTTCCCACCGTCATCGCCACGAAGAACAGGACCATCAGGTCCGCCGCCCCTTCATTCCCGACACCGTAGACCAGCCGCACGATCCCCGGCGCCAGGATCAGTCCACCGGCCGCGACCGGGATGGAATAGACGTAGATGAACTCGAAGAGACCGGTGAAGATCTTCCTGAGGAGCCCCTTGTTGCCGGCGGTGTTCGCCTCGACGATGAGCGACACGATGAAATTCGCCGAGACGGCGATGTCCATCACGCTGAGCGAATAGTAGGCGAGGTTGAACGCGATCATGTACCAGGCGACCTGCGTCAAATCGCCGAGCATCGTCCCGATGAGCAGCACATCGAGACCCTTTCCGAGGACATGGAGAAGGATGCCGAAGAGGTAGAGCGACCAGCTGTATTCGATCACCCGCTTTCCCGCGACAGTGCTCGCGGTCGTCCCGTCCGCTGGCAGCCTCCGCAGCGTCGTTCCGAACCTGCTCCAGAGGATGAGCGCCGCGGTGCCCTGCGAGACGACGAGCGCCGAGAAGACTCCGGTGAGCCCATATCCCGAGAGGACGAGCGCGGCCGCCAGGACGAGGTAGACCGCCTGGGTTGCGGCGTCCACCATACTGATGAACCTGACGTCGAAGAAGGAGTCGAGGAACGTCCGGAAGATCGAGTGGAAGGAGACGATCACGACCAGGGCGCAGACGGCGTTGAGGAGCCCCTGCGGGAGGAGACCGTGATAGAAGGTCGAAGAGATGTACCCGCCGCCCAGGACGATCGCGGCGCAGGCGGGGACCAGCATCAGCGCCCGAACCCGGAAGATCCGCCTCAGTAGCGACCTGATCTTGCCCGTGTCGCCCTCGGCGAACAACTGGGGAACGAACCTGCCGACGGCGTTCTCGAGACCGAGCGAGATGACGAGCACGGCCATCGCCTCCAGGTTGACGAGGGAACCGTACAACCCGTACTCCTCCGGGCCAAGGAGGCGGACGAGCAGGACCGATTCGCCAAAGCGGACCGCGAGGAGGAACGTCTTCCCAATGAAATTCCAGAACACCGCGGAGGTGACTCGCCGGACGTTGTGCGCCCCGTCAGTCCTCCGCGGGGGACCGCCGGGCTCCGGCCCGGGGTTCGCGTCGTCGGGCTGAGCGCTCACCGGTTCAGGCTCCAGTGAGGAAAAACGAGCGGATGGCGGAACAGACTTCCTCGAGCTCCACCCGGGTCAGTTCAGGGTAGAGCGGTAATGAGAGGATCTCCTTCTGGGCGCGCTCCGAGACAGGGAACGCACCTTCGGTGTACCCGAGATGCGCGTATGCGCCTTGAAGGTGCAGTGGAATCGGGTAATGGATGAGCGAGCCGATTCCCCGGCCCGCGAGATAGGTCATCAGGTCGTCCCGCCACTGTGTCCGGACCACGAAGAGGTGGAAGACGTGCAGCATCCCCGGGGGAATGGTGGGGAGGGTGAGCGGCAGGCCGGCGAGGAGCTGTTTATACTGCATCGCGTGCTCGTACCTGCGCTGGTTCCAGTCGTCGAGGAGCGGGAGCTTTACCCGCAGGAGCGCGGCCTGCAATTCGTCGAGCCGGCTGTTGATCCCAGCGTACACGCTCAGGTCGCGGCGTTCCCATCCGTACGTGCGGATCGACCGGGCGCGCGACGCGATCCCCGGGTCGGAGGTGACGATGATCCCGCCGTCGCCGAACCCCCCGAGGTTCTTCGTCGGGTAGAAACTGAAGCAGCCCGCATGGCCGATCGAACCGGTCTTCCGTCCGTGGTATTCGGCGCCGTGCGACTGCGCGCTGTCCTCGATCACCGTCAGGTCGTGTCTTTCCGCGATCGCCATGATCGGGTCCATCTCCGCGGCCTGCCCGAACAGGTGCACGGGGATCACGGCCTTCGTCCGGGGCCCGATCTTCGCGGCGATGCCGTCCGGGTCGATCAGGAGGTTACCCTCGAGCACGTCGGTGAACACCGGCCGGGCGCCCGCTGAGCAGATCGCGCTGATGGTGCCGACCGAGGTGTTCGGGACGGTGATCACCTCGTCGCCCTCACCAATGCCCGCGGCGCGCAGCGCCACCTGGATGGCGTCTGTCCCCGAGTTCACGCCAATGCCGTGCGTGGCGCCGCAGTAACCCGCGAACTCCTCCTCAAAGGACCTGACCTCCCGGTCGAGCACCAGCCGGCCCGAGCGCAGGACCCTGGCGATCGCGGCGTCGAGTTGCGCCGAGAGCTCCCTGTACTGGCGGAGGTAGTCAAAGAACGGAATGCGCGGAACGTCCGGCCGTTTCGGAACTGTCATTGAGAAATCCCCCTGTGTGGTTGGACCCCGGATCGTCCGAGGAGCTTTTCGTACACGCCGATGGTTCCCTCGACCATCGGGTCGAGCCCGAACCGACCCGCCGCTTTCGTCCGCGCCCTGGCGCCGATCACTTCCCTCAGATTCCTGTCGGCAAGGAGTCCGGTCACGGCCCGGACCAGTGCCGGAACGTCCGCCGTCGGGAAGAGGACGCCGTCCGTGCCGTCGGCGATCAGCGTGGGTGTGCTGCCGATGTCGCTCGAGACGACCGGTTTCCCGGTCGCCATCGCCTCGACCATCGTCAGGTCGTACCCGTTCTGCTGGTTGGTGGCATTCACGAAGATGTCGCAAGCGCGGAAATACTCCGGAAGTTCGTGGAGTTCCCGCTCGCCCGCAAAGACGACGGCCCCGGCGATCCCCAGCCGCGAAGCCAGCCGTTCCAGCTGTGGCCGGTAAGGACCGTCGCCCACGACCAGGAGCCGACAGCCCCCGTGTCGTTCGATGATACCGGGAAGGGCGTTCAGGATGTTCTGGACCCCCTTGTCGCGGATCAGCCGGGCGACCGCGAGGATGAGCGGCGAGCCGGGCGCGATGCCGTGGCGCTTCCGGACCTCGGGGTTCTCCGGCGCCGGCGTGAATTGCGAGAGGTCCATCCCGTTATACACCTTGTGGAGCCTCTCCGCCGGAACTCCATAGACCCGCGAGATGAGACGGTACTGTTCCTCGCTCGTGGAGATCACCCCGTCGGCGCGGCGCAGGTACGGCCTGTCCCGCCGGAAGAGCACATAGAGGATGTAGGCGATCGCCGCAGTGTTCTTCGCGGAGGTCACGGGATCGGGAGAGAAGCCGTTCTTCCATCGGGTCACGAGCTCGTCGTAGTATGTACCGTGTTGGGTGACAATCGCCGGGACGCCGAGCCTCCGATGGACCCCGGTATTGACGATGCCGTAACCGGCGGAGCTCTGGCAGTGGATGAGATCGAACCGTTCGGCGCAATGGAGGGAGGTGGCGAAATCCGCCGAAACGGTCCACCAGCCGCCCCGATAGGAGTCGGGCCGGGTTTTAGGGAGATAATGGACCGCCACCCCGACGGGGACGTCCGGGGGCGGACGCCCCTCCAGCCGGGTCGTCAGTATCCGGACGGAGACGCCGCGTGAGGCGAGCCCGCGCGCGAGCATCCACGTGTGGTCGGGTACTCCCCCTTTCCTGTGCGCCGGTAGGGCGCGCGCGAGCATGAGTATTTTCATCAGAAACAGTCTGGCAAACGTACGAAATATTTCATTTCCCGGCAACATACGAGGCTCCCGCCTGCGGTGGGCATCGAGGGTGGCGTGCGGCACACGAGGCGGACACCGTATTGACTCATACAACCTCATTCTCTATATTCATCCATGCTTGAACGAGCGGTCCTCTTCGCGGTGTCAATCGGCCTCCTGTCAGCGGCGGGATGCGGCTCATCAATGTTATCGACGTACCCCGAATTCCCATCGCACAAGGCGCGGCTCGGGAAAAGCGTCATCATCACCGATTTCCTCGTGTTAAAGGCGACCAACTCCGACACCGCCGAGGTTGACCTTGCCGCCAACAAGGATGCCGCCGACACGCTCCTCCATTTCGTCCAGAACCACCTCGACGCGAAGGGATATAACGTCACCAACAGGCTGCTGTCGTCGATCGGACTGTTGATGGATTCCACCACGACCGCCAGGGTGTCGCACTCGAGCGAGATGGACCGCGAGGGGGAGGACGCGACGATGTTCTTCCACCCGCCCTTCTACCTGTACCAACCCATCCGCCGGGATCCCACGGTGCAATTCCTCCTGGAGGGACTCTACCGGAAACTGACGATGATGAAGGAGGACGACACCGGGCATCCGGCGCTCGCGGAGATGCCCCCCCTCGGAAAGGTGTTCGGCGGCGGGATGGTGTTCATTTTCCTCGGGGGCGGTTTCGAGGTATCGCCCGGCGGCGAGCTCAGCGGGGTCAGGGCGCCGGGAGCGGAAGCGAATTCGAAGATCGCCTATCACGCCATTTCACAGGCGTCCCTCCACATGTTCGTGCTCGATTCGGAGACGGGGAACATCCTCTGGACCGACAAGCAGGTCATCAAGGGGGGAATGATGTATCCAGCCAAGTTCATTCGGATGGCGGAACACCTGTTGCTCGACCTCCCCTGAACGGGATCGCAACACCGCTCCGGCCAGAATGCCATCACCTAAAAAAGCCCTCATCCAGGAGAGTCCCATGGCCACCCCCGCGAAGAAGACGATCAGGACGAAGCGGAAGGACCCGGCCCCGCCCGCGGACACCGGTACGGTGACCATCAGGCAGTCGGAGTTCATTCCCGCGGCCCCCTCTGCGGTCTATCAGGCATTCGTGGACGCCCGGACGCACACCGCCTTCACCGGCGCGGGTGCGACATTCGAACGGAGGGAGGGGGGGCGATTCTCCCTGGCCGACGGTTACATCACGGGAAAATTCCTCCGGCTGCAGAACTCGCGACGCATCGTGCAGGAATGGAAAACATCGGAATGGCCGGCGGACGCACCCCCGTCGCTCCTCGAACTACGGTTCGTGCCGAGAGAGAACGGGACCGAGGTCCAGATGGTCCAGACCCACGTACCCGCAGCACAGGCCTCCCGGTATAAAAAGGGGTGGACCGACCACTTCTGGACCCCCCTCAAGCAATATTTCCACCGCAGCCGGTAAGAACGAAAAGGCCGGATCGTCGGTACGCGACGAATCCGGCCTTCGAACGATTCGGCCGCGCGATCGCGGCGGTTTCCACCTTAAATGCTACTCCCTCTCGTCGTCGTCCATCTTCTCGTGGTCGTCCATCCGCTCTCCGTGCTGCCGATGGTGCCGCTTGCCGTGCTTCATCGGGGCGTCGTCATCCCCCATCCCGTACCGTCCACCGGCGTGCTCCCTCAGGACAATCCGCTGTTCACTCGTGAGGAGCTTGCTGACGGCGAAGCGGTGGGCGAGCGCCGCTGCCTGGATTTCCTGCCGGATCGACGACATCTCCTTCTGTTTCGCCATCGCCTGTTTTTCATCCGGTTGATCCGCGCGCATCAGGGAGCGGAAATCCACCCGTGACCCGTCGAGTCTCGCGCGGAGGGCGATCTGGCCCTTCCGGTGATCATCCCTGAGCTTGCCGATCTTTTCGGCGGTTGCGTCATCGAGCTTCAGCAGTTCCCTGAGTCCGTCGCGATCCCCGCGGCCATGGCCTCCGAACGGCCCCGCGTATCCGACGGCGATGAAGGCCGCTATTCCAACGAGTATCACGATGATCGATTTCAAGGCATTCTCCTTATTTTTGTTCCTTTTAGTATCTTAGACACGGGGGGGCGAAAAAGGTTTATCCAAAGGGTGGCTGCGATGGAAAATGTGGTTCGGGTCAGCGATTTTCAGCGGGACGTGATCGAGATGAGCGATTCGATCCCCGTCCTCGTCGATTTTTGGGCGGAGTGGTGCGGCCCCTGCAAGGCGCTCGGGCCGGTCCTTGAGAAACTCGCGGCCGAGGCCGACGGACGGTGGACGCTTGCCACCGTCGATACCGAGGCGCATCCCCGTATCGCCACGGACTGGGGGATCCGGTCGATCCCAAACGTGAAACTCTTCATCGGTGGGAGGCCGGTGGGTGAATTCACCGGCGCCCTCCCTGAACACGCGGTCCGGGAATGGATCGGGAGGGCGATACCGCCGCCGTCGGCGAGGGTGGTGGCGGAGGCCAGGGCGCTGCTGGAGCTGAACGACTCTGCCGGTGCGGCCGAACTCCTCGAGCCGATCGTCGCCTCCGAACCGGCCAACGCCGAAGCGCGCGTCGTCCTGGCCCGCGCGGTACTCCTCACCGATACGGCCCGCGCCGTCGAACTCATCCGGGGACTCGAAGAGCCGCTCCTCGACGCCGACATTGAAACGATATCGACGGTCGCCCGGCTTCGGGAGTTGAACGACGGGCGCGCGCTCACGGCGGAAACCCCCGTCCGCCCGGCGTACCTGGCGGCCGCGGCGAATTTCTTCGCGGGGGACTACGACGGCGCGCTGGAAGGATTCATCGGGGTCATCCGCGCCAACCGCCCGTACGACGACGATGGTTCGCGGAAGGCGTGTCTGGCGATCTTCAGGATCCTCGGCGAGGGGCACGAGATCACGCAACGGCACCGGAGGGATTTCGGGAGCGCTTTGTACGTGTGAGCCCCGCGAGCGCCGCCAGGAGGCTGACCGCGAGGCCCGGATAGATCGGCTCGACCCCCAGGAAGAGCGACCCGCTCCCGCCGGAAAGCAGTCCGGTGACCCACCAGCCGGTCGCGGTGAGCCAGCCGCCCGCCATCGAAAGAAATGCGAATCGCGCCGGGAGCTTCCAGCGGCGTGAGTACGCGCAGAGGATCGGGACGATCAGTCCCGGGATCGTCACGGTGCCGACGGTGTACCAGATCCCGATCACACTCGGCATCAGCAACGCCATCGGAATCGACAACGCGAGGGCCGCGACGAGCCCCACCCGCGTCCAGAAAGCCGACCGGTCATCAACTTCACCGGGCTCACCGGGCCCACCGGTCGAACCCTCACCCCTCCAACCCGGCGTGAGCCGCAGGACGATATCGCGGCCGAGGGTCTGCGCCGAGACGAACGCCATCGTGTTGAGCGTCGACATGATCGTGGCCAGGACCCCCGCGAAGAAGAGCCCCTTGGCGACCGGCGGAAGGACCGTTTCGGCGAGCAGGGGGTAGGCCATCACCGGTTCGGCCAGCCCCGGGAGGATCGCCCTCGCGTAGAGCCCGGTCGTCAGCGTCATCAGGTCGAACAGGAACCAGAAGCCCACCGAGACGAGGATGCCCCGCCTCGCCGTGCGTTCGTCCTTCGCCGCGTAACAGCGCTGATGGAAGGAGGGGTCCACGAACGTCCAGAGGGCGATGAAGAACCAGACGAGGATGTACTGGACTTCGTTCCCCCCGTGCCAGGTAAGATGAAGGGGCGGGAGGTTCGCCCGGAGGAAATCGATCCCGCCGTATTGAGCGAAGCAGAACGGGATGATGATGCCGAAGCCCGCAAACATGAAGAAAAATTCCACCACGTCAGTCCTGACGTCGGCCCTGAAACCCCCGGTGAAGAGATACGACACGGAGAGCGCCGCAGCGGCGCCAATCCCCACCCAGAGGCCCCAGCCGAAGAGCATCTCCAGGAGGACCCCGAGCATCAGGAGGTAGGGCGCCGGCGTCACGAGGATGAGCGTCAACGCGGACCCGAGCACGGCGGTCTTCCGGTCGTAGCTCGCCTCGAGCTTGTCGGGTATGGTCAGGAGGTTGGAGGCTCGTATCCTGGGGGCGAGGAACCAGGCGAAGAGGGCGGCGAAAACGTAGTACGGGAGGCCTTGCGTGACCCAGTTCGAGACGCCGTACAGGTAGGAGAATTCACCGACGCCCAGGATCCCGCCGTACCAGGTGGCGACGAGCGTCATCACGAACAGCGGGAGGGTGAGCGGCCTGCCGGCGAGGAGGAACCCAAGCGCGCCTTCGCGATCGCGTCTTCTCACGGAGAACCCGGCCACGAGGACCGCCGCGCAGAAGATGCCGATGACCGCGAGGTCGGCGGCCGAAAGGTGGATCATCATTTTTTCGCGCCTCGACCGGGGCCGTGTTCGCCGCGGGAGGTTCGCGCCCGGGAGTCGGGTCGGGTGAGAGGGGAGTGCTCACGGCGAAGCCGATAGATGAGCAGCCAGCCCGATGCGTGCCGGATCGAGAGCCGTGTCCCCAGCGCCCTGTTGCTGATTCCGTCCCTCACGCCGACCTCGAGCGATTCACCCTTCAACGGATAGAGTGCCCCCTTCAGGACGATTCCGCCGCACCGGGTGAGCGGGATGAGCGAAAACGTTTCTCCGGGCCGGACCTGGAGCGACGCGCTTCGCGCGAGGAGCCGGAGTTCCCCGCTCCGGTCGAGGATGCGAAGGTCAACCTTCCGGCCGAATTTCCTGAAACACCCCAGGGCGCCGGTCGAATGGTCAAGGCGGTCGCCGATGGCGCCGATGACGACGATCGGAGAACATTCCGCCTTAATGCAGAACCGGATCGCTTTCTCCAGATCGGTGCTCTCCTGGTCCGGGTCCCTGAGGATCGGTACACCGGGAAAGGTCCCTCGCGCGCCGGCCGGGACTGAGTCGAGGTCCCCCAGGATGACATCGGGTCTGAGGCCGAGGGATTTCGCGTGCCGGGCTCCGCCGTCCGCGCAGACGATGAGGCTCGCGGCCGGCCGGCCGGCCCGGTTCGATCGGATCGATCCGGTGATGGGGCCGAGGACCGGGCGCGACGGGATGTCGCCGTTGGCGATGACGAGCGCCAGTCGTACGCGGGGCTCCCTCAAAGCTCCGCCCTGACCCCGACGATGAAATTCCGTTCGGCGGCGGGAAAGAACGCGTCGCCCTCCCCGCTCTGGAAATAGAGCCGGTTGAAGATGTTTCGTGCTTCCAGTCTGAGCGTGAACATCGAAAGGCTTCCCTCCGGCCTCAAGAGGATGCCGGCGTTGGCCACCCAAAAGGGGGAATTCCTTCGCTCCGGGTTCGCCGTATTGTCAGTATAAAAGGCGCCGACGTGCCGCGCGTCGAGGGAGAACGCCGCCGGTCCTGCCGTATACGACGCGCGCGCGCCGGCCAGGAAATCGGGAAAGCCCGCGACCGGGTTGTCGTCGAGCACAATTCTGTTCCCAACGTCGTCGACGACGGAATACCGGATGAGCCGGTTCCGGGAGAAGGTCGCATTCCCCGAGAGGGCCAGCGCTCCCACGGCGTACGACGCCTCGAATTCGACGCCCGCGTGCCGCGACCGCTCGGCGTTCCCGGTCACCGGTTGCCCGAAAATGTCGACCTGCCCGCTCTTCACCAGTTCGTCGGTGAACTCCATCCAGAAGACGTTCCCCTTGACGGAGGCGCTCCCGGCGGTGTAGCCCGCGCCCGCCTCGAGATCGAGGAGGTGCTCCGGCCGGGCGAGCGGTGAATCGAAGTCGTAGGTGGCGGCGCCGTCGGTCGTGTCGGCGCGGAATTGCGGGGTCGCGCCGAACCAGGAGTCTTCCGCCGCGTAGAGGTTTCGCATCCGGGGCTCGCGGCTGGTGTAAGCCGCCGAGACGTAGCTCTTCCAATGATCGTCGATCTCGAGGCTCACCCCGGCGCGCGGGTTCACGAAGAACCAGGAAACGTCGAATTCGTGGCCCAGGTATTTTTCGTCATCGATCCCATACCTGTTGTACGTGAACTGCACCTCCGCCATCAGCGAGAAGCCATTCCCGAGATCCATCACGTCGTGTCCGAACAGTGAGAGGATATCACGCGAACCGTCGTAGGAGTAGAAATGGTAGTCGGGGTCGTACCCGGCGGGGAGATTCTCCGCGTATTGGATCTTTCCCCAGTGCGTGGAGCGGTGGATCCGCGCCTCGGCGCCGACCGTCAGGTCGTGGACTCCCGAGCCGATTGTCAGTCGTGGTATCCAGCCCGCCTGCCGGTTTCCGACGTAAGCCCTGACGAGCGTGTTCGTCGGATTGGCGTCTGCCGGTATTCCCCAGGAATAGCCGATCCTGAGGAGGGAGGTGTCCGCCCACGAGGCGTCGTAGTCGAAGAAGCCGTCGCCCGTATAGTAGAAGAGGGTGTTCGACAGCGTCAGCTCCTTGTCGATCCGCCATTCGTGCAGGAGTTCGGCGTGGGGCTGGGAGAAATTCTCGATCTCCTGGACGCGTCTCGGGAGTTTGGTCGAGTAGCCGGTCCCCGAAGTGTCGGTTTCCCAGTACGAGAGATTTTCCCTCCGGAGATCGGGGTCGGCGCCGGCGAATTTTGGGATGCCGTAGTAGGCGAGTCCGTCGCCGATCGGGCCCCCGAAGAGGTGGACCTGCGCCGTCATCGTCTCATCGGTCCTTACGGCGCCCAGGAAGTATGATTTCATCTCCACCCAGGAGTTGTCCCGGTATCCGCCGCTGCGCATCGTCGAGAGCCGCCCGTAGAAGAGGTACTTCCCCCCGACGGGGCCGGAATTCACGGCGAGCGAATACTTCCTCGTGTTGAGGACCACGCGCGAGTCAGTTCCACCGAACTCCTGGAAACCGTACATCATCTCGAGCGAGATGCCGGGGTTATCACGGAACGGGTTCGCTACCAGGTTCACCGATCCGCCGATGGCGGCCGGGCCGTAGAACGCGCTCCCGGCGCCCCGCTGGACGTGGATGCCGGAGAGGTTCGCGGCGAGGTCGGGGAAATCGATCCAGTAGACGTTGTGGTCCTCTGGATCGTTCTGCGGCACGCCGTTGATGGTCACCGAGATCCGGCGCTGGTCGAACCCCCGAAGGGTCAGGTAGTTGTACCCGATCCCGTTGCCGTTTTCGGAGTAGGTCGTCGCAGAGGGCAGGTCCGAAATCAGCACGGGGATGTCCTGCACGGAATACCGATCCAGGATATCGGTCCCGTCGAGCTCTGACCAGGTGACGGGAGAATTTCGTCCGGCGGCGGTGATCGGGCTGATGGTGACGCCCTTCAGATAGTAGAGGGTATCCCGCCCTTCCGCCGGCTCGGACTGGGAGAACCCATCCGCGGCGCAGGCGGCGAGTGTGAGGAGGAAGAGTAATCGAACCGTCATTGAGGCCTTCGGGGCTATCCGAGGTGATGGCAATAAAAAACCGTTTCCCCGGGGCGCGCCGGAAAAACGGTGAGAGATGGCTCGTTCCGTTTTCCTACGCTGGCATGATCCAGATCAGGTTCTGAAGGGTATGCTCTCAGTCCCTCCTGTCTCGGCGGGACACCCCTAACGGTAGTCGGCAGAAATATACTTCGGCCGGCGGTCAAAGGCAAGCGGGCTCGCCGGGAATCACGGTGCGGGGCGTCGCCGGCGGGGAATCACCAGCGGGGCGTCAGGCCCGCGGCGGCCGGAGACTTGAATTGCGCCGACGGATTTTCTACATTGTTCCCTCGTATAGCGCTTCCACCATCACCCACGAAAGAGGAGAACGGTATGTCAATGGTCCAGGAGTTCAAGAAATTCGTGATGCGGGGAAACGTCCTCGACATGGCGGTCGGCATCATCATTGGCGCCTCATTCGGGGGCATCGTCTCCTCGCTCGTCGCCGACATCATCATGCCGCCGATCGGCATCCTGCTCGGCGGGATCGACTTCAGCTCGTTCGCCTTTACGTTGAAGGGGGCCACGCCGGAGGGCCCCGCCGTCCTCATCAAGTACGGCATTTTCCTCAACACCGTCATCAATTTCGTCATCGTCGCCTTTGCGATTTTCCTGCTCATCAGGGGGGTCAACAAGGTTCAGAAAACGGAGGAGGCCGCTCCGGCCGCCCCGACCACCAGGGATTGTCCGGAATGTCTGATGGCCGTCCCGATCGGCGCGAAGCGTTGCGGACACTGCACGGCCGCAATCACAAGGTAAATCACGACGCCCTGCGGCGACCGCCCGGGGATCACATCCAACGCTGACCAACACCACGGGGACGTATCCATGCAAAACGCCGTTCGTTTCATCACCATCCTCCTTCTCTCCACATCCGTCGCGTCGTATGCTCAGGATACGACGGCCAAACCGCCTCCGGAGTACGGCTGGAAGCACTCCCTGGTCTCGGGCCTGAGCCTCACCCAGGTCTCGTACAAGAACTGGACGAAGGGGGGCGAGAACTCGCTGGCATACACCCTCTCCCTGGATGGAAAGGCGACGATGACGGAGGATATGGTGCTCTGGGAAAATCAGTACAGGCTCGCCTACGGCCAGGCCCGCCTCGGGAACAAGGAGTTGCGCAAGACCGACGACGTGATCGACATCGCGAGCGTCTTTACCTACGTGGTTGCCGAGAAGTTGAACCCGTACGCTTCGGCGACGTTCAAGAGCCAGTTCACCACCGGCTACCAGTATGACGCCAACGACGTCGCGACCGCCGTGTCGAAATTCCTCGACCCGGCGTACTTCACGCAGGCGGTCGGCATCCGTTACCAGCCGATGCCCGAGGTTCGCACGAGGTTGGGCGTGGGCCTGAGGGAGGTCATCACCGACGAATACTCGTCATTTAATTACGCCGACGATCCGAAGACCGGCGAGATCGAGAAAACTAGTGTGAACGGCGGCATCGAATCGGTGTCCGACATCGAGTGGGTGGTGATGGAGAACGTCCTCTTCACGTCACAGCTCGCGGTGTTCGAGCCGTTCAGCGACATGGATCACCCGATCGTCAACAACAAGAACAAGCTGACGGGAAAGATCAACTCGTACCTCTCGGCGATGTTTGAATTCGAGCTGATCTACGACGACGTGGTGAGCCATCAGGTGCAGTTGAGGGAGGGCATTTCCCTCGGATTGAGCTATAACTTGTTCTAAGGCCGGCCTGCGCTACGGGCCGATTTGGCCGGCTGGGCCGGCTGGGCCGGCTGGGCCGAACCACATTGCGCGGCGTGGATATTCTTTGTATATTGACCCGTCAAAAATCGTCGAATTTCAAGGAACAACCTTCAACTAAAATTCAATGGCCAGACATTTATCGGCGGAGCGACAGGCGAGAAAAGCCGTCAAACATCGCAGCCGGAACAAATCGTATAAGTCCAAGATGAACACCGCGGTCAAAAAGGTTCGGGTCGCGAAGGGTAAGGACGAGGCCGTAACCGCCCTGACCAAGATCAACAAGCTGCTCGACCAGCTTGCCGCCAAGGGGATCATCCATAAGAACAACGCCGCCAATAAGAAGTCGCGGCTCACCAGGTTTGTCAATTCGATGAAGTAACTGTCTCCCGCATCGGTACCAAAACACGAAGCCCCGGCCTTTCGGTCGGGGCTTCGTCATTCCAGGCCGGTCCGGCGTCCGCCGGCCTCGCTCCGCAGCCGGTCCTCCAGCTCCCTCAGTCTTCCCTCGAGCATCTCCCTTCGTTCGGGCATCTTGTCCAGTAGCAGGCGGTACGTCTCGACCGCCTCGCCGATCGCCCCCTGGCTTGCATAGATTTCCGCCAGCGTGCGGCTCACGATCCTGTTGGCCTGGATGAAGCCACCCGGTTTCCAGGAGAGAGGGACCGGCTGAAGCAGCGGGACGGGCCGGTTGTGGATCGAGGGGACCATCATCGGCGCGGCGACTTCGGCGCCGCTCAGGATCTGGTCGACGCGGTAATCGGTTGCGGGGGTGTCGACGGGGTTCGGTTCCGCTTCAATGCCTGTCTCAGGCACCAGGGCCGGCGATGCATCCTGTGGATCCGACGGCGCCTCGACGACGACGACGGCGACCTCAGCAGTCTCAGGTGCCTCAGTCACGACCGCGACGGGGGTCGGCAGGTCGGTGAACTGAGCGGCATCGTCCGGGACCTCGTCATGTCCCTGTCCTGCGAGCTCCCGCCAGTCTTCCTGCAGCTGCCAGAGCGCGATGTTTCCGGGATAGCACGTGAGCACTTCGCCGAGCGCTGCGAGGGCCCCGTCGTACCGGCCGCGGGCCGCGAGGCATCGCGCATAGATCAATCGTCCCGTGGGATACGAAGGGTAGAGTTCAAGGCCCTTCTCGCAGAGGCGTTCGGCCCTTGAAAGTTCGCCGTTCCAAATGAGGGCTTCGGCGAGTCGCGCGAAGAGGGGGGATGCGGGGTTGACCGAGAGGTGAAGATCGAGCTCCCGTGTCTGCGTCCCGGGTGTCATCCGGCCGTGACCGTCGCCTTCTTCGGAAGGTCTTCGGGATGGACCGGCGCGTCCTGGCCGTCGGCCGGCGGCGCGTTTCGGTCGGGCCTCCTCGCATCCAGGACGTGCTTGATCGACATCCAGGACACCAGGCCGAACCCGGCGGTAAAGAGGAGCTGGAAGGGAACTGCCGCAAGCTCGACGTAGTAGATCGACGCCACCACCCCGAAGGCGCAGTAGAGGGTCATCGCCGCCTCGATGATGACGGTCGGCTTGACGCGCGCCGTGGCGTATTTTTTGTCGGTCCAGCGGTCCTTCTTCATGATCACGGAGTATTTAGGAGTCCGCACGAATTCCGATTTGCGTTTCAGTATCCCCTCGATCACCGCCTTCGTGTTGTTCACCGCGAGGCCCATGCTGCCCGCCATGAACAGCGGGAAGAGGAGCATCCGCTTGTGCCAGTCGGCGTACACTTCCTTCTGGGAATAGAGGTAGAAGAGGAACGAACCGAGGAATGCGAAGACGAAGACGCCCATGATGTCGAAGTAGGTCTCGTAGCCTCCCTGGTGCTTGATGAAAATCAGCGGCACGTTCAGAATCGAGGCCATCAGGATGAACGGGAAGACCACGTTTCCGGTCAGGTGGAGGGTGGAGTGGATCTTCCGGCTGACGGGGATGTCCGATTTCCATACCCGGGGGAGGATCTTCCTCGCCGTCTCCACGGCGCCCTTGGTCCAGCGGTGCTGCTGCGCCTTCAGCGAGTTGATCTCCGACGGCAGCTCCGACGGGGATGTCACGTCGCGAAGGAACTTGAATTTCCAGCCGCGCAGCTGGGCGCGGTAGCTCAGGTCGAGGTCCTCGGTGAGCGTATCCGACTCCCAGTTCCCGGCATCGAAGATGCACGAAGTCCTCCAGATGCCTGCCGTCCCGTTGAAATTGATGAAGTGGCCGGCCTTGTTCCGCACCTGCTGTTCGATGACGAAATGGCCGTCGAGTGCCATCGCCTGTACGCGGGTCAGGAACGAGTAGTCCGCGTTGATGTGCTCCCACCGTGTCTGGACCAGGCCGATCTTCGGATCGGAAAACCAGGGAAGAGTCTTCTTGAGGAAATCGCGGTTCGGAATGAAATCGGCGTCGAAAATCGCGACGAATTCTCCGGTCGCTGTCTCGAGGCCCTTCCTGAGCGCCCCCGCCTTGTACCCGGTGCGATCGTTCCGGCGGAGGTGATGGATCCTGTGTCCGCACTCAGTGTAGAAGGCCACCCGCTCGGCAACGATGTCGACGGTCTCATCGGTCGAATCGTCGAGAACCTGGATCTCGAGCCGGTCCTTCGGGTAGTCCATCCCGCAGACCACATCGATCAACCTGCCGACGACGTAGAGTTCGTTGTAGACGGGAAGCTGGATCGTTACGACCGGGACGCGATCGAGCGGTTCCGGGACGGCGGAATGCTTGTTCCGGTACTTCAGGTAATTGTAAATCATGAAAAACCCGCTCGATCCGAAGAGGAAGAGGACGGTGAGCGAGAAGAAGTATGTCCCGATGATGACGTCCTGCATGAGGGAAGCCAAGTTATGAAAATATTACCTGTTTACCAACCGGAAACCGTCTCCAGGAGGATGTCCTCGGTCAGCTTCTCGATGGCGGCGGTGACGGCCTCCTTCCGGATGGCGGGATCCGCGCCGATGTCGTACTCTCCCCAGGCCGTAAACGTCTTGTCGTAGACGGTTTTCTTCAGTTTCTGGTCTCTGAAGATGGCGTGCACGCCGATGGTGATCCGGGCCTTCTCGACCGCCTCACCTGCGGCGACGACCGTCGGCAGATCGGTGAATGAGGAAATAGACCCCTCGAGACCGCAGTCGGCCCCCGAAACGTCGGTGACGTCGAGGCTGTTGTCCTGGCGGAACCGCTCGATCAGCCTGTTCGTCACGTCTTCCCGGACCGCCGGTTCGCCGGAGTTGGTCAGGTCGTCGAAGAGCCCGATGTGGATCGACTTCAGGTGCGCCGGGACGGACGATCCGGTGAACGAATAGGAGCAGCCCGCGAGGCCGGCGGCCAGGGCGAGCGCGAAACACGCAGAAGCGATGCGCAGGGTCGTGGTCAATCGAGTCCGTACTCTTTAATTTTGCGGTAAAGGGTCCGCTCGCTGATATCGAGGGCGCGCGACGCGAGCCGGCGGTTGCCCGAAAAGCGGTCGAGGGCCCCGATGATCATCCGCTTCTCCACCTCGTCGAGCGACATCACCCTGTCGGGGCCGGCGGAGGTTTCGTGATCGACCTTTGCCTCGAGGTAGGCGGGCGCATCGCCGGCCAGGGGAACGTGCCGGTTCTCGAGGAGCAATTTGATGTCCATGATGTCGTTCTTCATCTCGAGGAGCGCACGGTACAGCAGTTCACGCTCGGCCTGCTCCGGGGTCTTGTTGGTGAAGACGGGCAGGTGCCGCGGACGTTCCTCGTCTCGGAAGTCCCGAAGGTACTTCCTGATGGTGGAACCGTCGACCAGGCGGCCCCGTTCGATCACGATGAGGCTCTCGACGGCGTTGCGCAATTCCCTGACGTTTCCCGGCCAGTGGTAGTTCTTCAGGAGATCCATCGCTTCGTCGGTGATGCCTGCGAAGGTGATGTTGTTCTTCGCGGCGATCTGGCGGGCGAACTCGCGGAAGAAATGCGGGATGTCGTCGCGCCGCTCCCGCAGCGGGGGAATCCGGATGTTGACCGACCGGAGCCGGTAGAAGAGGTCCGCGCGGAAATTTCCATGGCGCACTTCGGACTCCAGGTCCTTGTTGGTCGCGGCGATGACCCTCACATCGACCTTGCGGGGGGTCGAGGATCCGACCCGGAGGAATTCGCCGTTCTCGAGGACCCTGAGGAACTTCACCTGGAGCCCGACGGGTAGTTCCCCGATCTCGTCGAGGAAGACCGTGCCGTCGTCGGCGATCTCGAAGTAGCCCTTGCGCGTGTCGCCCGCTCCGGTGAAGGACCCCTTCTCGTGGCCGAAGAGCTCGCTCTCGATGATGCCCTCGGGGATCGCCCCGGCGTTCACCGAGATCATCGGCTTCGCACCCCGGCGGCTCGCCGAGTGGATCGCCTTGGCGATGACCTCCTTCCCGGTGCCGCTCTCGCCGGTCACCAGGACGGTGATGTCGGTAGGGGCCACCTGGAGGATGACGTCGACGATCTCGCGGATCTCGACCGAGTTCCCGATGATGCCGTGGGTTTTCTGGAATTCTTCCCTGTCCATCTGTCTCAGCGTTCCACGACGATCGGGGTGATGTTGTACCGGGACTGAATGTCCGCGAGGACCTTCCGCGCCTCAGCGGCGTTCGCGAAGCTTCCGACCCAGACGAGGTAGAGGCTCTTGCCGCTGCGAACCCGGTTGGTGATCTCGGCGCTGTAGCCGAGTTCCTCGAACCAGGCCTTCTGTTTCCGGGCGTTTTCTGAGGTTGAGAATGCGCCGGTCTGGAGGGTGTAGGGCATCGGGCCGGATGCCGGTTGGGCTTGGGGAGGCACGGCCTTCAGCGTGTCCGCCGCGACCGGCGGGGGGGTGGACGGCAGGTCCGGTGTGAGCGCCGTATCGACCGGGGCAGGCGCGGCCGATTTCGCCGCGAAGTGCTCGCTGTTGGGATAATCCTTCCGGAGCTGCTGCATCTTGAGTTCCGCCGTCTTGTAGAGCCCCATCGCGTAATAGTACTGGTAGAGGTTGAAGAGGGCGTCGTCCGCCCACTCGCTCGCCGGATAATTGTCGAGGACGCCCTGGTACAGCTTTGCCGACTCGACGCCATCGGTGGCCACGCGGGCCTGCACGAAGAGAATGCCGGGGTGGTTCTGGTACTTCGCGACCAGCTCGGGGAGCTGTTGTTTGACCGCCTCGGTCTCGCCCCTGTCGAGCCGGGCGACCACTTCGCGGATCGCCGCATCGTCAGCGCCCTGTGCGATCAGCGCGGAACTGGCGGCAAGGACGAACAACGCCGTCACGGCGAGTCGTATGAAGATCGACGGGCGGCAGAGACGCGCTCGCACCGAATGGGTCGTGGGTTGGTTCATCTCGTTGCCTCAATGGTATGCCGGGTGTCGTGTGCCACGCGGGTTTCGTGAATCGGGTGCTGCGCCGTGGGCCAAGCCCCGGCCTGTTCGCCGAAGAGGGTCGCGGAATTCGCCCGGACGATCCGGACAGGCACGGTCTGCCCGACGAGTCCCGTATCACCTCTGAAAATGACTATCCTGTTTCCGTCAGTGCGGCCCTGCATCTCGGCGTCTGATTTTTTGCTGGGGCCCTCGACGAGGACCACGGGCGTCGAACCGACCAGCCGCAGGTTTTTTTCGAGCGAAAAGCGGTTCTGCATCGCAATGATCTCGTTGATCCGTTCGACCTTGACGTCGTCGCCCACGTCGTCCGTCATCAAGTACGCAGGGGTATTCTCGCGCGGGGAGTACTTGAACATGAAAGCTCCGTCGTACCCGACCCCCTCCATCAGTTCCACCGTCCGCCGGTGGTCGTCGTCCGATTCGGTGGGGAACCCGACGATGATGTCGGTGGAAAGCGAGACGTCCGGGACGGCGTCGCGGAGCCGGGCGATCAGCGAGAGGTAATGGGCGCTGTCGTAGGTCCGGTTCATCAGGCCGAGGATCCGGTCGGAACCCGACTGGATCGGGAGGTGGACGTATTTGCAGACGTTGTCGCGCCGCGCGATCGTCTCGATGAGCCGGGCGCTCATGTCCTGCGGGTGCGAGGTGGTGAACCTTATTCTCATCCGCTGGTCGATGGCCGCGACGGCGTCGAGCAGGTCTGCGAAATCGTGCCCGCCGTCCGACCAGGAATTGACGTTCTGTCCGAGCAGCGTCACCTCGCGGAAGCCGCGCCCGGCCAGGGCGTCGACTTCGGCCACGACACCCGCCAGCGTCCGGCTCCGCTCCCGGCCGCGCGTGAAGGGGACGACGCAGAATGAACAGAATTTGTCGCAACCCCGCATGATCGAGATCCAGGCGCTGACACCCCCGGTCCGGAGCGGGATCAGGTCGTCGTACGTCTCGACGCGCGAGAGCCGCACCGCGACGCCCTTCTCACCGTGCCAGGCCTTGTTGAGGAGTTCGGGCACCTTCCGGTATTCGTCCGGCCCGACGATCAGATCGACGATCTGTCCGACGCCCCTGGCCTGCTTCCCCGTCACCTGTTCCCTGAGTCGCTCCGCCATGCAACCGAGGAGCCCGATGATGATTTCGGGTCGTTTCGATTTAATCTCCTTGAAATACCCGAGCCTGCCATAGATACGCTTCTCCGCGTTCTCACGGATGCTGCAGGTATTCACGAGAATGACGTCCGCCGTCGTGATGTCATCGGTCATCACCGTCCCGGATTCGTTAAGCAACCCAAGGACGATCTCCGAATCGGAGACGTTCATCTGGCAACCGTATGTTTCGATGTAGACCTTTTTCAACGTCCCGATGCCGCCTTTCCACGCTTTTGATTGAGGATCCGCAGGTCCGCGGGTCGAAGATTAAAGATAAGGAAAAGGTGACATAAAGTCAAAATATAATCGGAATTGAGCCAATTCGTTGATTTTATTGACAATTAGGCAGAATTATTCGATTCGGCATTCGTGGGTACAGAGGATGTGCCCCGGAGCCGGTATCGACCCGGAACGATTCGGCGCCGGAGGGTCCTGTGGAGCTCCGGCAGGGTGAGCGACCCGGTGTTCAAAATAATCGGATTTCACATACATTTCGTTGACTTTTAATACCTATTTGGTTAAATTTGGACACTTTGGTGCGAAGTATTAAAAGAATTTTATCCTTTTGATCACTATAACCTCTCTCAAAGAAAAAATTTACCCTCTCCTGAGGGAATTCCGGGCCAGCGAAGTCATCGCCCTTGCGGGGGGTGTCGTCGCCGTGGTCAGTGGGATTCTTCTCGACTACCTTTTCATCCGCATCATCTGTCTTCTCGTGCTGATCGGATCCGCGGTCATCATGTACGTCCTGCAGCGCCGCAGGCACGCGGAGGATCCGCACGGCGGCGGTTTTTCGAGCTCACTGTTTGACTCACAAACAGAAAACGACGGAATGAAAAAACTGATATTCGACGATCTGAAGTCAGAGAGAAGCGGCAGGTATGATGTGGAGATCGTGGAGACGCCGGAGCCGACGCAGGAGCCCGCGGCGGAGGTCGGGTCGGAATTCGTGAGTGAACCGGTCGTGAGGCACGGGACTCCGGTGACCTCGCCGGCGATGGCCGCTGCCCTCTGTGGGGAAGCTGCGCCGCACAGGGAATACGAAGTATCGGACTTCTTCGACGTCGATTCGGAAATCTTCAAGGGGGAGACTGAGCCGCGGACCGAGTTCGACTTCCTGCTCGTGAAGCTGCTCGGCGTGGTGAAGGAAGTGCTCTTCGCCCACACCGTCTCGTTCTTCTGGGCGAACCGGGAAAAACAGCAGATGGTGCTGGAGACCAAGATCAGCGACAGCCTGAATTTCTTTTCCGCGCGCAGGTTCCCGATCGGGCACGACATCGTCAGCAGGGTTGCGACCTCGGGGAAACCCGAACTCCTCTCTGAGATCAACCCTGATTCGCAGTCCGAGCTTTTCCCGTACTACACCGGCCCGGAGGGGATCAAATCGTTCGTCGGCGTGCCGGTGTTTTACTCAAAATCCAGCGACCCCCGGGACTCAGGACACCCGGTCGCCGTGATCGCCGTCGACAGCGTGGCGGAGGACGATTTCGGCGAGGAAACCGTCGCCATACTGGGGCACGCCACCAAGCTTGTCTCCGCGCTGATCAAGAGTTACAACGACAAGTACGACCTCCTCCTCAATGCGGAACTGCTCCGCTCGATCCGAAGGATGCAGGAGAAGATCAGGGGTAATTTCGCCCTCGCCACCATCGTGCAGTCGCTCTCGGACGAGATCACGAAGATGATCGGCTGGGACCACCTCTCGGTCGTTCTCTACGACGAGCACAAGCACAACTGGGTTGCCAAGAGGGTCACCAGCAGGGGCCAGGCGCCGTTCATAGCGGCCGACCAGGTGATCGACATCGCCGGCAGCATCACCGGCCGGACGATCCGCAACAACATCCACTCGCTGGTCGAGGACCTGGAAACCGTCACATCGCCCCGCTACTACCCTGGCGAGAAGGTGTCCGGACACGGGTCGTTCCTCTCGGTGCCGATCAGCTCCCTCAACAAGTGTTACGGAGCGGTCAGTCTGGAGAGCGCCGATCGGTACAATTTTTCGCGACAGGACATCGAGATGCTCTACCGCCTGACCGAGAACATCGGCTCCGCCATCGAGCTGCTCTTCATGAACGACGTCATCAATGAGTACGTGGTCGTCGACGCGCTGACGGGACTCTACTCGAAGAAGTATTTCACGCAGCGGCTCGACGAGGAGATCCAACGGGCCGATGACACCGGGAGCGAGCTCTCGCTGCTCCACTTGACGGTCGACAAGCAGAAGGAGATCGTCGAACGCTACGGCGACGAGGGGTTCGAGCGGGTGGTGCTCACCGTCTCGCGGCTCGTCCATTCGTGCGTGCGCGGTTACGACGTCGTCGGCAGGATCGAGACGAACCGCTTCGGCGTGCTCCTCGCGGGCACGACCTCCAGTGACGCCTACCTCTGGGCGGAAAAGATCAGGAAGAACATCGCCGGCAGTGTGATCACCATCGGCGAAAAGAGTTTTTCGGTGACCATCAGCGCCGGAGTCTCAGGGGTCCTCGAGGGGATGCGGAAGGAAGAGCTGGTGGGGAACACCATCGCCGTTTTGAACCGTGCGAGCGAGGCCGGCGGGAACACGGTCCGGGTTTTTTAACATCAATTTATAATCCAGGAGCAATGAGCCATGGCAAAGCAACAGACATTCGCAGATAAGGCCACCAAGGCCGCCTCCCAGCCCGGAAAGAAATGTCCCAAGTGCGGAGCGATCAAGCAACCGATCCTCCACGTCATTTCCGAGCCGTCCAAGGCGGGAAGCATCCGTTTCGGCCATCGCAGGGTGCAGGTGTGCAAGTGTAACGAAAAGGAAGTTTTCGCGTAGGCAATCTCTGGCCCCGCCGGTTGGCGAGTATCCGGCCGCAGGGCGGCGTCTTTTTCAGAGAACCATCACCGTCCGGCATCCCCAGCAATCAATGAACGGCGAAGACTCCCATTTCCATTTTCGGACCAGGATCACGCGCGACGGTGTGATCGTCGTCCCGGCGGCGCTTGCCCCCGGGTATGGCGCGGGCCGGACTGTCGATGTGCGACTTTCCCCGGCGGCCCCGGGGAGTTTGAATATCCCGGTCGATGACCGCGAGGTGGCGGAGATCGCAGCCCTCCAGGCCGAACCGGCCGCCATCATCCGGAAGTGTCTTGCCGCTCAGGGCGCATTCGTGGTGAAGGGGACGCTCAAGCGCCGGCCACCCGCGGGCGGGCGTTGAAAACCAGGAAGGCTGTGCTCGACACCGGCCTCTTCACGGCGCACCTCGGGGCGAACCCCGGCGAACCCACCGCGCTGCGTGTCGCGCTCAGGACGTGGTTCTGCTACACGACGGTGTTCAACGCGATGGAACTCTTTCGCGACGCGAAGTCGGCGCGCGAGAGGCGGGCGGTGGAGGACGTCCTCTCGGCCGTGAAGATTCTGGGGATGAACGGGAGGAACGCCCCGAAATTCGCGCGGCTCCCGAATTTTGGCGCGGACGGTCTCCCGCTGAGCGCACTGATCGCCGGGATTTGCATCGAGGCCCGGCTTCCCCTGGTGACGGACCGGATCCGGAAATTCGGACCCTACAGGAAATTACGCGTGGTTCCGCCGTGGCGGGCCGCGAAAAAAAGGTGATGAATGGCAAAGGTCAATAAGCAGTACACGAACCGCGAGAGCCAGTCCCTGGACAAGTACCTCCAGGAGATCGGAAAGGTGGATCTCCTCGATCCCGAAGAGGAGATCGACCTCGCCCGGCGGATCAAGAAGGGCGACCAGAAGGCGCTCGAGAAGCTGACCAAGGCCAACCTCCGGTTTGTGGTGAGCGTGGCCAAGCAGTACCAGAACCAGGGGCTCTCACTCGGCGACCTCATCAACGAAGGGAACCTGGGACTCATCAAGGCCGCGAAGCGATTCGACGAAACCCGTGGGTTCAAGTTCATCTCGTACGCGGTGTGGTGGATCCGGCAGTCGATCCTCCAGGCGCTCGCCGAACAGTCGAGGATTGTGAGGCTCCCGCTCAACCGCGTCGGGGCGCTCAACAAGATCGGGAAGGCATTCAGCACCCTCGAGCAGGAGTTCGAGCGCGAACCGAGCGCGAGCGAGCTCGCCGAGGAGCTCGACATGTCGCTCTTCGAGGTGGCCGACACGCTGAAGATCTCCGGGCGGCACCTTTCGATGGACGCCCCGTTCGCGCAGGGGGAGGATAACCGGCTCCTGGATGTGATCCAGGACGAACGCACGCCGCTCCCCGACCATGCCCTCATCAAGGAATCCTTGAGCAAGGAGGTGGAACGTGCCCTCGGAACGCTCACCGAGAGGGAAGCGGAGGTCATCCGACTCTACTTCGGACTCGGGCGGGAACATTCCCTCACGCTCGAGGAAATCGGGGAAAAATTCCAGCTCACACGCGAACGCGTCCGCCAGATCAAGGAGAAGGCGATCCGCCGGCTCCGCCACGCCTCCCGGAGCAAGCAACTGCGGGCATACCTCGGTTAACGCGGGACCCTCAACCGGGGGCCCTCGCACTCCATCGATCCCATCCCGCACGAATGTCGAACTCCGGCTCCCCCGTCGAATCCCCGGGGAGCCCGCCGCAGCTTTGATTTTCCGCTCGCCCTGTTTATATTGGAAGAGGTATTTGTCCCAATGTCCCTGCTTCCCATCTATACATACGGCGCGCCCGTCCTCAGGAAGAAAGCGAAACCGGTGGACGCGGCGGGTGATGACGTCCTTCGACTGGCGCTCAACATGTTCGAGACCATGCACAAGGCGCAGGGGATCGGCCTTGCCGCCACCCAGGTGGGGAGCATCCACCGTATCCTCGTCGTGGATCTGGCCGGGATGGATGGATATGAAGACCTGCGGCCGCTGACGGTGATCAATCCGGAGGTCCTCGATCAGAAGGGGCGCTGGACGATGGAAGAAGGTTGCCTCAGCATACCCGAGGTTCGCGACGACGTCGAGCGGAGCGAAACGATTGTCCTGCGATACAGGGATGCGAACTTCGACGAATACGAACTCACCGCCTCGGGCCTCCTCGCGAGGGTCCTCCTGCACGAAATAGATCACCTCGACGGCGTCCTCTTCGTGGACCATCTCTCCACGGCCCGAAAGGAAGAGCACGCGGAACAACTCCGGAGGATCGAGAAGGGCGAGGTCGAGGTCGACTACCCGATCGTGACGGCCCAGAACGAGATGGTCTGACCGCAGATGAGGATCGTGTTCATGGGTACGACGGGGTTCGGTATCCCCCCGCTCCGGCTCCTCCTGGCGAAACAGTACGGCATCGAGGCGGTCGTGACCGTCCCCGATAAACCGGCGGGCCGCGGGAGGAAGCTAGGCCAATCCGCAGTCAAGACGTTCGCCGCCGAACAGGGACTGCCCGTCCTTCAGCCGTCGTCGCTGAAGGACCCGTGGTTCATCGATACGCTGAAGAAGCTCCGCCCGGAACTGTTCGTCGTCGTGGCGTTCAGGATCCTGCCCCCCGCGGTGTTCACCATTCCCTCGTTCGGGTCGATCAACCTCCACGCGTCGATGCTTCCGGCGTACCGCGGGGCCGCCCCGATCAACTGGGCGATCATCCGGGGCGAGAAGGAGACGGGTGTGACGACGTTTTTCCTCGAGGAGGGGATCGATACCGGTAAGGTAATACTCCAGGAGAGGACACTGATCGGCGAGGAAGAGACTGCCGGAGAACTGCGCGACCGGCTCTCGGAGCTCGGCGCGGGCGTCGTCCTTGAGACCGTGAGGCTGATCGGGTCGAAACAGGTGGAACCTAGAGCGCAGGACCCGGCGCTCGCAAGCGGAGCGCCGAAAATCTTCCACGGAGACTGCCGTATCGACTGGTCGATGGGAGTCCGCCGCGTGCACGATTTCATCAGGGGGCTCTCCCCCAAACCGGGGGCGTTCTTTCATCGGGGGGACACGCTTCTCAAGGTGTTCCGGTCGCGGGTCGCGCCGGGGACCTCGTCGGCACCACCCGGGACGGTCGTCGGTACGGATGGGGAACTGGCGGTCTCGTGCGGAGATGGCTCCCTGTTCCTGACGGAAATCCAGCAGGAGGGGAAGAAGCCCCTCCCGGTCGGCGAATTCCTGAGGGGTTCGCGGATCAACAAGGCGGAAGTCTTCAACTGATATTCAACTGAACGGACGATGAAGCAAATGTCTTTGGGAAAAGAGATCGCGACCGTCCTCGCGGTGGCGGTCGTATCGGGGTTTACCTATAACGCGTTTTCACCCGAAGGCGTACCGCTCGTCCGCGTGGCGCCGGTGAAAGTCGCGGTCGACGACGCCGAAATCTTCGGCGTCCCGGCGGACACGCTCTCCCGTGCCCCGCTCGCGGCGGCGGTGGCGGCGGAGACGTCGGGACAGGCGGTCTTCCGCGTTATTAGCCTCGATCAGATGAAGCGCGTGGTCGCCGAGCGGCGGGGGATGATCCTCGACGCGCGTACCCCGTCGGAATACGAAGAAGGACATATCTCCGGGGCTCAGAACCTCTACTCGATGGAACCCGACACGTGGGTCGAGCGGATTGCCGACCTCCCCCGCGACACCCTCCTGGTCATCTACTGCAGCAACCCGCACTGTCCCTATGGCCGGGATCTCGCGGAGTTCCTCGGCGCCTTCGGCTTCAGCAACATGCTCCTCTACGACGACGGATGGGACGGGTGGTCCGCGGCTGGCCTACCGGCTTCAGGTGGAGGGAAGGAATGATGAAGGCGCCGGCATTTCTCTCGAACAGATACCTTCTGCTGGCCTCACGGGTGTCGCTCGGAATGGTCTTCATCGTCGCGGCGGTGCCGAAGATCGCGGCGCCAGAATCGTTCGCGGTGTCGATCGAAGCCTACGAATTGCTCCCGCTCTTCGTCGTGAACGCGGCGGCCATCGTCATCCCCTGGGTCGAACTCTCGTGCGGACTCTTCCTGGTCGCGGGGTGCTACGCGCGAGCTTCGTCGGCGCTCCTCGGCGCCCTCCTCGCCCTCTTCGTCGTGGCCATCTCTGCAGCCGTGCTCCGCGGCCTCAACATCAATTGCGGCTGCTTCGCCGGGGCGGACGCCACGCCCGTGGGATGGGGAAAGGTGCTCGAGGACATCGCCCTCCTCATCCCCGCCTGGCTCGTTTTCAGGAATGTCAATGGCCCGGCCGCCGCCGTCATCGAGTCCCCAACGCCCACACCGCCGCCGGCCACCCGTGGCTGATCACCCCCGGGATTCGTTGATTTATCACCTGATTTATTCTATATTGCACCGTCCGTTCCGGAGGCGACCGACTTGGACTTCCTAGTTTGGGCGTGTCGCGTGATGCACGTGGCCGCAGCCACGGTGTGGATCGGCGGCCTGGTATTCCAGAACGCCGTGATGTTACCGGTCGTCCGCCACGAGGGGGAGGAGGCCTCGGAGATGTCCGTCGTCCTCGGGAGGAGGTTTGCCGGGTTCGCGTGGATGTGCGCCTGGTCGATGCTGGTCACCGGCATCATCCTCATGCTCCTCGATCCCCGGTTCGTATGGCTCGAGTACCGGTCGTCGTGGTCGATGCTACTCGGTTTCAAACAGCTCACATTCGTGCTCCTGGTGTTCTACGCGTTCGGCATCGCCCGGCTCCTTGAGCGGCTGGGGACGGCCGACGCTGAAACCGGAGTTCTCATTCTCCACCGCCTCCGGCAGTTCCGGACGATGAGCGTCCTGCTCGGCCTCTGCGCGATGGTCCTGGCGGTCTCGATGTAACCCATGGGAAGAATCGTCGCCATAGCGAACCAGAAGGGAGGGGTCGGGAAGACCACGACGGCGATCAATCTCGCCGCCGGTGTCGCCGTGGCCGAATGCCCCACGCTCCTGATCGACATGGACCCCCAGGCGAACTCGACCAGCGGCCTGGGAGTCGACCCGCGGACGCTCGAAAAGAACATCTATGAGGTCCTCGTCAACGGTCTCGATCCAGCGGAGGCCGTGATCAGGACCGAGATGCCCTTTCTCTCCGTACTCCCCTCCACCATCAATCTCGTTGGCGCCGAAGTGGAGCTCGTTGACGTGCCCCGCAGGGAATTCGTGGTGTCCGGGATCGTCGAAAAGATCAGGAACAACTACGATTACATCTTCATCGACTGCCCGCCGTCGCTCGGCCTCCTGACGCTCAACGGGCTGGTTGCGGCTGATTCGGTCCTCATCCCCGTGCAGTGTGAATACTACGCGCTCGAAGGGCTCGGCCAGCTGCTGAACACCGTGAACATCGTCCAGAAAAACCTCAACGCACGCCTCGAGATCGAAGGGGTCCTGATGACGATGTTCGACGGCCGCCTCCGACTCTCGAACCAAATCGTCGAGGAAGTACGAAAGTTTTTCGGTGCCAAGGTTTACTCGACCATCATCAGCAGAAACGTCCGCCTGAGCGAGGCGCCGAGCTACGGGAAGCCGGTGTTGCTCTACGAAGCGGTGTCGAGCGGCGCGCGCAACTATATGGATCTGGCGAGGGAATTCCTCTCACGGCAAAAATCCGCGATACCTGCGACGGGAGTTGTCAATCATGTCGAAACCTAACCGCGGGCTCGGCAGGGGGCTCTCCGCGCTGATCCGCCCCGCGGAGCCGGAGCCGGCGCAGGAGTTGCTCCGACCGACGACCGCCCCCGGCGAACGCGCCGCCGCGGCCGTCCCGACCGAGGGCGGCGGCACCACCCGGCTCGAAATCTCCAGGATCCGTCCGAATCCCCTCCAGCCCCGCGCCGACTTCGACCCCCAGGCCCTGGACGAACTGAAGGAATCGATCCGACAGAAGGGCGTGATTCAGGCTGTGACGGTCCGGCTCGCCGAGGACGGAAAGTACGAACTGATCTCCGGCGAACGGCGCATCCGGGCCGCGACCGAGATAGGCCTGAAGACGATCCCCGCCTACGTCATCGAAGTCAATACGCGCGAGGAGATGCTCGAACTTGCCCTGATCGAGAACCTCCAGCGCGAACACCTCAATCCGATCGAAATCGCGATCTCCTACCAGCGGCTGATGAACGACGTCGGGTTGACGCCGGAGGACGTCGGGAGGAAGGTGAGCAAGGACAGGACCACCGTCGTCAATTTTCTTCGACTGCTGAGGCTCCCCGTGATCATTCAGGAGTCGCTGCGCAAGGGGGTCCTCACGATGGGCCACGCGAGAGCCCTCGCGGGACTTGCCGAGGAAACCATGCAGCTCCGGATCTTCGACCGGATCGTGAATAAGGACCTGAATGTCCGGCAGACCGAAAAGCTTGTGCGCGAGGCGGGAAAAGCCGCCCCAAAAACGAAACCAAAGCCTCCGGGCTCCCGGCCGTACGACTCCAATGTCACCGACCTCGCGGAACACCTCCAGCGCGTGCTCGGCACGCGGGTCCGCATCCAGCACCACGGGGAGGGAAGGGGGGAAATCCAGGTGGAGTTCTACTCCGACGACGACCTCGGTCGCCTCTTCGACCTCCTGAAATCGATCAGAACATGATGACAGACGCCATGCAAAAAATCATCCGCACCGACTCTGCCCCGAAGCCGATCGGGCCGTACAGTCAGGCCGTCGTCGCCTCGGGGAACCTGGTCTTCACCGCCGGGCAGATCGCCATCGACCCCGCGACCGGCAAGATCGACGGCGCCGACATCGCGGCGCAGACCCGCAGAGCCCTCGCGAACGTGGGGGAGATCCTGAAGGCGGCGGGCTCGTCGCCCGGGAAGGTGGTCAAGACCACCGTCTTCCTCAAGGACATGAACGAGTTTGCGGGGATGAACGCCGTGTACGCCGAGTTCTTTGGGACCCACGCCCCGGCGCGCTCGACGGTCGAGGTCGCGAGGCTCCCGATGGACGTAAGGGTGGAAATCGAGGTGATCGCCATTGTGTGACCCGGGAGGGATTCCCCGTGCGGCGATCCTCCTGACCCTCCTCTTTCTACCCCTCTCCGCGGCGCGGCCGCAGGGTCCACAGGCTCACATCGCCCCGGTCGCCACCGGGTCCGTACAGCCCCCCACGCACCGTACGCCTTCTGAGGGCTCCGTCGACCCGGCGGTTCCCGTATTCATTTCCTCCTCCGCCGCCGATTTTTTCCATCCCGGATTCCAGACTACCGACACCCTCACACCTGATTCCGCCTGGAAGCCCCGGAGCCCGAAATCCTCCTGGACGGCGATCGGACTCTCAGCGGCGCTCCCGGGAGCGGGGCAGGTATATACCGGGAATTACTGGAAGGTTCCGGTGATCTGGGGCCTCGGCGGCTACTGGATCTACGAGTGGACTTCGAACAACAAACTCTACAAACAATACCGTGACGAGTACAACCAGAGTCTGGTGGACTCGCCCCCCAACGGTGACAACCAACTCCTCACGCTCCGTGAAGCGTACAAGGACCAGCGGGACAGCTTTGCCTGGTACCTGGGCCTCCTCTATTTTCTGAACGTCGTCGACGCCTATGTCGGGGCCGAGCTCTACGACTTCGATGTCGGCCCGGACCTGGGTGCAGGCGGGAGCGGCGTGCAGGTCAACCTCAGGATTCACCTCTAATGATGGGGGGGGAGGAACCACGGAGGGCGTCGTCAAACGGCCGGGTGGCCCGTTATCTGACCAGTTTTTTGTACCGCATCCGGTGCGGATTGTCTGCGGCCGATCCGAGCAGTTTGTGGCGCCGCTCCTCGTACTCCGAGAAGTTCCCCTCGAACCAGGAAACCTGTCCTTCGTCCTCGAACGCGAGGATGTGCGTCGCGATCCTGTCGAGGAACCAGCGGTCGTGGGAGATCACCACGGCGCATCCCGCGAAACTCACGAGGGCCTCTTCGAGCGCCCTGAGCGTGTTGACGTCCAGGTCGTTGGTCGGTTCGTCGAGCAGCAGGACGTTGGCGCCTTCCTTCAGGACCTTGGCGAGATGGACGCGGTTGCGCTCCCCGCCGGAGAGCGACCCGACCCTTTTCTGCTGATCGGTCCCGCTGAAATTGAACCTCGCAACGTACGCCCTCGAGTTCACCTCCCGTTTTCCCATCATCAGCACATCCTCGCCGCCGCTGATCTCCTGCCAGATCGACTTGTCGGGGTCGAGGGGCCTCGACTGGTCGATGTAGGCGAACTTCACGGTGTCGCCGACGACGATTTTTCCGACGTCGGGCGTTTCGGAACCGGTGATCATCCGGAAGAGGGTGGTTTTTCCCGCGCCGTTCGGCCCGATGATGCCGATGATCCCGCCCGCGGGGAGGTCGAAGCTCAGGTTTTCGTAGAGCACGAGGTCGCCGTACCCCTTCGTCACCCCCTCGGCCCTGATGACGGTGTCGCCGAGGCGCGGCCCCGGCGGAATGTAGATCTCGACCTCGTCCTCCCTCTGCTCGGTCGCCGACTCCACCATCTTTTCGTAGGCCGAGATGCGCGCCTTGCTCTTGGCGTGGCGCCCTTTCGGGTTCGTTCGCACCCACTCCAATTCCCGCTGCATCGAGCGTTGCCGTTTCGACTCCTGCTTCTCCTCGATCGCGAGCCTCCCCGCTTTCTGCTCGAGCCACGATGAGTAGTTCCCCTTGAAGGGGATGCCCTCGCCACGATCGAGCTCGAGGATCCAGCCCGCCACATTGTCGAGGAAGTACCGATCGTGGGTCACCGCGATCACCGTCCCCTTGTACCGGGAGAGGTGATCCTCGAGCCACATCACCGACTCGGCGTCGAGGTGGTTCGTCGGTTCGTCGAGCAGGAGCACGTCCGGTTCTTTCAGCAGCAGCCGGCAAAGCGCCACCCGCCTCCGTTCGCCGCCGGAGATCACCGACACCGGCGTGTCGGGGAGGGGACAGCGCAGCGCGTCCATCGCCTGCTCGAGCCGGCTCCCGATGTCCCACGCGCCGAGGTGATCGATCTTTTCCTGGAGCGCAGCCTGTTTCTTGAGGAGCTCGTCGAAATCGGCGTCGGGTTCGGAAAATTTCGCGCTCACCAATTCGTATTCCTTCAGGAGGGAGACCGTCTCCGCCGCGCCCTCCTCGACGATCTCGCGGACGGTCTTGGAGGCGTCGAGCGCCGGTTCCTGGGAGAGGTACCCGAATGTGATCCCCTTCTGGGAGCTGATCGTCCCGAGGAAGTCGGTGTCGATGCCGGCAATGATTTTCAGGAGGGTGCTCTTCCCGGCCCCGTTAAGGCCAAGCACGCCGATCTTCGCCCCATAGAAAAACGAGAGATAGATGTCCTTGAGGACCTGCCTGTTCGGTGGGACGACCTTTCCGATCCCCACCATGGAAAAAATGATCTTTTCGTCGGCCACGAGGTTATTTCCGTTCGTTGATGGTTTTGATCAGGTCGGCGATCTCTTTCTTCTCAGCGTCGCCGGGAGCTTTTTCCGCGGCCGCGTTCAGGTGGTCCAGTGCCTTCGCGTGGTCCCCGGCGGCGTCGAACGATTCACCGAGTTCGCGCGAGACAGTCCACGACCCGCCGTTCTTCGCAGCAAATCTCTCGAGCATCTCCACCGCGCGTCCGGGCCGGTTATCCCGTCGGAGCGTCAGGGCGTACGACGCCGCATCGGATTCCTTCCCGGCGGCGACGGCCTGGTCGAGCGCGGTCGCGGCGCCGGCCACATCACCGGTGAGCGCCAGGATGTCTGATTTGATGCAGAGGCTCTGGAGGGTGCTCTTCACTGCGATCGAGCGGTCGATCCAGATGAGCGCCTCGTCGAGATGGACGTTCTGCGCGACGGCGTACCCGGCCGCCTGCCGGAGCATCTGCCACCGGCCGGTGTCGGCGCCGGCGGAGAATTCCTTCCGGGCATTGTTGAGGACGATGTCGACCGTCGGGACCCCGATGCGCACCGGGACGGCAAGCTTCTCCCAGCGGAGTTCGAGCGTCGCGCCGGTGTCAGAGATCCCGCTGAACGAGAACAGCATCCACTCGGTCATTTCCGAAGGGCGCGGGGTCACCTCCACCTTCAGGACGTCCTTGCTGGAATCGTAGTCCGTACCCCACGTCTCGGTGTTGCTGCTGAAGATGACCGTCCAGGAGGCCGCTCGGGGGATGGTGAACAGGCCGTACGTCCCGGCGGCGAGCGGCTTGCCTTCGATGCTGACTCCGTCGGTGAAGGAAATCGTCGAGACCTCGTTGGCGCCGGTCCTCCACGGCTGGTCGTAGGGCACCAGCGCCCCCCAGATCTGCCGGCCCTTGACGCCGGGCCTGTGATATTTGACGACGATCTCGGAGACCCCGACCTTTTGGGCGACCGAGGCGCCCGGGCTCGTCCTGGGACGCTCGAGCGATGGCTGTGCCGAAATGAGGCCGGTCGCGAGGAGCGCGAGGAGGCCCGTGAGCAGGCTGCGCATGCTACGATTGCAGCGATTGATGCGATTGCAGTGATTGATGAATCTCATGGTGTGGTGCCTTTCTCTGAGTGTATGATCGGCGGGCCGCCTGGCCCGCCCGGATTAATGAACCCCGTCGTGATACATTTTTTCGCCCGCTTCGATCCGCCCGGTAATGACGTTCTGCCTGGGAGTGAGGGGGCAGGTCGCGAACACCGTAAAGACGCAGGGCCAGTTGTATGCCCTGTTGAAATCCAGGACGACATCGTTGTTGCTGTCGGGCAGGGCGGTGTAGAGCTGGCGCCCGACGGAATACGTTTCCTTCCCGCTCGTCCCATCGGCGAACATGATGAAGAGCTTGTCCTCGGAGCCCTTCTCGATCACCGCGTCGAGCCTGTACTCGACGCCCTCGAACGAGAACCCGATGGCGCCCGGGCAGAGGTCTTTTTGGATCGTCCCCGCCTGGGTCGGAAGTTCCAGGATCTTCGGGATGTCGTACGGATGGAATTTCGCGTTGAACCGGTATTTCGGGTCGACGGGAAAGAAATCGAGTCCTTTAAAGTTCAGGAGTGCGGGGTTCCTGCTGTCCTTGATCCGGACTCCCAGTTCTCCGCCGCGATCGATGACGTATAATAGAAGCGTCCCGTGCCGGAGTTCGGTCGGCGACGGGGCAGCATCGGATTCCAGGCGGATTTCCCGCACAAGCTCGCCGCCATTCGTTACATCAACCCCGTTCGCCGCGCGAAAGACCATCGAATCGCCCTTGAGGAAAATCGATCCGAGGTACGCGGGGGCCGTGCCGGGAGGGGTCACAACGGAATTCGCGGAATCGCTCCCGACCCGGTTTTCCCCCTGCTTGAGCCACCCCAGGCCGGCCAGCGTCAGCCATCCCCTGTCGGTGGTGAGTTTTTTTTCGAGGTTCTCCTGCCACTCGCGTATATCCTTCGCGTGGAGGGCGGGGTCGATCGACGGCTGTTGCGGCGCACAACCGGCCGCGCCGATCGCCAGGGCCAGAGCCAGAAGGGCCGCGGCCCTGAGAACAGTCCCGGGGCGGGATTGCGTGAGTGGTAATCCAGGTATTATCATCGTCTCACCTGTGAATGGATGGTCGCGGCCCGCCGGAACGTCTCAGCCCGCAGCGCCCGCGTGCTCGGGACAGGGACAAAGCGCGAGGAGCCTCTGCCACGAATAGATGCCGGTGTTGTGGCCGTCTCCCCAGTACATCTGCGCCGCATAGGCGCCCACCAGCCGGATGTTCTGCAGGTCATATCTCCCTGGTGTCAGGAGGTCGGGAGGGGGTGGAGTGTAGGTCCGCAGGAGGACGGTCTCGCCGGCGCACGACGCGCAGGGGCAGGTGTCGCGCAACAGGGTCAGGGGGTAAAGGCTTTCGTGGCCCCCCTCCCAGACGACCCTCAGGCCGTCGCCCGCTTCCTTTTTCATGCTCTTCGGTTTCATCGGGATCTCAGCGAAGGGTGAGCGCTCCGGCTTCGACGGCCCCGTCGAGCTGGCGAACGACATCGGCGAGCGTCACACTCCCGTAGTACCAGCTGCCGGCGACGAGTTGCTCCGCGCGCACCGCACGATAGATTTCATAGTACGACCGCTTCCCGTCGACGAAATTGTAGACCTCGTCCCGCATCAGCGAGTGGAGCTTCACCGTGAACTGCGCCTCTCCGCGTTTTTTGAAATAATCACCGAGGGGGGAAACGTTTGCCGGGACCTTCGCCATCGCCGCGGTGGTGAGGGAGTCCGGAGGCGGGAGCGACGGTTCGGAACCGTGGGCGGCGCGGAACATCGTACCGGCGGCGGCGAGCATCTCGGACCCGTAGGCTTTCACCCGTGTCACGTATTCCCCGACGAGGGCCGGGTTTCCGGCCGAGCCGCGGGTGAGCGACGCCACCGAGCGCAGCGCGCGCTCCTCCCGCTCGATCCCTTTCTCGATCAGCGCCACGGCGTCGGCCCATCGCTGTTCCTTCGCCACGCTGTCCTTCGCCTGCACGACCTGTGCGACTGCCCCGAGGTCCGCGCCGAGTCGTCGCTGGCCCTGGGCATAGATCTCCGAGAGGAAGAGGGGGATGTCGTCGGGCGTGGTGTAGGCGAGGATGAACGCGGTCGCGCCGATCAGGAACTGGTTTCGGAGAAGCTGGGTCTGGTCGATCTGCCAGAGGTCGTCATCGGAGGAGTGGATGTAGGGGTCGTCCCAGTTGATAGTGGCCACCGCCGGGACGCCGACGGCGCCTTCGACGAAGCACATATGGTCGGAGGAGTTGAAGTAGGGGACGAATCTGGCGTTGTACCCGTCCCTGGTCCCGTTGGTGGAATAGAGCGGCCGGGTGAAGGGCCGGGGATAGCCGCCGCTGCGGCTGGCGGCGAGAAATGCATTGTTCGTCAGAAGGAGGTAGTTCCCGACCGACTCGAAGACGGCGTCAAGAAACGAGGTGATCGAATGGGGCGCCAGAATCATGTGCTGCACCCGGCTGCCGAGCGCCTGGTTCGCCCCCACCATGTCCTGGTGGAGGTTCGCGAGGAATTTTTTCGGCTCGTCGGGATAGTCGGCGAAGTACCGGTACTCGGAGTAAATTTCATCGGTCCACCAGAACCGGATGTCACGATCGGGCCGGGGCAGTTTTCCTTCCTTCACGAGCTTCATCCACGCGCGCCCGATCTCGAGGATGTTACCGCAGCCGCTGCCGTCGTCGTTGGCGGAGGATTTTTCCTCCTGGAGATGCGCGGTGACGACGATCTGCTGGTCGTGGTGCTTCGTGCCCCTGATCCAGGCCTCCACGAACCCGGTCCTGCCGGGCGGTGGTTCGAATTCGGTGTCGACCTTGGCGCTCAGGACAATCCTTCCGCCCTTCGTTTTCTTTCCGGTGGCGAGGTAGTCCTGCATCTGCGACGTCTGGAGGATCTGCTTGAGGATCTCACCTTTTCTGGGGGGAAGGATGAACGCGAAGGTTCCCTTTTTCCCTTCCGGCGGGGTGGAAGGGATCCCGGTCCAGGCGATCTGGTCGGGCTGGTCCATCGGGCTGCGTCCCTCGGAGGTCCCGTAGGAGACGACGCCCACGGCGCCCTTTTCCCACACCGCTTTCCTCACCGCCCATCCGGGGGAGCCGTTGGTCAGGACGATTTTGCCCGCGACGTCGAGCCCGCCGAGGGAGTCGTTGAGGTCATCGCCGATCCAGATCAGCTCGGCCGTCAGGTCGGCGTCGTGGCTCCCGTCCGAGAGGTAGACCGCCGCCTCGCCGATGTCGGCCAGCTTCGCGTCGACCGGCTCGACCATCCTCAGTTCGGCTGAGCGCGCCGTGTAGTTGTCACCGTCGAGCGGCTGTTCGATGAATCGGACGTCCTCGAGGCCAGCCTCTTCCGCCGCCTTTACGATGTACCCGGCGGCCTTGAAATATCCTTCCATCCCCGAATTGCGGTGCCACTGCGAAAGGATCCGGATGTGCTCGAAGGCCCTGTCACCGGAGAGCTCGTTCGAAAGCATCCTGATTTCGTCGTCACTCATGAACGGCAGGGGTTGCGCCTCGGCGGCCGGCGGAAGAGGGGCCGCGAAAAGGAGCGCCATCGACAGAATCGGGGGAAAACGCATCAGAGTCATCTCGGGATTGTGATCAGGACGAAGCGACGTGGAAGTGCCTTATATATAGAGAATTCAGGCCGGTTCTGCAAATATCACCCTACGATGACTCTTTGTCGAGTGTCGGTCCGCGTAGTTCGATCGGCGGGGTTCGGTGTCCCCGGAGCCGGAGGTTCAGCATCTCCACGAACACGGAGAACGCCATCGCGAAATAAATGTAGCCCTTCGCGATGTGCTGGTCGAACCCCTCGGCGATGAGCGTGACGCCGATCAGGAGAAGAAAGCTGAGCGCAAGCATCTTCACGGTCGGGTGCCGGTGGACGAACGATGAAATAAAGCCGGAGGATACCATCATCACGCCCGCCGCCACCACCACCGCGACCACCATCACCCAGAGGTGGTCCGTCATCCCGATCGCGGTGATGACCGAGTCAAGCGAAAAGACGATGTCGAGGAGCGCGATCTGTGTGATAACCGAGGCGAACGACACCTTTGCGCGCCCCGGGGCGTGGCCCTCTATCTCGCCCTCGAGCCGTTCGTGGATCTCGACCGTGCTCTTGGCCAGGAGGAAGAGCCCGCCGACGATCAGGATGATGTCCCTCCCGGAGATTTCGGTTCCGGCGACGCTGAAAATCGGCTGGGTGAGGCGCATGATCCAGGTGAGCGAGAAGAGGAGGGCGATCCTGCTCAGCATCGCCATTTGAAGCCCGATCAGCCGGCCCTTTTTTTGTTGTCCGGCGGGCAGCTTGCCGGTGAGTATCGAAATGAAAATGATGTTGTCGATGCCGAGGACGATCTCCAGGGTGGTCAGTGTGAGCAGGGCGATCCAGATCTGGGGGTCGGTAAACCAGGACATGTCTCCGTTCTCCTTTATTTAGACGGCATCAACATACTCAAAAATGACGAAATCCGCCAAATTCTATTGACACAACGGAGTGAAACGGGTATATTGGGGGCGTTCGACAAACGATCAGACCTGGAGGAGCTCCGGTATGCTGAACTATATCTGGCTGACATTGATACTCCTCGGCACGGGAGTCGCCGTCTACTCTGACTGGCGCGATGTCTCGACCGATCGCTACCGTAACGGCGTCGGCGTGGAATGCACACTGACACAGGACGCGACGCCAGCAGGGACGACGGCCGGTGGTGATGTGCAGGCGGGCGGAGGCACCATCACCGTCGTTGCCAGCGCATATTCGGCCGCCTACGGTGAGAAGCTCAATCCAAACCTGTCAAACCTGCTGAACCTGTCAAACACGTCGGACCTGTCGGACCTGGTCGTGCGGGTGCGATTCCTGGGCGCCGTGCCGACGGTCGGCGACAGTGCCCGGGTGGGAATCGAAATCCCGGTCGACGAAACCACGCCCTCGCTCTGGAGGGAGATCCAGGCAGCGCAAAAAACCGACGGTTTCCTCAGGGCCACACTCCGGGGCGACGCCAGGGGAGGGTGGACGCTGACCCCCGACCCCGTCCGGTTCGTGAGGCTCAACGCCGTCACCAACGACGGGATCATCCGGTATGCGAAGGTTGCCGTCGAGCTCGCGATCGGGCTGATCGGCATCATGGCGCTCTGGCTGGGGCTGATGAAGATCGCGGAACAGGCCGGAATGGTCGCGCTCCTCTCCCGCATCCTGAGGCCGGTCACGACACGCCTCTTCCCCGACGTCCCCCCGGACCACCCCGCAATGGGCGCGATGCTGATGAACATCTCGGCGAACATGCTTGGTCTGGCCAACGCCGCCACGCCCCTCGGCCTGAAGGCGATGGAGGAACTCAACAAGCTCAATAAGAAGGTCGGCACCGCCACCGATGCGATGTGCACTTTTCTCGTCATCAATACGAGCAGCGTGCAGCTGATCCCCGCGACCGTCATCGCGATCCGGGCCGCCTCCGGCTCCGCCAACCCGACGGAGATCATCGGGCCCGTGATCTTCGCGACTACGATCAACACGCTGGTCGGCATCGTCGCCGTGCGGCTATTGTCGAAGATGCGGATCTTCCGCCGGCAGCTGGAAGGGGGGAAGCCCGCGTGAGCGGATTCGTCGACGTCATCCAGTTCCTGTCGGTCGTCGCCATCCCGGCGCTCGCACTGCTGATCGTCCTCACCGGAGTATTCAGGAAGGTGAAAATCTACGAGGCGTTCGTCGAGGGCGCGAAGGAGGGGTTCACCGTCGCCGTCCGGATCATCCCCTACCTCGTGGCGATGCTCGTCGCCATCGGAATTTTCCGGGCCGGGGGGGCGATGGACATCCTGACATCGATCCTTTCGCCGATCACGGACTTCATCGGAATGCCCGCAGAGACCCTTCCGATGGCGCTGATGCGGCCGCTCTCCGGCTCGGGGGCGCTCGGCGTGATGTCCGAAACTTTCAACGCCCACGGTGCCGACTCGATGATCGGCCGGATGGTCTCGGTGATGATGGGGAGCGGGGAGACCACGTTTTACGTCCTGGCCGTCTATTTCGGCTCGGTGGGGATCGCGCGGACCAGGCAGGCCGTACCGGCGGGCATTATCGCCGATATCGTCTCGATCGTGGTCTCCGTTTGGATCGTTCAGATGGTCTTTTAGGCATTCCTTGATTTTATACGCCTTCTTCTCTATATTCCGCGATATTATTACTTACTTTTTCAGCCGACGAAGTATTCAATGATCGTGGCCGATGATGGATCTGGTCAATAAGTTGCTGGTTGCGACGATACTTCTCGTCCCGCGGCCCATCATCAGGAAGTTCGCCGGTCGCTACATCGCCGGCGAAGAGATCTCCGACGCCGTCGGGGTGGTGCGGCGGCTCAACGCTGAGGGGGCGATGGCCACGCTGGACGTGCTTGGCGAAGACATCCACAGCGCTGAGGAGGCCGAGGCCTCAAAACGGATGATCCTCTCGGTCCTCGAGGCGATCAAGGCCGAAACCCTTGATTCGAACGTCTCCATCAAACTGACCCAGCTCGGGCTCCGCATCGACAGGGACTACTGCCTTTCGGCGATGCGGGAAATCGTCGGGCGCGCCGCGATGCTTGGAAACTTCATCCGCATCGACATGGAGGATTCCGCGGCCACCGTCGACACGCTCTCGATCTACCGTGCGCTCCGGAAGGAATACGCCAACGTGGGTATCGTCCTCCAGGCCTATCTGCGGCGGACCGACGCCGACGCCACGGCCCTGTTGAACGAGGGGCTCTCGAATTTCAGGCTCTGCAAGGGCATCTACATCGAGCCCATTGAGATCGCCTTCAAGGAACGCGCGGAAATCAACGAACACTATCTTCGGACGCTTGAGCTGATGTTCAGGGCCGGGGGGTACGTCGGCATCGCGACACACGACATCCTCCTCGTGGAGGGGGCCTACCGCCTCATCGAACAGCTCGGCCTCCGCAAGGACCAGTACGAGTTTCAGATGCTCCTGGGGGTCCTGCCCGAGCTTCGCGCGCGGATACTGGCGAAGGGCCACCGCCTCAGGGTGTACGTCCCGTTCGGAAGCCATTGGTACCAGTACTCGATCCGCCGTTTCAAGGAAAACCCCCAGGTGGCGGGAAACGTGTTGAAAGCGCTCTTCACGCGAAACCGGCTGAATTAATTCCTCACACACACACATCAGGGAATCGTCATGGCAGAATCGCCGCAACCATCTTCTGAAAAGCTCGCAAAGTTCCAGCCGTTCATCGCCCCCGGGCAAATCGTGGCTGAGTTCACAGTCAAGGCGATCGTCCTCGGCGCACTGGCGGGCATCATCTTCGGAGCGGCCACCGTCTACCTCGCGCTGAAAGCGGGCCTGACGGTCTCGGCGTCGATTCCGATCGCCGTGCTGGCCATCTCGCTGGGAAGGAAGTTTTTCAAGACGACGATCCTTGAGAACAACATCATCCAGACCGCCGGTTCGGCGGGCGAATCGATCGCGGCCGGCGTGGTCTTCACGCTCCCGGGGTTCCTCTTCCTGACGATGACGCCGGAGAACGGCGGCACCGATTATTTCAGTTACCTGACGATCCTGACGCTGGCGATGTTCGGCGGCCTGCTTGGCACCCTCATGATGATCCCGCTCCGCCGGTCGCTCATCGTGAACGAACACCAGAACCTGCCGTATCCCGAAGGGACCGCCTGCGCCTCCGTCCTGGTGGCGGGCGAGAAGGGCGGCGACTTCGCGAAGACCGCCTACCAGGGGCTGGGGTTCGCCATCGCGTACGCCCTCCTGCAGAAAATCTTTCACGTGATCGCCGAGACCCCGGCGTGGGTCACGCGACAGTCCAACAAGTATTTCCCCTCAGCGACGGTGAACGGTGAAATCACGCCGGAGTACATGGGCGTCGGGTACATCATCGGACCGAAGATCGCCGGCGTCCTTGTGGCAGGCGGCGTCTTCGCCTGGCTCGGCCTGATCCCTCTGCTGGCGTCCCTCGTCCCGCAGACCGTGATCGCCGAGCAACTGATCAAGCTCGGGTATTTGAAGGACCTTATGACGCCGGGGGGGCAGGGCAATTGGGACCCGGTAACGCAGACGTTCGGGAGCACCGCGACGGCGGTCTACAGGGCCTATGTCCGCCAGATCGGGGCGGGTGCGGTCGCCGCCGGCGGCTTCATCACCCTGATGAAGACCTTCCCGACGATCATCTCCTCGTTCAAGCAGAGCGTGGCGTCGCTCAAGGAGCGGAAGGCCGGAGTCGCCGTTGCAAGGACCGAGCAGGACCTCTCGTTCCTCACCGTGATCTTCGGGAGCATCGGCCTGGTGGTCCTGATGGCGTTCCTACCCCAGGTGCCGGGCGACTCAATCCTGAACAAGATGCTCATCGGCATCCTCGTCGTCGTGTTCGGTTTCTTCTTCGTGACGGTCTCGAGCCGGATCGTCGGGATCATCGGTTCCAGCTCGAACCCGATATCGGGGATGACCATCGCGACATTGATGGGGACGAGCCTCATCTTCATCGCGGTCGGATGGACCGGGAGCTTCTACGAGCCGATGGCCCTTGTGGTCGGCAGCATGATCTGCATCGCGGCGGCCAACGCCGGGGCCACCAGTCAGGACCTCAAGACCGGGTACATCATCGGCGCTACACCGAAGTACCAACAGATGAGCCTCTTCGTCGGCGCGGTGGTCTCCTCGATCGTCATCGGCGCAACGCTGATGATCCTCGATACGCCGACCCCCGAAATGGTGGCCCAGGGCCTGACCCACGGCATCGGAAGCGATAAGTACCCGGCCCCTCAGGGCACGTTGATGGCGACACTCATCAAGGGCCTGCTGTCGTTCAACCTCGACTGGCAATTCGTGCTCGTCGGAGTCTTCATCTCGATCACGATGGAACTCTGCGGCGTGAAATCACTCTCGTTCGCCGTGGGCGCCTACCTTCCGCTATCGACGACGCTGCCGATCTTCGTCGGCGGAGCGATCAAGGGCGTCGCCGACTGGGTCGGAAAGAGGAAGGGTGAAAAATCGGAGGAGAGCGAACTCGGCACCGGCAGCCTCTTCGCGACCGGGTTGGTCGCGGGCGGGGCCCTCGCGGGCGTGATCGTCGCCCTGCTCTCGGTCAACACGGGCATCTTCAATTGGCTGGCGGAACTCAGCGCCGAGCACGGCCTGACGGAGGCCCTTGGCGTGGAAGGGTACGCCCTCCTCGGCGTCATTTTCTTCGCGTTGATGGGCTACACCCTCTACCGGGTCGCCCGGAAGCCGCAGATCAAGGTTTGAGCGAGGACACCTCAATGAGTGAAGCGATAAGGGGCCTGCAGCCGGCCGGGGTGTGGAAATACTTCGCCGAAATTTCGAAGATTCCGCGAGGATCGAAGAACGAGGATGCGATCGCCGCGTACGTCGTCGGGAAGGCGAAGGAGTTCGGATACGAGAGTGCCCGCGACAAGGTGGGCAACGTCGTCGTCCGCAAGCCCGGTTCGGCCTCGATGAAGGACGCGCCGGGTCTCATCCTGCAGGGCCATCTCGACATGGTCTGCGAGAAGAACAGCGACAAGCGGCACGACTTCCTGAAGGACCCGATCGAACTCGTCCGGAAGGGGAACCTGCTCACGGCGAACGGCACCACGCTCGGAGCGGACAACGGCATCGCCGTCGCCACGAACCTCGCGATCATGGAGGACAAGACGCTCGAGCACGGTCCGCTCGAGTTTTTGTTCACGATCGACGAGGAGACCGGCCTCACCGGGGCGGCGAACCTGTCGCCGGAGCTGCTGAAGCACGGTACGATGCTAAACCTCGACTCGGAGGAGGAGGGTGCGCTCTACGTCGGGTGCTCGGGCGGGCGCGACACGGTCGGCTCGTGGAAAACCGGCTCGAAGACCGCTCCGGCGAAACACGTTCCGCTGCGGGTTTTGGTGAAGGGATTGAAGGGCGGTCACTCGGGCCTGGAGATCGACAAGGGACGCGGCAACGCCATCAAGATACTCACCCGGGTCCTCCTGGCGCTCGGCGACTCGGGTGCGCGCCTCTCGACGATCAACGGCGGGAACAAGCGCAACGCGATCCCGAGGGAGGCCGATGCGGTGGTCTTCGTCCCGAAGAAAAAGCTCGCTCGCGCGATGAAAATCGTGGCGTCGTGTAACAATGCGTTCCGGGCCGAACTTTCGACCGTCGATCCCGACCTCGCGATTTCAGCGGCCGAAGCGAAGGGGCTGAAGCACGGGGTCGTCGTCAAGAAATCGGTGCAAGAAGTGGTCCTACGCACCATTTCCGCCCTCCCGCACGGCGTCATTAAAATGAGCGCCGATATACCGGGCCTCGTCGAGACGTCGAACAACGTCGCGGTCATCGAGACCACGCCCAAGGCGATCACCCTCTCGTCGAGCCAGAGGAGTTCCGTCGCCTCGGAGATGGACGAGGTGTGCCAGAGCGTCGGGTCGACATACCATCTGGGCGGCGCAAAGTTCAAACAGGCGGACGGATACCCGGGGTGGAAGCCCAACCTCAACTCGAAGATCCTCGGACTCGCGAAGAAGACCTACCGTGAACTGTATGGAAAGGAGCCCGCGGTGAAGGCGATCCACGCCGGCCTCGAATGCGGTATCATCGGGGAAAAGTACCCCGGCCTCGACATGGTGTCGTTCGGCCCCACCCTCGAAGGGGTCCACTCGCCCGACGAAAAGATCCACATCGACACGGTGGAGAAGTTCTGGAACTTCCTGCTCGCGATCTTGAAGAACGTTCATTGAAGATCCGTCCGTGACCGCTTCCGTCCCCTCCGCCGCCCGGGATCTGCAACCTCCCCCGCGCTGGTATCGCTGGCTCGTGCTGGTCCTCATCAGCCTCGCGATGTTCGGCAACTACTACGTCTACGATTGCATCAGTCCCCTCGCCGACGTGTTGCAGGCACAGCTCGGATACTCCGATTCCGACATCGGACTCCTGAATGCCATCTACAGCATCCCGAACGTGTTCATGGTGCTCCTGGGGGGCCTCCTCATCGACCGGATCGGCACCAGGAAGGGAACGATGCTCTTCGGCCTGCTCTGCTTCCTCGGAGCGGTCGTCACGGCCGTCTCGCCCGAGCTCTGGGTCATGGCCACGGGCCGGCTGATATTCGGGATCGGCGCCGAGTCAATGATCGTGGCTGTCACGACGGCGATCGCGAAATGGTTCAAGGGAAAGGAACTGAGCTTCGCCTTCGGCGTGAACCTCACCATCGCCCGTCTCGGTTCGTTCGCCGCCCTGAACTCGCCGTCCTGGGCGCAGCCGTCGTTCGCTTCGTGGCAGGAACCGCTCCTGATCTCCATCGGGTTCGGGACGATGTGCATCGTGGGGGCCGCCTTTTACTGGCTCCTCGAGGCGAAAGCCGACAGAAACTACTCACTCGGCGAAGGGGCAACCGATAAGGTCGTGTTGCGCGACCTGTTCAAATTCGGGACCTCCTACTGGTTCATCGTGGCGCTCTGCATTACGTTCTATTCCGCGATCTTCCCGTTCCAGACATTCGCCGTGAAGTTTTTCATCGACGCCCACGGAACCACCCGCGAGTTCGGCGGGTTCCTCTCGAGCATGCTGACGCTCTTCGCGATGGTCTTCACGCCGCTGTTCGGCCTGCTGGTCGACAAGGTGGGGAAGAGGTCGCTGTTCATGATGTTCGGGTCGTTCCTCCTGATCCCCGTCTACCTGATGATGGCCTATACGGGAGTTTCCCTCTACGTCCCGATGGCGCTGATGGGCATCGCCTTTTCGCTCATCCCCGCCGTGATGTGGCCGTCGGTCGCGTACGTGGTCGACGGGTCTAAACTCGGCACCGCCTACGGTCTGATGACCATGATCCAGAACATCGGCCTGGCGGGGTTCAACCTGATGATCGGCTGGGCGAACGATACATCAGCGGCGAGCGCTACCAACCCGGGCGGTTACACACTCGGGATGTGGATTTTCTCCGCCCTCGGCTTCTTTGGCCTCCTGTTCGCGTTCCTCCTGAAGCGGAACGAGTCGGGACCGGACGCCCGCGGGCTCGAAACAATCACCGCTTCCGGTAAGGGATAGTCCTGGACCTTTCCCCGCAACTCCTCTCCGCCGCGACGATCGCGGTGCGAGACTGCCTGGGGCTCCGGCCGAAAGAACGGGTCCTCGTCGTCACCGATGAACCCCTCCGCACACTCGGCTACGCCTGCCGCCAGGCGGCGATGGACTTGGGAAACAGCGTCGTCCTCGTGGAAATCTCCGTCGCCTCCTCCAACGGCGAGGAGCCGCCCCCGGAAGTCGCCGAACTGATGAAGAAATTCGACGTCGTACTCTGTCCCACGTCGAGGTCGCTCACCCATACCGATTCACGCCGTGCCGCCAGCGCGGCGGGCGTCCGGGTCGCCACCCTCCCCGGCGTCACCGAGGAGGTCATGATACGTTGCATGAACGCCGACTACGCGGCGATCGCAGCCAGGACCTCGGCGATCTGCGCGCTCCTGGAAAAGACGCGAACCATCAGGGTGACGGCCCCCGCGGGGACCGACGTCACTCTGCCGATCGCCGGCCGCACCGCCCACGCAAGCTCGGGCCTGTTACGGGAGCGCGGTCAGTGGGGCAACCTTCCGACTGGCGAGGCCTACCTGGCCCCGGTCGAGGGCGTCTCCGAAGGCGTCGTGGTGGTGGACGGTTCGATGGCGGGGATCGGACTGGTCCGGCAACCGATTCGGATCGAAATCCGGAAAGGTTAC
>JANNFI010000115.1:0-19682 GCA_031379665.1 Ignavibacteria bacterium
CCGATTTCGAGATCCTCGGGCGTTGTAATCTTGATATTCCGGTAGGACCCCTCTACTATAGTAACGTTACCGCCAAGCCGTTCGACGAGGCTGACATCGTCGGTCCCCTCGAAACCGGTGGAAACTGCGCGTTCCATCGCATCCAGGAGGATTTCGGTTCTGAACGCCTGCGGCGTCTGGGCAAGCCAGCATTTCCGCCGATCTGGCGTCTGAAGAGTTCCACCGGGTACCTCCTCGAACTTGAGGGTGTCCTTCGGGCGAACCGCCGCGACCGCAGCCCCCGAAGCGAATGCCGCTTCCAGCACCCGGTCGATCGTTGCCCGATCAACGAAAGGCCGCGCGGCGTCGTGGACCAGGATGATTTCCGCCCCCCTCGGCGAGGCGGCCGCGAGAGCGAGTCGCACGGAGTCCTGGCGCTCCTTCCCCCCGGGGACGATCTTCCGGACCTTCGTTAATCCAGCCCCGGCGATGAGCTCTTCCACCAAGGCCTGGTCCTGGGGCCTCAGCGCGAGGACGATGTCGTCGACCAACGGCGCCTGCTCGAATACGCGTAGGGTCCTGATAAGAATCGGCACCCCCCCGAGGGGCATCAACACCTTGGAGCCCGCCGCTCCCATCCGCTCGCCGCCGCCGGCGGCGGGTATGACGGCGCAGACCTTTTTCCCTCCGATCATCGCGAGGTATCCGTTCGTTGTTTGTTATATGATAAGCATCGAGTCGCCGTAGCTGTAGAACCTCCACTTTTCCTTGATCGCCCGCTTGTACGCCTTCATCAGGTAATCGCGGCCGGCGAAGGCCGAGGCGAGCATCAGGAGGGTCGATTCGGGCATATGGAAGTTCGTGATCAGACTGTCGGCGATCTTGAAGTCGTACGGAGGGAAGATGAACTTGTCCGTCCAGCCGCGGTTGATCTTCAGGTGGCCCGTGGTGGTCACGCTCGATTCGACCGCCCGGGACGTGCTGGTGCCAATGACGAACACACGGCCCTTGTGGTCGATCGTGCGGTTCACGATGTCCACCGTCGACTGCCCGATCTCGTAGAACTCGGAGTCCATCTTGTGCTTCGAGAGGTCCTCGACCTCGACGGGTCGGAACGACCCCAGCCCCAGGTGGAGCGTGACGGGGGCGAACTTCACCCCTTTCGCCTCGATGGAGCTCACAAGCCGCTTGGTGAAATGGAGCGCTGCGGTGGGGGCGGCGACCGAGCCGATGTTCTTCGCGAAGATGGTCTGGTACGATTCCTTGTCATCCTCCACGGGGGCCCGCTTGATGTAGTATGGCAGCGGCGTTATCCCGATCCTCTCGATGATCTTGAACAGGTCGATCTTGGTATTGAACCGGACGGTCCTCCCCCTCGACGTCGTGTTATCGATCACCTCACACCAGATCTTTCCGTCATCGAAGTAGATCTTGTTCCCGATCCTGACCTTCCTCGCCGGGTCTACGATGACGTCCCAGATCCCCTCCTCCTTGTTGAGCTCCCGGAGCAGGAACACCTCGATCTTCGCGTTGGTCTTCTCCTTCTTCCCGAACAGCCGGGCGGAGAACACCTTCGTCTCATTGATGACGACACAATCCCCTTTTTTCATGTAACTCCCGATGTCCGAGAATTTCTTCACTTCGATCGTCTCATCCGCCCTGTTCAGCACCATCAGCCTGGCGCTGTCCCGCGGCTTGGCGGGGAAGTTGGCGATGAGGTTACGTGGCAACGGGTATTTGAAGTCTGATAGTTTCATGTTTTCTCCGGTTCTGGTCTGTGTGTGTTGATCCCCGTCGGGGGCTCTCTCGTTATTTTTTCCGTCGCGGCGCCTTCGGGCCCGTGGCCCGCCGGGCGAGAAGCCCGGCTTGCGCGGCCGCAAGCCGTGCGATCGGTATCCGGTAGGGCGAACAGCTCACGTAGTCGAGGTCCAGCCCCGCGCAAAAATTCACCGATTTCGGTTCACCGCCGTGCTCCCCGCAGATGCCTATTTTTAGTTTCGGGTTCACCGACCTCCCCTTCTCGACCCCGAGTTTCATCAGCTCGCCCACTCCTCCCTGATCGATGGTCTGGAAAGGGTCCTCCTCGATGATCCCCCGCTCGATGTACATCGGCAGGAATGCGCCCGCGTCGTCGCGTGAGAGCCCCAGCGTCGTCTGCGTCAGGTCGTTCGTACCGAAGGAGAAGAACTCGGCAACGCCGGCGATCTCGTCCGCCGTGATGGCGGCCCGCGGGAGCTCGATCATCGTCCCGACGAGGTACCGCACCTTCATCTTCCTCTCCCGGAATACCTCGGTCGCGACCCTTCGTACGATCTCCGCCTGAGTCTTCAGCTCGTTCACGAAACCGATGAGGGGAATCATCACCTCCGGCTGCACCCCGATACCCTGCCGCTTCGCCTGGCAGGCCGCCTCGAAGATCGCGCGGCTCTGCATCTCGGTGATCTCGGGGAAAATGATCCCCAGGCGGCACCCGCGGTTCCCGAGCATCGGGTTGAATTCGTGGAGCTGTTCGATCCGCTGCGCCACTTTCTTCGGGCTGACCCGGAGCTTCCGCGCGACCGCCGCGATACCCTTCGCGTCGTGCGGGAGAAATTCGTGGAGCGGTGGGTCGAGCGTCCTGATCGTGACCGGCCGGCTGCCCATCACCCGGAAAATCCCAAGGAAGTCCTTCCGCTGCATCGGGAGGAGCTTCGAGAGCGCCTTCCTCCGCCCGGCCTCGTCGTCGGCGAGGATCATTTCCCGCACCGCGTCGATCCTGTCGCCGCCGAAGAACATGTGTTCGGTGCGGCAGAGACCGATTCCCTCCGCCCCGAACGCGATCGCCGTCTCGCACTGGTCGGGCTGGTCGGCGTTCGTCCTGACTTTGAGCGTGCGGAACCGGTCGGACCATTTCATCAGCTGCGTATAGGTCGCGTACCCCTCCGATGACCGCGCGGACCGGTCCTTTTCGACGAGCACGCGTACGATGTCGGACGGCCGCGTGGTCAGTTGGCCGCTCAGGACCTCGCCGGTGGACCCGTCGATCGAGATGAAGTCGCCCTCCCGGATGATTGCGCCGTTGGCGCGCAGTTCCCGCCTTGAGTAATCGATGTCGAGGGCGCCGCACCCGGCCACGCACACCTTCCCCATCTGCCGCGCCACGAGCGCCGCGTGCGAAGTCATCCCGCCGCGCGCCGTGAGAATCCCCTCCGAGGCGTCCATCCCCTTGATGTCCTCCGGTGACGTTTCGATCCGGACCAGGATCACCCGCTCGCCCCTCGCTTTCCACTCCTCGGCCTTCTGCGCGGAAAACACAACTTTCCCGGTGGCAGCTCCCGGCCCGGCGTTCAGGCCCTTCGCCAGGAACCTGCCCCCCTTGAGCGCGGCGGCCTTCTCCTTCGGGTCGAAGACCGGCCTCAGGAGCTGGTTGAGCTGTTCCGGTTCGATCCGGAGCAGCGCCTCCTCGGGCGTGATCAGCTTTTCCTTCACCATGTCGACGGCGATTCGGACTGCGGCGAAGCCGGTCCGCTTCCCAGACCTGGTCTGGAGCATGTAGAGCTTTCCCTGTTCGATCGTGAATTCGACGTCCTGCATGTCGCGATAGCGGCGTTCCAGGATCTTCCTGACCTTCAGGAGCTCGGCGTGGATGCGCGGGTATTTTTTTGCCAGCGCGGAGATCGGGAGCGGGGTCCGCGTCCCGGCGACGACATCCTCGCCCTGTGCGTTGTAGAGGAACTCGCCATAGAACTCGTTCCTGCCGGTGGAGGGGTCGCGGGTGAACGCGACGCCGGTCCCTGATTCCTCTCCGAGGTTGCCGAAGACCATCGCCTGAATGTTGACTGCGGTACCCCAGTGGGCCGGGATGTCGTTGAGTTTCCGGTAGGTGATGGCTCGGTCGTTCATCCACGAGCCGAAGACCGCCCTGATGGCGCCCCGCAGCTGTTCGCGGGGATCCTGCGGGAACGGGACGCGGAGCCGGTCGACGATCAGCTTTTTGAAGAGCCTGACCAGCTCGCGCAGGTCCTCGGCGCTCAGGTCGGTGTCGGTCACAGCGCCGCGGCGGCGCTTCATCTCCTCGATGACCAGCTCGAACGGATCACGGTCGTGTTCCTCCACAGGCTTGAGCCCCATCACCACGTCCCCGTACATCTGGACGAGCCGGCGATAGGAGTCGTAGGCGAATCGGGCGTTGCCCGTCTTCTTGATGACGCCGGCAACGGTAACGTCGTTCATCCCGAGGTTGAGGATGGTGTCCATCATCCCGGGCATCGACGCCCTCGCCCCGGAGCGGACCGACACCAGGAGCGGATTCGCGGGATCGCCGAACTTCTTCCCCGTGAGTCGTTCGATGCCCCGCATCGCGCGCTCGATATCGGCATCGAGGCCCGACGGGTATTTCCTCCGGTGTGCATAGTAATGGGTGCAGACCTCGGTCGAAATCGTGAACCCCGGGGGGACCGGGAGCCCGATGTTGGTCATCTCGGCCAGGTTGGCGCCCTTTCCGCCGAGCAGGCTTTTCAGCTCCGCACGTCCCTCGGCCTTCCTGCCGCCGAAGGAGTACACATACTTTGGTTTCATCATCGGATCCGATCGTTGGAGTTATGTTGATGTCAATGAGTTAAAGAAGACCTTTCGCAGCCCCTCCGAAAGTGGACCCGCTTCCATCCGCTCCGGGTGCCATTGCACCAGGATGGCGCTGACGGTTCCCCCGGGTCCTGGCAGTTCGAGGGCCTCGACCACTCCGTCGGCCGAGTGCGCCGCGGCTTTCAACCCGGCGCCCAGACGATCGACCGCCTGATGGTGACTCGACGTCACCCATCCGCGGTCCGCCCCCAGGAGCCGGGCGAGGGTGCTTCCCGCGTCGAGCCGCACCTCGTGCCGGCATTTCACCCCGTTCACGGTGCGGTGCGGGGGATGGCCGGCTTCCTCGAGGTCGGTGATCAGCGTCCCGCCGAGGGCGACGTTCACCATTTGCATTCCCCTGCATATCCCGAGGAGGGGGAGCCCGGCGTCGAGGGAGCGTATGACGAGGTCCGTTTCAAAGCGATCCCTCTCTTCCGAAATTTCATACAGCGTTGGGTGGTCACCGATTCCACCGTACGTCCGGGGGTCGATGTCTCCCCCTCCTGTGAGGACGAGGGCGTCGCACCGCTTGATCGACGCGGAGTTGCCATCGCCGGGAGTCAACCGGACGATCCCGACCTCAGCGCCATCGGCCCTGAGCCACTCCTCGTACAGCCGGTACTTTTCCTCGTTCACCCGGTTGTCGGAGAGGCCGATGATCACGCCGCCCTCCGACCGGCGACGCCGAGTACGGCGCGAACGAGGGCTTCCCGGCCTTCCGTCAGGACAGCGCCGACGACGACGGCGGCGAGACGGGAGCGGAACGGGACCCGCGGCATCGCCGCGCCGGCCAGCCGGACGGCGTCTTTCTCAGTGGTCAGCACGAACCGCGCGCCGGTCGACGTGACCACAGCGTCGATCCCGCGGATGTCGCCTTCGGTATAGCGGTGGTGGTCCGGATACCTGAAGAACGCTTCGGGCTTCATGCCAAGATGTTCCAGCGTGGCGGAAAACGATCCGGGGTTCCCGATGCCGCAGAACGCGACGAAACGACCCCCGATGATTTCCTCGCGGCCCACGTCATTCCCCCCTCCCATCAGGGAGAACCGCTGCACCTCGTACCGCATCGTCACCCCGGTCGTTCCGGCGGCGTCGCGACGCCCGCCACCTGTGAAAAAGTTCCTGACGACGATGTCGGCCCGGTGAAGGGCCCGCGAGGATTCCCGTCCGTCGCCGGAGGGAAGGAGCCCCGGTCGGCCCGCGCCGTCTGCAACGACCACAACGTCGAGGTCCCTCCGGAGGGCGCGGTGCTGGAATCCGTCGTCCAGGACGATCACATCGGGGCGGAATCGCGATTCCAGGAACCGGGCCCCGCGGACTCTGTCCTCGTCGACGACAACAGCACAGCCAGGAAATTTCCTCGCGATCTGGGCCGGCTCGTCGCCGGCGCTGTCGGGTTCAGCGAAGAACGCCTCCCCATCGGAGACCGTCAGGGTCCCGGTGGTGGTGCGACGGTACCCCCGCGAGAGCACCGCAGGCCGGACGCCGGCATCCAGGAGCGTACGGACGATGAATTCGACCAGTGGCGTCTTGCCGGTCCCGCCGGTCGTGATGTTCCCGACCGAAATCACGGGCGTGTCGACCGCTGTGATGGTGAAGATTCCCCTGTCATAAAAATAATTCCGTGCGGCGATGATCGCACCGTAGATCCACGAGAGCGGTGCCAGGAGCGGCCTGAGCGCGTTTATCACAATCCCTCACGCCAGCGCGAGGATCGCGTCGGCGACACGTTTTGATGCGCCGGGTCTACCGAGCCGTTCCCGGATGACCCTGAGGTCGGCTGTCATCGCCGTCCGGGCGGCGGTGTCGGCCAGGAGGCGCCCGGCCTCGTCGGCGATCCGCTGCGGCGTCACGCGGTACTGGATCAGCTCCGGGACAACCGACTTCCCTGCCACGATGTTCACCAGGCCGATATTCTTCACCCTGATGAGCGCCCTCCCGATCGCGTACGTCGGCCAGGACGTCCTGTAGACCACGATCATCGGCGTTCCGAAGTACCCCGTCTCGAGCGTCGCAGTCCCGGAGGTCACGACCGCCAGGTCGGAGTTTTTCATGATGTCGTGCGTGGCGTTCTGCAGGAGCTTCACGACGGAGCCCTCCCGGATGAAACCTTTCACGTACTCGTAATCGAGGAGGGACGACACTCCGACGACGGGCTGGACCCCGAGCTTCCCGGAGAGGATCCTGGCCGCGCCGAGCATCGCCGGAAAGATCCGTTCGATCTCCTGCTTCCTGCTTCCCGGGAAGAGCCCCAGGATAGGCTTCGCTTCATCCAGGTCGTACCGGCGGCAGAAGGCCTTCCGATCCTGGGCTCCCGAGACCTCGTCGAGGACCGGGTGCCCGACGAATTCAGCGTCGATGCCCGCTTTCGTGTAGATGTCCACCTCGAACGGAAACACCACGAGCATCTTGTCGATGAGCGATTTCATTTTTTTGACCCGCCCGGCGTTCCACGCCCAGACCTGCGGGCTGATGTAATAGACGACCTTCATCCCGGGCCTCCGCGTCTTCCGCGCGAAACGGAGGTTGAAGCCGGGATAATCGACGAGCACGAGCACGTCCGGTTTTTTCATCGCGATCACCGCCGTGAGCGTCTTCTCGACAGCCTTCAGGACCGGTAGGTGCTTCAACACCTCCAGGAACCCCATCACGGCGAGCTCGCGGACGTGGAAGATCAGCTCCATCCCGGCGGCCTGCATTTTGTCCCCCCCGATGCCGAAGATTTCGACCGTCGGGTCCTTCGCCTTCATTTCCCGCACGACACCCGATCCGTGGAGGTCTCCCGAGGCTTCGCCGGCGATGATCATGACCTTCTTCATCGCGTCAGATCATCCCGCGGACGACGAGCGCCGCGCTCAGCAGCACGATGGCCTGGAGCGTCCTGCGCTCCGAGCGAAGCCCCCTGGACCAGCTCAGGACCGGTTGTCCGCCCTCCGGGTCGCGGTACGGGCTGAACGACGGGAGGAAGCGCCTGACCGACGAGGCGTAGCGCCGGTACCGGTCGCCGAACTTTTCGACGAGGAACTCTTCCTCGAGGGCGACGATCGACGAATACTGGAAACCGAACCATAGGGCCGCCCCGGCCTGCAGCCAGGGGAAAAGGGCGTACGACGCGATCCCCATACCGATGTAGAGTAACACGTTACCGACGTAGAGCGGGTTCCGGACGAAGGCGAACGGCCCGGAGGTGACGAGCTGCGACGCCCCCACGCCCCCGGTCACCCTCGTTTCACTCCCCGCGATCGAAACTCCCCAGAGCCTGAGGAACTCCCCGGCAAAGGCCAGCGGGAGGCCGCACGCGAAACTCGCAATACTGGGCTGCGCGAAGATGAGCATCAGGATCACCAGCGGCACCGGAGTGTAGCTGCGGTACCGGAACAGGAAGTCGCGCATGTCGCCTGCGATCTTCATCCTCCGAGGAACGCGTCCTTCCTGGCGATCGCGGCCCGTCTGCGCCTCGGGAACGTTTCGGCGCCGACCCCGGTCGCGCCGCCATCGACGCGCGGTGAAATTTTTTCGAGCCGGTCACTGATGTCGTCAAACGAGGCGTACGGATAGTACGCGACCGAATTCTCCTCGCAGTAGCGGAGCAAGTCGTCCTTCGCGAATACCAGGTCGGCGAACTGCACCGGACAGCGGTCCGAGTATCCCTCGCCCACATACACCACCACGTCGTCGTCGGCAGTGGTCGTGAGTATGTGGTTCCGTTTACAGCTGGCGCACCGGTCGCAGACCTCGTCGGTGTTCGGAAAGGAGGGGACGAAGGTGACGTGGCCGTCCTGAGCGCCGGGCGCGAGCTCGAGGACATTCGCCCTGAACGGCACGTGCCCCAGCCCGTAACGCCCGAGGATCGACCGGATATAGTGGTCCATCCCATCGCTCAGGATCGTGAGGGCGAACGACCGACCGCGGCAGTAACTGTCGAACGCGGCGAACGTCGGGTCGATCTCCCTGGAGTCGAGAAACTGCCGGAGCTCCGCGATGGGGACGTTGCCGCACGCGCGGCACTCCTCGAGGAAACACTCGACGGCGGAGAGCTCGCCCCTGCGATAGGCGTCCACGGCCCGGAGGCTGCGATCGCCGCCGAACCGCTCGAACAACGCGTCGCCCACGTCACCGGTGGTGATAGTTCCGTCGAAATCGACGAAGATATGGACCATAATTCTAGGTTGATGAAAAACGGAGAACAGCGCCTCGCCCCGTCAGCCGGTCACGGCGGCGGAACGAACCCTGGATTCCTCGTTGAAGCGGACGGTGACGATCTTCGAGATGCCCAACTCCTCCATCGTCACCCCGTACATCGCCGTCGCGGACTCCATCGTCCGCTTGTTGTGGGTCACCACGATGAACTGGGTGTCCTTGGAGAATTTCGTGAGGATGCGGGTGTACCGGTCGATGTTGGAGTCGTCCAGCGGCGCGTCGACCTCGTCGAGGATGCAGAACGGGCTGGGCTTGACGAGATAGATCGCGAACAACAGGGCGATCGCCGTCAGCGTCTTCTCGCCGCCGGAGAGCAGGTCGATCGACGTCGGCCGCTTGCCGCGGGGTTTCGCGATGATTTCGATCTTCGCCTCGAGGGGATCCACGCCCTCCTCCATCCGGAGGTCGCACTCGTCCCCTTCCATGAAGAGGTCCTTGAAGATGGTGATGAAATTCTCCCTGATCTTGGCGAAGGTCTCCATAAACATCCGCTGGGCGGTCTGGTTGATCTCCTCGATCGTGTTCATCAGCGTCTTCTCGCCCTCGATCAGGTCGTCCCGCTGTTGCGAGAGGAAATTCAGCCGCTCGCTCTCGGTGGTGAACTCGTCGAAGGCGGCGAAGTTGATGGCGCCCAGGACCTTGAGGCGGTCCCGTAGCTGCCCCACCTCCGCCCGGAGCTGGCCGACCCCATCCATCTGTTCAGGGGTGAACTCCCGCAGGACCAGGTCGAGCCCGAATCCTTCCTTCGTCCGGTCGCGCAGGTGGTCGATGTTCGAGCGCAGGTCCACGATCTTCACCTCGAGACCGTGGGCGTTCGCCACCGCGTCCTCGTGAGCGCGCCGCTCGTCCTTGATGTGCAGCTCATTAGTGTGCAGTTCCGACCGCCGTGCGGAGTACCTGGACTCGACCTCGCGCTTCCCCTCCTCCAGTCGCCCCAGGGTTTCGCGGAGCGCGGCGAGATCGACCTGGTAGGCCGTGATATCGGCCGAGAGCCTGGTCAGCTCGTCGGTCGAGCGGACAAGTTCCTCCTCCCTCCGGCCGAGGGTGATCCTGATGTCGTCGAGCCGGGCGCCGGCACGGTCGTAGTCCCGGTCGAGGTTGGTTAATTCTCCCTGCAGGGTGACGACGGAGATCTCGCTCTCGTTGACGGCCTGAGTCGCCTCGGCCCATTCGGCCTCGAGCAGCGAAAAATTGTGCGTTTCGGTGAGGCTCCGCAAGTCGAGGGACTTCTTCTGCTCCTCGGCGGCCGTGAGATCCGCCTCGCCGGCCTTCACCTGAAATTCAAGAGTCCGGATCTCGACCTCCACAGAGGTGATGTCCGCCTGGTAGCGCGTGATGGTGTCGTTCGCCCGCTTCTTCTCGAACTCCAGCTGAGCGATCTTCATCTCGATCGCCGTCATCTCCTTCTCGATCGATTTCACCCCTTCGGCGAACGGCTGGAGATCCACCCGGGCGATCGCGCCCTCACGCTCCTGCTTCCGTGTGATGGCGTCGTCGATCCGCTTCGCGATCGAGCGGTTCGCGTCCTCCAACTCCGTGATGTGGACGGCCTTGCCGATGGTGGCGCCCTCGTCGAGGCGCGCGGCGCCGCCGCGCATATATCCCCCGCTCGTGACGATCTGGCCGTCGAGCGTCACGCAACGCAGGCTGTTGTGCCGGGAGAGGAGCTCGGAAGCGCCGGCCACGGATTCCACCACGGCGACGTCCTGGAGGAGGTACCGGAAGAGCTTTCGGTGCCTCGGGTCGCAGCGGACGATCTCGGCCGCCCAGAGGACCCGCTCTGAACCTTCGTTGCGCGCGCGGCGCCGGAGGTCGGGCACCCACTCGAGGCAGAGGATCGAGGCCTTCCCCTTGCTCAGGCTCCGGAGTTCGGCGAACGCCTCCTCGCCGTCGGATGGCTTCTCGACGATCAGGTAGTAGGCAGCCTCACCGAGCGCCGCTTCGATCGCGATGCGATACTTTTGGTCCATCGACACCGCTTCCGCCACGGTCCCGACGTTTTTCGATTTCCATCGGGCGTCGTGGAGGATGTGCTTCACCCCGTCGGTGAAACCCTCGTGCTGCTCGAGCATCCGCTTGAGAAAGTCCATCTTCGATTCGTTCTTCTCGGACTCGTTCCGCGCTGAGAGGACTTCCTGGTGGCAGGCGTCGATCTCGACCTGGATCGACTTCCGTTCCTGTTCTTTTTCGTGGAGTTTGAGTTGGGCGGAGGCATACCCCACCCGGAGCTCCCGGTCCTGGGCCGTCAGCGAGGCGATGAGCGCCGTGTTGCTCCCGATGTCCTCCCCGTAGTGGCGCACTTCTTCCACCGAGTGGTCGATCCGGCCCCGAAGGTTTTCGATCCTCGAGCGGACCCGCTCCTGCTCCCCCTTCTTCGCAATGAGCGAGTGGGCGAGGGCGAGCACCGATTCGTTGAGGGACTGGAGGTCCGACTTCCTCCCCTCGAGCCTCGCGGTGATTTCCGTCTGACGCGCCTTCAGGCCGCTGAACCGGCGGGACGCCTCGTCGAGCGAGGCGACGAGGTCCTCCCTGAGCACGCCGAGCGAGTCGCGCTCCGCGCCGACGTTCACTTCCTGTTCCAGGAGGCCGGATTTTTCGCTCGTCAATCTGCCGAGGTTCGCCCGCAGGGCGTTCGCGCGCTCGTTGGCGACGAGGTGCTTCTCTTCGATTTTGCGGACCGACTCCACCTGCGTATTGACGCCCTCCTGCGAGGCCGCGAGCTCCGTCTCGATCCGAAGCAGCTCGTCCCGGAGCTTCTCGATGACTTCCTCCTGGGCGCGGAGCTTCTCGTCGACCTCGTGCCGATTCTTCCGGGCAAGCTCGAACTGTTCCTCGACGGGACGGAGCTTCGCGTGAAGGGCAGCGAATTCCCGTTCGTGGAGGTCGATCTCCATCGTCTTGAGGCGGCCGGAGATGTCGTTGTACTGTTCGGCCTTCTTCGACTGCCGCTCGAGCGAGCCGACGGTCTTCTGGATCTCCTTCACGATGTCGTTCACCCTCGCGAGGTCGAGCTGGACCTCGTCGAGTTTCCGCAGCGCCGCCTTCCGCCGTACCTTGTACTTCGTCACGCCGGCGGCCTCCTCGAAGAGTTTCCGGCGCTCGTCGTTGCTGTCGCTCAGGATCGTCTCGATCATCTTCAGCTCGATGACCGAGTAGGCGTCGCTCCCCATCCCGGTGTCCATGAAGAGGTTCTGGATGTCTTTGAGGCGGCACGGGACCTTGTTGAGCAGGTATTCGCTCTCGCCGGAACGGAACACCCGGCGCGTGATCGTCACCTCGGAGTACTCGCTCGGAAGGATGCCCCGCGTGTTCTCGATCGTGAGCGAAACCTCGGCGAGGCCCAGGGGCCGGCGGTTCTTCGTCCCGTTGAAGATGACGTCCTCCATCTTGTCGGAACGCAGCGTGCTGTAGCGCTGTTCGCCGAGCGCCCACCGGATCGCGTCGACGATGTTCGTCTTGCCACACCCGTTCGGGCCCACGATCGCCGTGAGGCCCGCGTCGAAGTTCAGGTTCGTCCGCTGCGCGAACGACTTGAAACCGATGATTTCTATTTTCGATAGATACATCCGCGTTGCCTCAGGTTGTTCTGTTGACGAGGTGCAGGACGTGCCTCAGGTAGAGGGACGTCGAGTGCGTGTAGTCCAGGTACCCGAACAGCGCGACGGCTGCTACGGCGATGACGAGCAGGCCGATCGCGTAGACCTTCGCGGGGAAGACGTCGAAGATGATGGCGACGCCCTTGAAGAACCGCAACAGCACCCAGGCGGTGACCCCTGCCAGCAGGACGAGCAGCGGGACCGAGTAGAAGTCGGTCTCCAGGAGCCTGTAGAGGACCATCGCGACCGGGATGAAGATCACGTAGGGCAGCATCGCCCACATCGTGATCGAGAAGGCGTGGTAATAGTGGACCGGCGTTCGCACCAGCATCGAGAAGATGCGGACGACCAGGCTGATCGCGATGAGTTTCAGGAATATGAGCGCCGATGCCGCCATGATGAAGGCCGGCGGGTTCCAGACGAGGAGCACGAATTGCTCCTTCACGCCGTCCGACATCACGAAGCTCAACAGGTTGTCGAGGAGCAGGCTGTCGCGGTAGAATGTCAGGACGCTCCCCAGGAGCGTGCCCCAGGTGATCGACACGATCAGCGCAAGGAAGAGCGAGTGGCCGTAGGTGACGATCCGCTGGTCGCGCACGTCGGCGAAGAAGTTATAGGTTCTCGCCAGGGAGCGGTTGACTGCATCGCGGAACCGGCGGTTGCCGTTGTACAGGAACGCGAACGCGATGAGGATGACCAGGCCGGCGACGACGAAGACCACCGGCGCGCCGGGGGAGTAGTTGCCGACCGGGAGCGCGTAGACCTTCTCCCCGTTGAAGAGCGACCGCACGACGTCGAAGGCGATCCTCCTCTCGCGCGTGCCGTCCACGATCCCCATCGCCTGCAGGTACGGGTCGCGCGAGTGGGAACTGAGCGCCGGCCGGTCGGTGTGCCAGTCGTTGTACGACCAGAGGACGCTTCCCGCCACGGGCGCGTCACGGATCGTCTCGAAGATCTGCATCGCGAACCTGGCCTGGGCTTCGAGCGAGAGCGGATCGCTGTACCCGTTCCGGTTTCCCGGCTCGACCTCGCGTCCGTACCGGACCAAAATGATGGGCTTCTCCCGCGCGGCGATCTTCCAGGCCCTGACGGAGTCACGCACCGCGGCGGGGCTCTCGTCGAGGAGGGAGATCGCCGAGAGGTCGGTGAATTCGGCGCAGGGGTCGTGCGGCGACCGGGAGGAGTAATAGACGGGCCTGGGATCGATCGCCCTCACCACATTCCGCATCGACGTAATGACATCACAGGTGAGCGGGGCGCTGGTCTCGAATTCGTTGCCTAGTCCCCACGCGAGCACCGAGGGATGGCCCCGGTCCCGGGAGACCATCTCACGCAGATAGCCGGTCGTCAGCTCCTGATAGAAATCCTGCGAGAGAATTTCAGTCGGGACCCCCGTGAGCGGGATCTCTTCCATCACGAGCAGGCCATACCGGTCGCAGAGGCTCAGAACGTAGGGATGCGGTGGATAGAGGAACCGGACCAGGTTCGCCCCGAGCGTCTTGATGGCCGAGATGTCCTTCTCCAGGATTTCGTACGGAAGCGCCGAGCCGTACAAATCGTGTTCCTCCTGCCAGAGGATCCCCTTCAGGGGGGTCGGCGTCCCGTTGACCTGGAGCATCCCGGCCTTCCAATCGAGCGTGCGAATGCCGATCTCGGAAGAATGCTCGTCAACGGCCTTCTCCACCTCCCCCGACTTCCGAACGATGCGGCACCGCACCACGTAGAGGTCCGGAAACTCCGGGGACCAGAGTTTCGGGGCGGGAAGGGTGACGGACGTCGTCACGCCGATCGAGCGTCCCGCTCCCGGCGAGATCCTCACGAACGGCGAGGTGGCGACCAGCTCTCCCGTCAGCCGGTCCACCACGTCCGCGACGAAGAGCATCGGGCCGCCGGAATCGGCGATGACCGCTTCGGAGCCACACGACACATCGGCCGTGACCGCGAGCTTCGCGTTCTTGTTTCCCGGCGCGACTTCCGCGATGACGCCGATTTCACCGATTGTGATGTCGGGCGTCGCGAGTAGGTAAATGTCGCGGAAGATCCCGGCGTAGGTCCTCCACCCGCCCACCTGTTGGCGTTGCGGGATGGTCGTCCTCGGCGAGAGCGTGTTGTCCACCGTCACGGTGATGATATTCTTCGATCCGGCCTGCAGAACGTTTCCCGGCACCGGGATGACCTGGGACGTGTAGCCCCCGGTGTGGCGGCCGACGAAAATGTTGTTGATCGTGACCTCGCTCTGGTAATTCACGCCGTAGAGCACCAGTGAAAACAGGCGCCGGTCGAGCAGGCCCGGCTCCACGTCGAACTCCCTCCGAAGGATCAGCGAGCCGGTGTAATCGAACGCGCCCGGCACCTGGACGTCCCTCCAGACCTTGGCGTCGAAGGAATACTGCCAGGTTCCCGCGAGGTCGAGCTTTTTCCTCGTGGGAGATTCCGGGAACATCCCCACGTCCTTACCGGTCGGGGTGCTGCTGCCGTGCTGGAAGATCCTGAGGTTTGAGGAAACGTTTTGGGAGTATCCCGCGGGGGGAAGGGTCTGGAGGGAAAAAAGAATGACGAAAAGTAATGTCCAGTATCGCAGTGGCTTACGGGCTCCTGTGCTGGTCACGGTCATTTGCTGTCTAAACGATTCACACCCCTCCAGGACAGACTGGGGGGGCCCCTCTGGACGTCGGGGCGATGGATGACTAATACAACGGACTTAAGTGGAACAATATAACAAAATCATTGAGCGAAAGCAATGAAATTATTACAATTTAGAGGAATTTCGATCACGGGGTGGATGACCGGCCGAACGGATTGGGTGGGGTCGGGACCGAGGGTCCAACCCCCATTCCCTGAGATCGTCAGCCGGCTGCGACGCAGATTTTATGGAAGGTTTCCGGCTTGAGGCTGGCCCCTCCGATGAGGCCGCCATCGATATCCGGCATCGAGAATAGCTCCGCGGCATTCTCCGCATTGACGCTCCCACCATAGAGAATTTTGATCTTTTCGGCTGTTTTTTGGTCAAATTGGGTTGCCAGGAGCCCCCGGATGTGGCGGTGGACCGCGTCGGCCTGAGCCGGCGTCGCGGTCTTTCCGGTGCCGATCGCCCAGACCGGTTCGTAGGCGATGATCGATCCTTCGAGCTGGGCGTTTGAGAGCCCGGCGAGCGACCCACGGATCTGGGAAGCGACCCTCGACTCGGTCAGGCCCCCCTCCCGCTCCGCGAGGGTCTCACCGACGCAGACGATCGGTCCCAGGCCGGCGACCAGCGCCTTCTTCGCCTTGGCGTTGACCAGCTCGTCGCTCTCGAGGAAATACTGTCGCCGCTCAGAGTGCCCGAGGATGACATACCGGCACCCGATGGCCACGAGCATCCTTCCTGACACCTCACCGGTGTAGGCGCCGTCGTCGTTGCGCGACATATCCTGGGCCCCGAGGGCGATCGTCGAACCCGCGAGGGCTTTCGATGCGCTCTCGAGTGATGTATATGGCGGGCAGACGGCGACGTCGGCGTTCATCGGGGGGACCGCGAGGGTTGCCCGGATTCCGGCGATCAACTCGAGGGATTCCCGTACATCCTTGTTCATCTTCCAGTTGCCAGCGACAAATTTTTTCCGGATCATATCGACTTCCATCCTGTTATCGTTATTTTCGTCCTTACCGTCATCCCGCCGCCTTGCCGAGGATTTCCCTCAGCAGATCGTTTACGAGTCCCGGGTTCGCCTTCCCCTTCGTTTCCTTCATCACTTCGCCGACGAAATATCCCAGCATCCCCGCATTGCCAGCGCGGAACTTCGCGGCCTGCGCCGCGCTCCTCGCGATCACGCCGGCGACCACTGCCCTCAGCGCCGGTTCGTCGGAGATCTGCACCAGCCCCTTCCGTTTCACGACGGTCACCGGGTCCTCGCCGGACGAGATCATTTCGGCGAAGACTTCCTTCGCAATCTTTGAGGAAATCGTGCCGTCCCTGATCAGGCCGATCATCGCCGCCAGGTTTTCCGGCGGAACGGGAAACGTCCCGATCTCCATCTTTCGCTCCGTGAGGATGCGGAGGACTTCCGTCATCACCCAGTTACCGGCGCTCTTGGCGCTCTCTTTCCCAGAGGGAAGCTTCGCGACGACGGCCTCGAAATAATCGGCGTACCCCTTTTCCGATGTCAGCACGTCGGCGTCGTACCTCGGGAGGCCGAAGGCGTTTTCGTACCGGTCCCGCCTGGCCATGGGGAGTTCCGGGAGCCTCGAGCCCACCTCCCGTGCGTACGCCTCCGGGATGAAGACGGGGACGAGGTCAGGTTCCGGGAAGTACCGGTAATCGTGGGCCTCTTCCTTACTGCGCATCGACACCGCCGCACCCTGCCCGGCGTCCCAGTAGAGCGTCTCCTGGACCACACGACCGCCGCTCTCCACGAGAAGCGACTGGCGGTTGATTTCGAATTCGAGCGCCCGCTCCACGTTCCGGAACGAGTTCATGTTCTTCACCTCGGTCTTCGTGCCGAAAGCCGTCGCTCCGCGTTTCCGCACCGAGATGTTGGCGTCGCAACGGAGGCTCCCCTCTTCCATGTTGCCGTCGCAGATCCCGAGATACGTGACCAGCTGACGGATCCTGGTGAGGTAGAGGTGCGCCTCGTGCGGGGATCTGAGGTCGGGTTCGCCGACGATCTCGATCAGCGCGACACCGCAACGATTGAGGTCGACGAGGGTGTCGACATCCACGTCGTGGATCGACTTGCCGGCGTCCTCTTCCATGTGGATCCGGGTGATCCCGATCGTCTTCCTCGACCCGTCCGCGAGATCGATCGAGATCGCGCCACCGCGACAGACCGGGTCCTCGAATTGCGAGATCTGGAAACCTTTCGGCAGGTCAGGGTAAAAATAGTTCTTTCGGGCGAATCCTGATCTTTCGGCGATCGTACAGCCGGTCGCGAGCCCGAGGCGTACGATGAACTCCACCAGGTTCCGATTGAGCACCGGCAGGACGCCGGGGAGCCCGAGGCAGACCGGGCAGACGTTTGAGTTCGGTTCGCGCCCGAATTCCGTCGAGCAGCCGCAGAACGCCTTCGACCGGGTGAGCAGTTGGGCGTGCACCTCAAGTCCGATGACCGGTTCGTATCGTTCGTCGAGTTTCATCGGGGATCAGCGGCGCAGGAGCCGGACGCGGATGGCGGTGATCTGACGACGGTGGTTGAGGTCGTGGCCGGCCAGCATATGAACGAGCCGTTCGACGGTCTCTCTCCCGCGCTCCTCGTGGATCCCGAACTTCTGCAGGTCGCCGCGGCGCGCGAGTTTCAGGAACTCGAGGTGAGACTTCCGCAGGACCGTGTACAGGGTGAGGCTGTCGGCGACGCTCCGACGGTCGTAGTGCAGGCCCGCCGCCCAGAGGTCCTGGTCAAAGGCGCTGAAGCGCGAACCGCTCTCGGCGAGCGCGAGGCGCATCCTGAAGGCGAGCCCTACTTCCGCGTCGCAGATGTGGTGGACGAGATACGCGATCGGCCATTTACCAGGCCCGGGCCGGCGGCGCATCTGCGCGCTCGTGAGGCCGGCGATGGACCGTTTCAGCGCGGAAGGTCCGGATGCGAAGACTTTTTGCGGGTCTTTCCCTTCCAGATTCGCGAGGATCCGCCTTGAGTAGGGATGCCGGATCTTCCCGGCTGGCGGTACCCTGGAGACTTTCATGCTCGTCTTCCTCTTTCCGGATGCCGAATGCTGAACGTCGGACGACTTAGTTCCGACGGATCGCCGACGTCACCTTGCTGGCCGCGTCCTGAAGACTCGATGCCACCGCAAAATTCAGACCCGAACCGGCGAGGACTTCCCTCGCCTCGACCGCGTTGGTCCCCTCGAGGCGGACGACCACCGGGACGCTGACGTGGACGCGGCGCGCGGCCTCGACCACTCCCTGCGCAACCCGGTCGCATCGGACGATTCCGCCGAAGATGTTGATCAGGACCGCCTTCACGTTGGGATCGGAGAGGATGATCCGGAACCCGTTGGAGACGGTCTCAGCGTTCGCCCCACCACCGACGTCGAGGAAGTTGGCCGGTTCGCCGCCGGCCAGCTTGATGATGTCCATCGTGGCCATCGCCAGCCCCGCGCCGTTCACCATGCAGCCGACGTTGCCGTCGAGCTTGATGTAGTTGAGGTTCGATTTCGAGGCCTCGATCTCCAGCGGCTCCTCTTCGTCCAGATCGCGCAGCGCGGCGAACTCCTTGTGCCGGTCGAGGGCGTTGTCGTCGAAGTTGATCTTCGCGTCGAGCGCGAGGACGCCACCGTCGGTCGTGATCACCAGCGGGTTGATCTCCGCCAGCGACGCGTCGGTCTCCAGGTACGCACGGTAGAGCACGCCCAGGAACTTCACGAGGTTCTTGAAGGAGTCGCCGGTGACCCCGAGCCCGAACGCCAGGCGTCGCGCCTGGAAATCGCGGAATCCGAGCCCCGGGTCGACCGCCTCCTTGAGGATGAGGTGCGGGGATTCGGCCGCCACCTTTTCGATCTCCATTCCGCCCTCGGTCGAGGCCATCACCACGTTGCACGAACGGGCCCGGTCCAGTGTGATTCCGATGTAGAGCTCCCGGGCGATGGAGATCCCCTCTTCGATCAGGAGGCGCTTGACCATCCGGCCCTCCGGACCGGTCTGGTGCGTGACCAGTTTCATCCCGAGGATCTGCGACGAGAATTCGCGCACCTCGTCGAGGGAGCGCGCCACCTTGACCCCGCCGCCCTTGCCCCTGCCGCCGGCGTGGATCTGCGCCTTCACCACCCACAGGCTCCCGCCAAGCTCTTGCGCGACCGAGACGGCCTCGGCGACCGTGTATGCGACCCGCCCGTTCGGAACGGGGACGCCGAACTTCTTCAGTATTTCCTTGCCCTGGTATTCGTGGATTTTCATATGGTCACTTTCGTTTTTTCTTCGTCGCGATTGATTTTGCCTGCAGGAAGAGCCCGAGGTAATCCTGGCCACCCGCCTTCGAATCCGTTCCGCTCATGTTGAAGCCGCCGAAGGGATGGGCTCCCACCATCGCTCCGGTGCATTTCCGGTTAAGGTAAAGGTTACCACAGTGGAAATCCCTCCAGGCCTTGGCGAGTTTCTTTTTGTTGCGCGTGTAGACAGCGCCGGTCAGCCCAAACTCGGTGTTGTTGGCTATTTCCAGCGCGTGGTCGAAATCGTTCGCCCTGATCACTGCGAGCACCGGCCCGAAGATCTCCTGCTGGGAGATCGTCCCCATCGGATCGACGTCGGCCACGACGGTCGGCTCGATGAAGTATCCGTCTCCCGCGGCCCGCTTTCCGCCCGTGATCAAACGTCCGCCCTCCCGGACTGCC
>JANNFI010000121.1:0-4715 GCA_031379665.1 Ignavibacteria bacterium
CGACACCTCGAATCGAATGGATGCGAATTCCTGCGTGAAGGCGGCCGACACTCCTGGTGGCACAACCCGGAGGAAAACAAGCGATCCGCAATACCTCGCCATCGTGAAATCAGCAATCACCTCGCCCGGAAAATCTGCCGGGATCTTGGAATAGAAGAACCGAAATGATGCAGCACCCTCCCACTCCCGGATCCCTCGTCATCAACGAGATATTCCACAGCATTCAGGGCGAATCAGCGTTCGCCGGGATGCCGTGCGTCTTCGTTCGTTTGACATACTGCAACATCCGCTGCACTTATTGCGATACAGAGTACGCCTTCTACGAGGGCAAGCCGATGACGCTTGCCGAGATCGTCGCGGCTGTCGACGGCTACGGTTGCCGGCGAGTCGAAATCACCGGCGGCGAGCCCCTGTTCCAGCCCGAAGTCCATCCCCTGATGAAACGTCTCTGCGACGCAGGGTACGAAGTATTGCTCGAAACCGGAGGAAGCCTCGACATCTCGACGGTCGACCACAGGGTGAGGCGGATCGTGGATTTCAAGTGTCCGTCGAGCGCGATGGAGAAGAGGAACCTCTGGAAGAACGCCGAACTCCTGACCGCCCGCGACGAGGTGAAGTTCGTCATCGGTGACAGGGCCGATTACGAATGGTCGAAGGCGAAGATCGCGGAGCACGATATATCCGCGAAGAGCCCTGTCCTGATGTCGGTCGTCTTCGGCAAGCTCGAGCCGGTCGTCCTCTCTGAATGGATACTCGAGGACAAAATCGACGTCAGGTTCCAGCTCCAGATGCACAAGTACATCTGGCATCCCGAGAAGAGGGGGGTATGAACACCGGCGGTGCGACGGCGCCAGGCCCGCTCGCCGTCGTGCTCGTGAGCGGCGGGATGGACAGCCTCGTTTGCGCCGCAATCGCTGCGCAAACGCACGAACTCGCCTTTCTGCACCTGAACTACGGCCAGCGCACCGAACGGAAGGAACTCTCCTGTTTCCACGCCATCGCCGATCACTATCAAGCGGCCAGACGGCTGGTGGTAAACGCCGGACACCTCTCGGCGATCGGCGGGTCGAGCCTTACCGACCATTCCATCGAAGTGGAACGGGCCGACCTCGACCGCAAGGGGGTTCCAACGTCGTACGTGCCGTTCAGGAACGCCAACATCCTCTCGATGGCCGTCAGCTGGGCTGAGGTGGTGGGGGCCGGCAAGATCTTCATCGGGGCAGTCGAAGAGGATTCCTCGGGGTATCCGGACTGCCGGCAGGAGTTCTACCAGGCGTTCAACACGCTGATCTCACTCGGGACGAGGCCCGAGACCCGCATCGAAATCGTCACTCCCGTCATCGGGATGAAGAAGTCGGAAATCGTCACCGCGGGCGTCGCCCTTGGCGCCCCATTCGAACTCACCTGGTCCTGTTATCAGAACGAGGACACCGCCTGCGGCGAATGCGACAGTTGCGCCCTGAGGATGCGAGGGTTCAGTCAGTCGGGGATTGCGGACCCGATACCCTATTTCCAGAAATAATACAATCCATATCCGCCCTCCCGGGGCGCGCGTTTCATCCCTGATCAATCAATCCTCCCCGTTTCCCCGAATTTCAATATCAGTCGCCGAATCAACTTCGTTTTTCCCGATTCAAGTTTTTGAGGCGCTGAACCGGCGTCTTTCAGACAGGTTTTTTCGTCTGACCCTCCATTTCCGGTGACATCCGTCACCAGCCCCCTTTTCCGCCGATTTCGCGAATTCAAGCTGGGATCGCCGTTTTTACTCAACCGCTGCTCCGCGCTCCGAGTGAGGGGGGGTATCGTGTGATGGGTAATACAACTACTGTTTGCGGCCTGATGTATTTTAAGTACAGTTTCACGCAAGAATCAGACAACCAAGAAGGGATTGAGATATGGGAGTCAACATAATGTTAGCGCTCGGTTCGCTGGTAATGTTTGCCACGTTCCTCGGCTCATCGAACAAGGTGATGATCGGGAACAACCAGCTCGCCTCGCAGAACGAGTATTACATCGCCGCGCTCTCCTACGGGCAGTCGGTCATCGACGAGGCAAAGACCAAGTCGTACCAGGGCTTCATCATGGTCGGGCCGACGAAGACTGTGTCGCTCCTGCGCGGCACCGAGACGGTCGGCGAGCAGGTGAGTTTCGTGGATACGATGACGAACAAGGGCTTTGCCTCAGAGCAGAAATTCGACGACGTCGACGACTACGACGGGTACCGGCGCCGGGTGAACAGCCCGCGGGCGGAAGGATATATGTTGCTCACGACGGTGAACTGGGTGGACGACGCGAACCCGAACTCCGTATCGGTCACGCCGACGGACTACAAGCGGATGGTCGTTTCGGTCACGAGCAAGTTCTTTCCGAAAATCACGAAGGGCGGCGTTGAGGTGCAGGATACGCTGAAAATATCATACATCTTTGGAAAATAGGGTCGAACTATGCAGGTCATCTACGATATCATCGGCTCGATCATCATCGGAGGAATCATCCTCCTGATGCTGTTGAGCTTCAATTCCTCCGTGATGGAGGGCTCGGCCGTCCAGACTTTCAATTCCATCGTCCAGTCGAACGTGACGTCGCTGACGGATATGATCGAGTACGATTTCAGGAAGATGGGCTACCGCGTCGGGACGATACACGACACCGGAATCGTCTACGCCGATTCCGTCAGGATTTTGATGCGGGGCGATTTCAACAACGACAAGGTGGTCGAAAGCCTCGCCTATTACCTCGACGTCGTAACTAATTCCGGGCACGTCAACCCGCGGAGCAGGATTCTCTACCGTCAGGTGAACAACGGCGTGGCGCAGAAGATCAACCTTGGCATCACAAAATTCCGGCTGACGTACTATGACCTGAACGACAATCTGATCGCAGAAAACCCGATCAAGTTGCCGTCGACTATCAGGGCTATCCGGCTCGCCATCAACATCGAAAGCACCAGTCCCTGGGACCAGACATACGCCGGCGGGACCTGGGAACGCACCATCACTCCGAAAAACTTGAGATTAGGACAATAGCCATGAGCGGAAAAGCCATCATCGTTCTCGTCGCGGGGGTCATCGTGATCACCTGCACGGTAATGTTCAACATCGAAGCGGCCAGCACCCGCATCGTGAAGAACTTCAGCGACTATTATATGCGCCAGACGACACAGAACATGGCGCAATCGGGGGTAAACCTCGGACTCGCGCAGATACGGAAGAACCGTGCCTGGCGGGCCGGCTTCTCGAATCTCGCCCTCCTCGACGGAGTCGTGGACGTAAAGGTTTACGATACGTTCTTCGATACCATCAAAGCCGTCGCGGTCCATTCGGTCGCGGTGACGGATTTCGGTTCCGGCCAGAAGCGCCGCGATACTTCGGTGGCGTACCTGTTCTGGGCCAGGAAGCAGTATCCGGTAAATGTGAAGGCATTGCTGACCCTGAACTCAAAGGCCACCGTGAGTGGTAATGCGACCCTGGATGCGCGCGACCACGATATGGATGGGAATCTGCTTCCCGGAGCGGGTGTACCTGCGGTGTGGAGCACCGGGGTCAATTTTGTCCTCCAGTCGAACGCGACGAAGGTCGGTGGTACCGATCTCGGAGTTGATTACGCCCCGGCAAACCCTGTGCCGAATGCGGTCACGAAATTGAACCAGACCCCTCCGGCCGCCGGGTTTCCTCAGACCCCCGACAGCGTCTTCGGCGGTATGTCCGAAACTATGGATGAAGGGACCCTCAAGGCCATCGCGATGAGTGGTTACGCCGGGAGCCAGTACGTGACGGACCCGCAGGTCCTGAAATATCCGCTTTCAGGTGTGACCTACGTGGAAATGCCCACGTATTCGCCCAAAAACGAATGGAGCTCCGCGGACATCCCTGGATCCGGTCTGCTCGTCGTGCATAATTCTGCCCATAACGCAATATTGAAAAACGCGAGCGCGAAGTTCAAGGGGCTCATCATCGCCGACGATATCGTGCATATCCACGGAGACATAATCGGCGGGCTCGTCGCGATGACGAACAATCTCTCAGGCAATGTCATCGGAAACGGCGGTGCTAACATCCTGTTCTCGCGTGAATCAATCGTTGCGGCGACGAAGTTCCTGGATAATAACGGGATGCCCAACATCATCGCCTGGTGGGAATGATCGGCTCAGGCCGACCGGTTCCATTTTCGGTATGAGGCCCAAGGCCTGGTGAGCGCCAGATGTATCGGAAGGGGATGTCGTCGAATGACGGCATCCCTTTTTTTATCCCCCCTCACAGCTTCCAGCAACACTTCCTGACCACTCCTGGTGCCTCCCGAGCGGGCTTCCACCCTCTAAATCGGTGGCGATTCGTTGTCCCCGCTGCCAGCCGAGTGATCCACCTCAAGCGATCGGTGATGACACCTCCGGAAATGTGCCTGTCGACACGGCCTCGTTGAATCCAGCCCACGCCTTTCCGAAATTATATGGTGACGAAGGCGCAAGCGAATATCGAAACTCCGGGATCCAGGGATGGAGGATCGGACGACAATACGGAAAATAATACCGGGCAGGTGGCAAAAATTACCGAATGGTTTTCCGTGACGATGCCGGGAGCTCAGCGAAATCGTGAAAAACGGCGGTTAAATGGCGATTTCAGGTTGGAATCACAGGATTCAGAGGGTTGGCACGGCTCTTGAAGCATATAAAGAGAATCTAAAAGCTGAAAATAAAACTACACCTAATTAATTAACTA
>JANNFI010000011.1:0-2254 GCA_031379665.1 Ignavibacteria bacterium
GAGGCGGGACGTATCGGCGGGGGCGTACCTGCCACGCCGTTGCCATGCGTCGAGGTTGCAGTCCGCGACAAATGGAACCTCATCGGCGGTCCGGCCTGCTTCGTCGGAGTTGGAAGCGTCATCGTCACCGGCGGGACGGTGTCATCCTCCTACTTCGGCTATGGGATCTCGGGATATTACACTGCACCGTACCTGTTGCCTGATGAAGCCTACTGGGTGAAGATGAACGGCGCCGGCACGCTCGAGATTTGCTGTGATTCCTCTCCCTCTATCGTCCCGAAACAGGCGTCATCATCCGTCATCCCGGAAAAGGCGGGCTCGTTTACTATCCGCGACGCGAAGGGTCGATCACAAACGCTCTATCTTTCATACGAGAATTCGTCGGTTGCCGGTAGGATCGACTCCGACCTCTACGAAATGCCTCCCTTTCCCCCCGACGGGGCGTTCGACGTCCGCTTCGCCTCCGGCCGGATGCTCGAGGTCATCGAAGAGGGCACAGTCGCCACGGCCGGGCAGAATTTCCCCGTCTCCCTTCGCGGCGTCGCATCGCCGTTGACACTGGAATGGGATTTGACCGGAATGACGGGAGGACGCCTCGTTCTCGCGGGTGATGGTGGCGCGGGAATTCCTGAGACCATTCTGGAAGGGAGTGGCTCCGCGGTCATCAAGGCGCCCGAGACCGGGCTCCTTACGATCGGCGTTACGGGAAGAGCCGGCCTTCCTGCCGAGTATGCGTTGAACAGGAATTTCCCGAACCCATTTAACCCGACGACGAGCTTTACGATCGACCTGCCTGTACCGGAAGAGGTTCGTGTGGATGTCGTGGATATCCTTGGCCGCCAGGTCGCGACGTTGCTCGACGAATGGAAGCCTGCCGGAACGCAAACCCTGAATTGGGACGCGAGTGACCGCTTCGGCATCCAGGTGCCCACGGGAGTTTATATCGTGCGAATGTCGGCGGGCGAATTCTCTGCGACGATGAAAATTCTCCTGATGAAATGAGGAGCCGCCAAACGAATATCGGACACCGATTCGCGCCAGGTCCTGTCCCCGCCCTATTCGCCCTCGCCGCCTCATTCCTTCTGCTGTCGTGTGAAGGCAACAGCGGGTTCCCGGGAATCAGCGGGCCGGACCAACGGGCCTGGGTGGCCAACGAGCCAATCCAATGCCTCGGAAATCCGTGGGAGCAGGACTGGCTGGAGCGACACGCCAACGATTATTCCGCCTACCCGATGGACCAGGCCGCGCAAAATACGATTCTGACCGAGTATTACTCGAGACAGGGTGTCCGGATATACACCATCGTATCAATCCCGAAGTACCAAGGGACCTGCGACGCGTGCGGCTGCCCGAGGGGAGATATGCTCTATCTCCTGGTCGGGCGGGACGATACGCGGGAGATGATCCAGCTCGGCTATCGATTGGAGGAACCGCGCTGGTTCGCGCCTACGAGGCCCTGATCAGCCCGCGGTCCAGAGATCGACGGCAACGATCGCGGCCCGGCGTTTCGCGATTCCTCCACGAGTGCACCACCCGACGGATTGACTCTCTCCCCCCTTCTTGATACCTTCCCCTCGTTACACCCACCACGTCATCAACCACAACCAAACCGTCATTCGATATGGAAGATCTCCGTTACCCCATCGGAAAATTCACAGCCCCCGGACTCGTCACCGACCAGGCACGCAAGGAATGCATCCGGACGATCGCCGAGGCTCCCGGCCGGATCAGGGCCGCCGTCGGCGGATTGACCGACGCCCAGCTCGACACCCCGTATCGGGAGGGTGGTTGGACCCTGCGGCAGGTGGTCCACCACGTGGCCGACAGCCACATCAACGCCTACGTCCGCTTCAAGCTAGCCGTGACCGAGGACGAGCCGAAAATCAAGACCTACGAGGAGAAGTTCTGGGCGGAAACGGCCGACGCGAAATCATTGCCGGTCGAAGTATCGCTCGTCCTGTTGGAAAACCTCCACCGGCGATGGGTGATGTTTCTTGAATCCCTCGCCGCGGGCGATTTCAACAGGAAGTTCGACCATCCCGACAACGGACTGATGGAGCTGAATGCCCTCCTCTCGCTCTATTCCTGGCACGGGCGGCACCACGAGGGGCACATCGTGGCGTTGCGGAAGCGGATGGGATGGTAGAATCGAGTAGGAGGAGGCCCGTAAGGGCCTCCGTCCTCTCACACCACCGTACGTACGGTTCCGTATACGGCGGTTCGTGATAGATTATGGATTTTGAGCGTTGTGTCA
>JANNFI010000036.1:0-7607 GCA_031379665.1 Ignavibacteria bacterium
CGGCCCGGGTACGACCTCACCGCACGGCGGTGAAATCATCAGGGATTCGCTCGGTCGGGCGACCGGAATTTTCGTGGAGCTCGCCCAGTCGATCATCGAAAACGCCATCGCACCGGCGAGCAGAGAGTCCGACCAGAAGGCGCTCGACGCGGCCGTCAGGGAGTGTCTCTCGAAAGGCGTGACGACGTTTGTCGACGCCGGGGCGGACCGGTCACAGGTTGCGCTTTACCGCGACAACGCCGACAGCGGCAGGCTCGCGATGAGGATCTGGTCGATGGTCGGAGGCCGCGACGACATCGCCCGGGAGGAGCTCTTCGCGGGGCCCCCGGACCCCGGCTCGCCCGGGGGTTTCCTCGCCGTGAGGGCGATCAAGCTCTCGATGGACGGGGCCCTTGGCTCGCGCAGCGCCTGGCTGATGGAGCCCTACTCCGACGACACGACGAGCCACGGTCACGAGACGCTCGACCCGGAACTCCTCTACCAGATTTCCAAAGAAGCGCTCCTCAAGGGGTACCAGGTCTGCGTCCACGCGATCGGCGACCGCGCCAACCGCGAGACGCTCGACGCCTACGAACGGGCGTTCAGGGAGAACCCCGACGCCGCGAAGGACGCACGCTTCCGCATCGAGCACGCACAGACACTCGATGAGAGCGACATCCCGCGGTTCGCCAGCCTCGGGGTGATCGCTTCGATGCAGGGGATCCACTGCACGTCGGACAGGCCCTGGGTCGGCACGAGGCTCGGCGAAGCCAGGATCGCCGAGGGCGCCTACGCCTGGAGGAAACTCCTGAACACCGGCGCCGTCATCGTGAACGGCACCGACACCCCGGTGGAGGCGGTGGATCCGCTGAAATGTTTCTACGCTTCCGTGAGCCGACAACAGCCCGACGGAACCCCGCCGGGGGGGTTCGATCCGGACCAGAAGATGACCCGCCTCGAGGCGCTCCGGTCGTACACGATCGACGCCGCGTACGGTATCTTTGCGGAGGAGGAACGGGGATCACTCCGCCAGGGGAAGCTGGCCGACCTGGTCGTACTGTCGAAAGACATCCTGGCCGTCCCCGAGGCCGAGCTCCTCTCAACGGGCGTCGTGGCCACGATGGTGAACGGAAAGTTCGTCTATCAGATGAAGCCGGGGACGCGAAGGCCGGGGCCGGCCGGGGAGAAATGAACCGGGCGCCTGCGGTCTCCGGTCTGGCAGCGGATGCGGCGTTTGAGCATTGCGCCCGCCTCACCTCAAACCATTACGAAAATTTTCCGGTCGCGTCGCTCTTCCTCCCTGAAGAAAAACGCCCCTATGTCCAGGCCATCTACGCCTTCAGCCGCTGCGCCGACGATTTTGCGGACGAAGGCGACCTGTCCCCCCAGGCCCGGCTCGACCTCCTCGACGACTGGGAACGCAAACTGGACCGCTCGTACGACGGCGAGGCCGATCATCCCGTCTTCATCGCGCTCGCCGAAACCGTGCGGGTCAACGAGATCCCGAGGCGATACCTTGCCGATCTGCTCTCCGCCTTCCGCCAGGACGTCGTGAAGAAGCGATACGCCGACCTGAGTGAACTCCTCGACTACTGCTCACGGTCGGCGAACCCCGTGGGAAGGATCGTGCTCCACCTCTTCGGCCACCGGGACGGCCTGCTCGACCCGCTCTCGGACGACATCTGCACGGGCCTCCAGCTCGCGAACTTCTGGCAGGACGTTGGGGTGGACCTCGCGAAGGACCGGTGCTACCTCCCCCTCGCGGAGATGGAGCGGTTCGGATATACCCCTGAGCAGTGGACGGGGCGGGTCGTGAACGACCCTTTCCGCGCTTTAATGAAATCTCTGGTCGCGCTGACGAGGGAGAAATTCCGATCGGGGGTCCGTCTCCCCGAAGTGGCCGAGCGGGAGATCGCGCTCGAGCTCCGGCTCGTCTGGCTCGGGGGGATGGCGATCCTCGGCGGCGTCGAGCGATCGGGGTACGACCTCTACGCCTCGCGACCCACACTCGGAGTGCGGAGGAAGTTCGGGATCCTGCTTCGCGGCTTCTTCATGAAGGACCTGTCACGCTACGACGCGCCGAAGAGAAGCGCGAAATCGCAGGAGCTCCCGTGATCCTCACAGCCGCCTCGTCAAATCCCCCGGTGAGGACGAGCTTCGCCTATTCCTTTCCTTTTCTGCCCGGCCCCAGGCGCCGCGCACTCGAGACGGTCTACGCATTCTGCCGGGCGTCCGACGACATCGTTGACGGGCCGGGGAGCGCCGAAGAAAAACGCTCCCGGCTCGACCGTTGGAAGAGGGATCTCTCGGGAGCCTTCTCGATCGGCTCTGGCAGTTCTGGCGAACCGCTGCTCGCGGAACTCGCCGGGGTATCGGGTGAGTACGGCATCCCCGCGAGCCTCTTCCACGACCTCGTTCGCGGCGTGGAAATGGACCTCGGTCCTTCCCGGTACCGGTCGTTCGAGGAGCTCAGGAGCTACTGCCACCTCGTCGCCTCGACAGTCGGGCTGATGTGCCTCGACATTTTCGGGCGCAGGAACGCAAGAACCGAAGAATACGCGCGGACGGTGGGCATCGCGCTCCAACTCACCAACATCATCAGGGACGTCGGCACCGACGCCGGGATGGGCCGGATCTATCTCCCGCTCGATGACCTCGACGCGTTCGGCTGTTCGGCCGGGGACATCCTGGCCCGCAGGGATTCCGATGGTTTCCGGCGCCTGGTGGCGTTCCAGACGGAACGCGCCGAGGGGTATTACAAAAAGGCCGGATCGCTCCTGGACGGTTCGGACCAGTCCGCGATGAGACCGGCACGGATCATGGAGGAAATCTATCACCGGATCCTCCGGAAGATCGGCGACTCGGGGTACGACGTCCTCGGGCGTACCATCAGGCTCTCAAGGCCCGCCCAACTCGGCGTTGCCATCCGGTACGGTATCCTCGGAAAATTCTTCGCCGAATGACCTACGACGCCGTCATCATCGGCGGAGGGCTGAGCGGCCTGGCGGCAGCCGTGAAAATCTCCCGGGGCGGAGGCACGGTCGCGCTCCTCGACCAGGCCCCGAGGCTGGGTGGCCGCTCTTATTCCTACCGCGATGACGCGACGGGGGAGACGGTCGACAACGGTCAACACGTCCTGCTCGGGTCGTACCGTTCGTTGCTCCACTACCTCGGTACGATCGGCGCCGCGCACCACCTCAGGGCGGAGCCGTCGCTCACTCTGCCGTTCCACCACCCCGAACGCGGCTTCGCAACTTTCCGGATCGCGTCGCTTCCGGCCCCGCTCGATCTTACCGCGGGTGTCCTGAAATACCGTTTTCTGTCAATCCGGGAAAAAACTGACCTGCTCCGTGCCGGCAGATGGCTGAGCGCGTGGAGTCCGGCGAAGGCAAAGATGCTCGCCCCGCTGACGGTCGGATCGTGGCTGACGGCCATGGGGCAGGGCCGGAACTCACGCGACTGTTTCTGGGACCCGATCTCGGTCTCGGTGATGAACGAGCGCCCCGAAAGCGCGTCCGCGCTCCTCTTCGCCGGTGCGATGCGCAGGGCCTTCCTGGAGAAACGGGCCGACAGCAGGATGTTGATACCGACCGTCGGCCAGTCCGAGCTCTACGTCGCGGGCGCCGTTCGCCTCCTCGAATCGGGAGGGGGGTCGACGGTGAGGACGAGAGCTCCGATCGCCGCGATCGTCCGTCACTCCGGGCGCGCCGGTGGTGTCAGGTTGCGCGATGGGAGCGTCGTCAGAGGCCGAAACGTCATCTCATCGGTCCCGCCCTGGGCCCTCGGGGCCATCCTCCCCCCGGACGAACGGCTCGCCACGCTGGCAGCGGCTGCCGGGGCGATCAGGCCGTCACCGATCATATCGATCAACCTCTGGTTCGACCGGCCCTTCATGGAAGGGGAAGTGCTCGGGATCATCGGGAAGAATGTCCAGTGGGCCTTCAACCGGAGGGACATTCTCGGCGAAGGAGAAGGGAAGGGTGGCTGCGTCGCGTGCGTCATCAGCGCCGCGGGCGACCTCATCGGCCGCCCGGCCGATGAGCTTTCACGGCTCGCCGTCGCGGACCTCCGCTCGGTGTTTCCTTCGGCGACCCGCGCCGCGCTGGTCCACTCGGTCGTGATCAAGGAGCGGCGTGCGACCTTCTCACCGACTCCGGAAACCGAGGGGCTTCGTCCGGGGACAGTGACATCGCTCGAAGGACTGCTGCTGGCGGGGGACTGGACCGATACCGGGCTGCCCGCGACGATCGAAGGGGCCGTCGTCAGCGGATACGCCGCCGCGTCCCGCGTGCTGGAACACTGACGCCGGCTGCCGTCAGGCCTGGAATGCCGGGCCGAGAACCCACAGCACGCCGGCCTCGATGAGCCCGGTCGTCAGGAAGAGGACCGAGGCGATGGCCCACTTGTACCGGACGGCCTTGACATCGTGTACGACGATGATCGAAAAGAAGAGGAGGAGGAGCGAGTAGAAACACATGATCACGGTCGGGATGGTCGGGTCGGCGAGGCCGATGAGCGAGAGGGAGATCGACTCATCGACCTGGACGGCGGTACGATTGTGGATCAGGTACTGGAGGAAGACGGTGACCGTCTCCGGTAGCCGCGCGGTGGCGTTGACGAACGCCATCGACATCAGGAAGAGGTTCTTCGGGAAGCGGAGGAGGAGCGCGAAGGAGACGATCCCCAGGCCGAGCGTCCATAGTTGGCTCGCGAGCGCCGACATCGCGCATCCGTCCGGAGGCGTTTCGAGTGTCAGCAGTGAGAAGGCGGGACGCACGAGGGACGACCCTTCGTCGCAGAACGCCGCATCGCCATATCGGTGCGCGAGGTGGTGGGTCACGAGGGAGACGGCCACCGCGATGACGAACGATGGGATGCCCACCAGCAACACATGCCGGGTGGAGAGCCTGGGTTCATCCTGCAGCAGAGCCATTTCCGCGTCCTGTGTCGTTTGCGTTCACGAGCGGCTCATGGTACGCATTTCCCCCGTTATGCGCAACCCGTTTCTTGCTTTTTCACGACGAAGATGCTACTTTGAGCCGCGATGAACAAACAACGATTTGCGGATTTTCTTCCGGAGCTTGAATGGAGGGGTTTCCTCCACAGCGCGACCCCGGGCGTGAAGGAACACCTTTCCTCGGGTCAGGTCACGGGCTACATTGGCTTCGACCCCACCGCGCCGAGCCTGCACGTCGGATCTCTCCTTCCGATCATGGGCCTCGTGCATTTGCAGCGCTGCGGCCACAGGCCGATCGCCATCGCCGGCGGGGGGACCGGGATGATCGGCGACCCCAGCGGAAAATCCCAGGAACGAAACCTTCTCGCTTCCGGGGAGATCGAACGGAACCTCGAAGGGATCCGATCCCAACTTTCCCATTTCCTCGACTTCTCAGGGACCACCAACCCGGCACTGATCGTGAACAACGCCGATTGGCTCACGGACCTGCGTGTGATGGACTTCCTCCGCGATGTCGGGAAGTTCTTCTCCGTCAACGAGATGCTCGCCCGGGATTCGGTCAAATCGAGGATTTCCAAGGAACAGGGGATTTCCTATACCGAATTCAGCTACTCCGTCCTGCAGTCGTACGATTATCTGGCGCTCTTCGACCGGCTCGGTTGCACCCTGCAGATGGGAGGGAGCGACCAGTGGGGGAACATCGTTTCGGGCATCGACCTGATCAGGCGGATGCGGTCGCGCGACGTACACGGTATTGTTTACCCCCTCATCACGACATCGGCCGGCGCGAAGTTCGGGAAAACGGAGGCGGGGACCGTCTGGCTCGATCCGGGGCGGACATCCCCCTACCGGTTCTACCAGTTCTGGCTCAACACCGACGACAAGGACGTTGCGCAGTACCTGAAGTTCTTCACACTGCTCCCCGAGGAGGAGATCCGCGCTCTCGCGGACGCGCACGCGATCGATCCCGGGAAGAGGGTGGCACACCGGAGCCTCGCCGCCGCCGTGACGGCCATGCTCCACGGAGATTCGGGACTTGCGCAGGCGAACCGGGCGTCGGAAATATTTTTCGGCGCGGAGATCGCCGGCGTCCCGGAAGAGGTCCTGCTCGAGATTTTTTCGGACGTCCCCTCCTGTGACCATCCCCGCGCCGCCCTGGAGTCGGGCACGCTCACGGTCGTGGACCTTCTCGTCGCCGCGGGCGTCTCCAGCTCGAAAGGCGATGCCCGCAGGGCAGTTGAAGGGGGAGGCATCTATCTCAACAACGTGCGGGTCGGGTCTGCGTCAGGGACGGTCGGATCAGGCGCCGCGCTGCACGGAAATTTTCTCGTTTTGAGGAAGGGTAACAAGAATTATACGCTCGTCCGCCTGGTCTGACCGGAGGTCGTCCCGGCCCCGGTCACCCTCCGGGGTTTTCACTTCTGAGAACCCGCGTGATAATCCCTCTGATTCCCATCAGATTTCGCATCTCCGTTTTGGCACGGATATTGAGGTTTATTCCCTCGGTGTAGTATACAATCAAACTGAGGCCCATCATGAACGATTCGTCGGCGTACCGCTCGAAGCCACACATCCTTCCCGGGGCGACGGATCTCCCCCGGATCATCGTTTGGCAACTCGCCCCGCGCTCTGATGGATCGGCGGGCGATCCATCCCTGAACTCCCCGACGCGTCACGACGAACCGCTGAACACGAGCGAATGTCTGCTCGTCATCGATTCGATCGCCCGCACGGCGAAACCGATCGTCGTCCTGACCGGCGAACGGGTCCTCGAACTCTATCCCCGCCTCCCGGAGATCCTCGAATATGGCCGCGCGCTCGGTCTGAAAATGATCGTGGAGGTCCCGCCCGCCGAATTGACCGACGAGGTCATCGACCGGTACCGGTATTTCGGGGAGAGGATCTTCAGGGTGAAGATCACCGCTCCCGTCGGGGATGACACGGGCTCGCGTATCGAAGAGGCGTCCTTCTTCGCCGAGCTCGACGGCAGCCTCGACCGGCTCGGGAAGGCCGGATTCGAAATACACCTCGTATACACAGCGACCGAGCCGGACCTCCGGACGCTGGCCCTGCTGCACGACTACGCCGTGCGACGCTCGGCCCGGGGCCTCTATTGCCATCTCCGGTTCGACCTGGCGGAGGGACAAACGCCGATTGAGGGGGGCGTCGTCGATGATTTCATCGAGCGGTTCGCGACGATGAAGGAATACAGCCCAGCCTCGATGATCATTTCCCCACAATGTGTGAGATTCGTCCATCATTCCCATCGTCAGGAGGATCACGGGCAGGGCGGGGGAAACCGCGGGTCGTGGGAGTATGTCTGCCTGGCGGGGAAGTCGTATGCGTTTATCGACCCCGCTGGCCGCGTCCAGCTCTGCGCCGGCAACTCCGACAAACGACCCACTCTCCGGGACGCCGGTTATGACTTCCAAAAGGTATGGGGGTATTCGTCGGTATTCACCGATTCGAGGAAGACCTGCCGGAACTGTCTCCACGGCTATCATTCGGCCGACCAGGTCGCCGCGGATCGCGCCGTCCTGCAGGGTTCACCCCCAGGCGCGGGATCCGGAGCCGCCCCCGCCTGATGCCACACGACGGCGACGAAGGCCGCCTGAATTCTGGAGCACGACAACTCCGCCGCATTTCATCCGGCCGTGGACGGCCGCGAGGG
>JANNFI010000073.1:0-6751 GCA_031379665.1 Ignavibacteria bacterium
TTCCGGATGATCAGCTCGGAGAGGGCGAGGGCCACCTGTTTCGCCGGCGTGATCCGGTCCTCGCCGTAGAGGATCATACTGTGGCTGATGTCGAGCATCAGGATCGTCGAGCAGGAGGTGAGATGCTCCGTCTCGTAGACCTCGAGGTCCTCCTCCGCGAGAGAAAAATTCTCGATGCCGTCCCTCTTGAAGGTGTTCTTGAGCGTTGAGGCCAGGTCGATGCCGCCGGACGAGTCGCCCGGGGACCATTTCCGCACTTCGCTCGCCCTATCGATCCCGGTCCCGGTCCGGGGAACGTCGTGCGCGCCGACGTCGCCCTTGCGCAGCGAGGTGAACACCTCCTTCAGCGCGTCCTCCCGGATCCTCTGGACGCCTTTCGTCGTGAGGGTGTGGGTATCACCCGTCTCCTCGATGATCCCCTCGTCCTTCAGCTTCTGCAGGAGGTCGTCGGGGCTCAGTGATTCGTCGAAGAGGCCGTGCTCCTCGGCGAGCCGGCGGAGCCACTCCAGCGCCTCCTCGACGTCGCCGCTCGTCTGGACGAGCAGGTAACTGAACAGCGACGTGAGCTGTTCGAGCCGCTGTTCGTCGGTGGCCGACTGCGCAGTCCATTTGCTGTAACGGAATCGCACGGGCACGTCCCCCTAATCGTCCTCGTTCCCGGGCGATCTCCGGTTGAAGATCGTCCCGACGAGGTCCTTGTAGCCGATCCGGTGGTCGGTCTCCTCTTTCGCGATGCGCGAACTCTGGTGGAGGCCGTCGAGCACGAACTCCATCGCCGCGGCGAGATGGTACCGGTCGCCGGGGGGGATCGCCATATGCTTCAGCGTGACGTCCCTCAGGCCCTTCACCTTGTCGAGTTCGTCGTAGTAGCCGTCGAGCGGCATGTCGTCGGAGATCTCGATGGCCTTGCCCGACTCGAACCAGGAAATGATCTGGCCGTACACCGGCTCCTCGCGCGGCGCGGCGGCCTCGCCCTGTCTGGCTTCGCCCTGCCGCTGGGGGTTCCTCGGCCGCTTCTGCAGGGGGTCGGGAAAATACTTCCTGAACACGCTCTTCACCGCCTTGCCGATGAGCGCCCTCCCGACGCGGGCCGGCCCCTCCTGCTCTCCCTCGAAGACGAGCTCGATCTTGCCGGTCATTCCCGGGAGCACGTGCGGCAGGTCGGAGATCCTTGGAGCGATGCGCGTGTCACCGTTCAGGATCGACCGGCGCTCGGCGTTGCTCACCAGGTTTTCGAGCGCGGCGATGGTGAGTCTTGCGCTGACGCCCGACTTCTGGTCGACGAACTCGCTCTGCCTTGCCTCGAACGCCACCTGCTCGATGATCTCCCGGAAGTAGCCCGGGACCTCGACCTCCCCGGAGCCGCGGCGTACCCACGCCTCCTGCTCGGTGATCCGGATGGCGTCCTCGATGGTGCGGGGGTAGTGGGTGAAGATCTGCGAGTCGATCCGGTCCTTGAGCGGCGTGATGATGTTGCCGCGGTTCGTGTAGTCCTCGGGGTTCGCGGTGAACACGATGAGAATGTCGAGCGGGATCCGGACGCTGAATCCCCTGATCTGGATGTCTTTTTCCTGCATGATGTTGAAGAGGCCGACCTGGATCCGCGGCTGGAGGTCGGGCAACTCGTTGATCGCGAAGATGCCGCGGTTCGTCCGCGGGATGATGCCGAAGTGGATCGCGCCCTCGTGGGAGTAGTGGAGCTTCCTGGTGGCCGCCTTGATCGGGTCGATGTCGCCGATGAGGTCGGCGATCGTGACGTCGGGGGTCGCGAGCTTTTCGCCGAGCCGGGCCTCGCGGTGAAGCCATTCGACCGGGAGCGCGTCGCCCGTTTCGACCGAGAGGTCGTGACAGCGCTTGCAGACCGGGCTGTAGGGGTTGTCGTTGATCTCGCAGCCGGCCACGATCGGGATGTACTCGTCCAGGAGCGTCGGCAGGAGCCGGACGATCCTCGACTTCGCCTGTCCCCTCAGCCCGAGGAGCATCACGTCGTGCTTTCCCAGGAGGGCGTTCACGATCGAAGGGATCACGGTGTCGTCGAACCCGATGATCCCCGGGAACAGCGGTTCCCCCCTCCGGAGTTTTTCGATGAGGTTCTTCCGTATCTCCTCCTTTACCGGCAGGATTTTGTAACCGGCGCTCTTGAGCTCGCCGCGGGTCGAAATCGAAGGCTTCATTTGGTCTGTTACTCTGGGTTGAGAGACGGCTTGCTTAGACAACAGGGGGGTACGGCTGTTTGTTACCCGGCGCCTCCCGAAATGTAGACTGAATTTCGGCGAAAATCAAAAATTGAGTATATTCACCAGGTTTGAAAAACGAGGAACGACATATCGCCGGGCGCGGAGCGGGGCCATCGTTTATAATAGGGTTCATCGCGCTCATCGCGGCGCTGCTGATCTGCGCCAGCACCTCGGCCGCTCAGGCGGAAGGCACGGTCCTGGGACCGCCCGAACCGCGCGCCCTCATCGACATCCCCACGGCCGGAATGCTGCGGGGCGGGATGAAGTCGTTCGAAATCGATTTTTACCATTCCGACGGCCTCGATGCATCGTTCACCTACGGTCTGTGGGACCGGCTGATGGTCGGACTCTCGTTCGGGGGGACTGAAATGATCGGCACCCAATCGCCCGACTGGAACGACGTCCCCGGCTTCCTCGTGAGGGTGAGGTTGATCGAGGAGTCGGAGGACTTCCCCGCATTAGTGCTCGGTTTCGAGTCGCAGGGGGCCGACGGGTACATCGACGACCTTGACCGGTTCACCATCAAGTCGCCCGGCTTCTACGCTGTCTTCAGCAAGAACTACGAAGCATCGGGCGACCTGGGGTTCCACGGCGGGGTGAACTACAGCCTCGAGAGGGACGACAACGACAAGGACATCAACCTGTTCTTCGGCCTGGACAAAAGCATCGGGACGTTCATGTCGATCGTCGGCGAATACAACCTCGCGTGGAACGACAACAGTGGCGACGCACTTGGACGGGGACGGGGGTACCTGAACGCCGGGCTCTGGTTCCATCCGGGGGCCGGGATCACGATCTCTTTCCACTTCAAGGACCTCCTCGAAAACCAGCCCCACGAGGGCTTCGCCAACCGTACCCTCAGGATCGATTTCACCCGATAGGCCTTCCGCTAAGCTTCCGCTAAGCTCCCGCTGTGCCTTCTAGTGTCCTGAAAAAGCCACATTCCGGCGCCGATTGTGGGCATAAACACACAAGGCCGCCGGCACATATGGGAAAACCTTGAATTTCAGCTCGTTTATTGGTAGATTTTCTGATATCGAGCCCGTCATCGATGGCACTATTATTGTAGTTATTGAGTTGTACAGTAAAGAGAGAATCGCCATGAAAATTGCAACGACAAACCTGATCGCCTTCTTTGCCGCCATCGCGCTGATGGCCGGCACGCAGGGGTGCTACACCCAGCTCAGCAGCACCCGCGACGAGGAAGTGTACCGCGTTGACGACGAAGCGGCCGCCGGGAATGAAGAGAACGGCGAGGAGGCCGGGGTGGAGGGGGAACAGGCCGAACAGGCCGAGGGGTATGGCCAGGACTGGGACGTGAACACCAGGATCGGGTTCGACTATTACTACCCGTACACCTACTGGCCCTCCGTTTCGTTTTCGATGGCGTACAACGATCCGTGGTACGGCTGGTACGACCCATATTATTCTTATGGCTATTCGACACCGTATTATGGTTATGGGTACGGTTATGGCTACGGATACGGTTACGGCTATGGTTACGGATGCAATTACTATAACCAGCCCGGATATTATTACGGCGCTCCTGTCCCGATCACCAATCGCACCTACGGATCGACGCGCGGAACTGGCGGATCCGGAACCCCCCGCGGAATCACCGCAAGCGGCGGCACGCGGAACGCGGTCGGAGCTCAGGGGGTGAATGCGGGCGACGGCAATATGCGCAGCGGAATCAACGACCCGCAACATATGGACCTTCGCAGCGGTTCCGGCAGGGAAGTCGTCGGTGGAACGAGCGGCGGCGGGACGAGCGCCGGTAAATCGTCCGGCGTGAAGTCGACCGGCAGTTCCCGCAAGTCCGGCACTTCGAGGAAGTCCGTCACCGACCGTATGAATAAATCTCTGCGGGGCAGCTCCACGGGCAAGGACAACAAGAGATTATACCGGGACCGCGGTTCGGTCTCCGGGAGCGCCAAGGGCGACCAGTCGAAACCATCGCCCTCGGTCGAACCGGACAGGTCTAACCCGTCGGGCGGAACGTCCCGCGGCGGCGACACACGTTCTTCCGGAAACACTCCCTCCACGCGACAGAGCAGCCCGTCGGGTCGTTCGTCCTCTCCTCCCCCCTCGGTGGCGCCGAGGTCGAGTCCCCCCCCGTCATCGGGTGGCGGGGCCCGTAGCGGCGGTGGCAGCAGTGGCGGTGGTGGTTCGCGCACTCCGAAACCCTGACGGCGCCCCCGACTGCGGGCGCATAACAGCCAGACAATAGCATACGGACGATGAAAACGACGATGATGAAGGTTTGGTGTGCCCTGTCGCTTCTGATGATCGCCGCGACCGGGGCGTTCGGCCAGTTCCCCGAGGACGCGCTCAGGTATTCGTGGCAGGAACTCGGGCCGGGCGGGCGGTCGCTGGGGATGGGGACGGCGGGAATGAGTTTCCTCGACGACTACTCCTCGATCTACTGGAACCCCGCGGGCATCGGCCAGACGAAGATGAGTGATTTTTCTTTCGGACTTTCTCACCTCTCACACGAGAACAACGCGACGTATATGGGGACGGAGAACTCCTTCACGAACAGCGAAACGAGCCTCGACCACCTCGGCCTGGTCTACGCGATACCGACGGCCAGGGGCAGCCTTTCGTTCGCCATCGGCTACGACCGGACCAACGATTACACGACCGGGCTCTCGTTCGCGGGATTCAACCCGGGTAGCAACATCATCCAGTCCTGGGCGCCTGACGGCCAGACGTACCCGCCCTACATTACCCGGGCCGAGGCGCTCGAACTGGCGTTCGTCGACACGATCAACGGGACGTTCATCAGCCCGATCGACGACAGCGTCGACCAGGCGGGCACCACCCTTGAGGGCGGCGGATTGAGCCGGTTCTCGCTCACCGGGGCGACCGAAGCGGCCCGCAACCTCTACGTTGGATTGAGCCTCAATTTCCTCTCAGGATCATACTCGTACTCGAACAGGTTCTCGGAGTCGGACGGTCTGGGGCTCTATCAGAACTTCCCCTTCGATTTCAACAACCTTGAAGTCCGGGACATCGTCGAGGCCGACATCAGCGGGTTTAACATCAACACCGGCATCATCTACAAGATCTCGCCGCACGCGAGGTTCGCCTTCACCGTCAAGACGCCCTCCTGGATCACCGTGCAGGAGCGCTTCACGTCAGAGGCGACCAGTTGGTTCGACGACGGCTCCTCCCGCACGGACCCCGTCGGTGGCGACTACGGATCGTACACCGAGTACGACGTCACCACCCCCTGGGTATTCTCGACGGGGCTCTCCGGGGGAACCCCGGCCTTCACGCTCGCCGGAGCGGTGGAGTTCATCGACTACACGCAGATGGAGTTCAACGACGCCACCAACTCCCTCCTCGACCTGAACACCGATATCAAGCAACTGTACCGCTCGACCGTCAACATCCGCCTGGGGGGCGAAGTCCGCATTCCGCAGACCGACTTCTCCCTCAGGGCCGGCTACATCCTGCTCCCCTCCCCGTACGAGGGCGACCCGACCTCCTTCGACCGCACCTACATCACCGGCGGCATCGGGCTGAACGTCGTCAGCTCGTTCGGGATCGACCTCGCCTACGCGCACGGCTCGTGGGAAGCGTTCCGGTGGGTCTACGGGGACACCTACACCGACCTCGAGGAGATCACCACGCACACCTTCAAGGGGACCGTCTCCTACAGGTTCTAACGTCCTTGATAGAGACCGGGGTTTCGGGTATATTTTCCCGTCCCGGGACGTTCTCCCCGCAAGAGGGGGGCGCCCGGGGACGGGATTTTTTTTAGACATCGCATCAGGACCTTGACCCGACCTTCCATCGTCATCCTGGGGATCAGCGGGACGCTCATCGTGGGGCTCGTCGCCTCACTCCTCTTCTTCCGGCACCTCGTGGTGAAGTCCTTTCCGGTCACCACCGGGAGTGTCGCCGTGGAGGGCCTCGGCGCGCCGGTTGACGTGTACCGCGACCCCTACGGCATCCCCCACATCATTGCCGCCGGCTCCGACGACCTGATGTTCGCCGCCGGGTACGTGCACGCTCAGGACCGTCTCTGGCAGATGGACGTGATGCGCAGAGCCGGCGAGGGACGCCTCTCCGAACTCTTCGGCGAGAAAACCATCCCCATCGATAAAATGTTCAGGTTGATCGGGCTGGCGCGAACGGCCGCCGCCATCGAGCCGGAGCTCGACCCCGCATCGCGGCAGGCCCTCACCTCGTACGCGGCCGGGGTCAACGCGATCATCGCGTCGCAGCGCGGTAAATTCCCGGCGGAATTCGATATGCTCGGCTACGAGCCCGAGCCCTGGACTGTCCGCCACAGCATCATCATCACGCGCCTCATCGCCTGGGAGCTCGCCCTCGGGTGGTGGACCGACCTCACGTACGGAGCCATCGCCGCGCGCGTCCCGGAGGCGATGCTTCGGGAGGCGCTTCCCGACTATCCCGACTCGGTCAGGGTGACGGTCCCGTCGGGCGGGCGCCGCCAGCGTGCGGCAGGCCTACCGGAGGTTTTCAATACAGCGCTCGCCTAC
>JANNFI010000086.1:0-2701 GCA_031379665.1 Ignavibacteria bacterium
GACCCGATTATGGAAAATTTCATCATCACGATAGCATTCCTCCTCCTCGGGATCGCGTTACAGCGGGTCCCGGGACTCCCGGTTAAAACGGGGAATCTCCTCATCCTCGCGATCATCTATGTCTTTCTGCCGGCGCTGATCCTTCTCAGGATTCCGGAACTGATCGTTTCCGACCAGGTCCTCATCCCGGCGCTGATGCCCTGGGTGATGATCCTCGTCTCCGCGGGCGCCGTCCTCATTCTGGGAAGGCTCCTGCGATGGGACCGCGGCACGACCGGATGCCTGCTGCTGGTCGTCCCGCTCGGCAACACGTCGTTCCTCGGGATCCCGATGGTCAGGGCCTTCTTCGGCGAAGCGGGTATTCCGTATGCGCTCGTGTACGATCAACTCGGTTCTTTTCCCGCCCTCGTCATCTACGGCTCAGTCGTCGTGACCCTGTACGGTTCGGGCGGAGTGCGTCCCACCGCCGGGAGCGTGATGAAAAAGGTCGTTACGTTTCCCCCTTTCATCGCGTTCATTCTCGCGATCCTCCTCCGTGGCGTTCCGCTCCCAGGGGTCGCCATCGATCTCCTGACATTTCTTGCGGGCGCGCTGGTGCCGCTGGTGATGGTCGCGGTCGGCCTCCAGTTGAAAATCCGCGCAGGGAGGGATGCGGCTAAGAAGGTGTGGATTGGCCTCGCGATGAAGTTGATCGCCGCGCCGATGATGGCGCTTCTCATCTGTACGGTCGCAGGGGTGGATGGCGAAGCGGCGAGAGTATCGGTCTTCCAGGCCGGAATGCCTCCGATGGTCCTCGCCGGGGCGATGGCCATCGCGGACGACCTCGCCCCGGCGCTGGCCGCGGCGCTGGTCGGCATCGGCCTCATACTGAGTTTCGTGACGTTACCACTATTGTACCAGGTGATCAGATGATTCGAGCATTTGAGCAGGAGGACTGCATTTTTCCACGGATGGATGTATATTCAGGGATACGGAGGACCCGGTGAGGAGCGTTCTGTTCGAAGACGCCTGCGGCAACCTCATCAAGCTGTACCAGGTCGGTTGACGCAGCGCCAGCCCGTCCGCATTCCCCGCGAATCATCAGTCAGGAGCAACGGTGGCCACACAGATCTACATCAACCTCCCGGTGAAGAACCTGGAGGCGTCGAAGGAATTTTTCAAGAAACTTGGCCTCTCCTTCGATGCTCAGTTCACCGACGACACTGCCGCGTGTCTCGTGATCGGCGAGAACATCTACGCGATGTTGCTGACGGAAGCGAAGTTCAGGACGTTTACGCCGAACGCCATCTGCGATACGAACCGTTTCACCGAGGTGCTCGTCTGCATTTCCGTCGAGCGCCGCGAGCTCGTGGACGAGATGGTGAAGAAGGCCGTCGCGGGCGGGGGGATGATCTTCAAGGCGCCTGAAGACTACGGCTTCATGTACGGCCACGGGTTCCAGGACCTCGACGGGCACATCTGGGAAGTCATCGCGTTCGAGAAGAGCGCCTCGCCGGCACAATGACGATAGAGCGGTAAAATTTTTCGAAGGGAGTACGAGTATGAAGACGAAGGCCGCGGACGATTCAAAAATCACCGTCCGGAACGTGAACGTGCCGGGGTACGAGATGAGGGTCGACCGCGCCAAATACGAAGCCGCGAGGAAGGCCCTGCTGAAAGTGTTGCCGAGGAAGGCGCCGGGGATGACCCAGCGGGAAATGTTCACGGCGGTGAGGAAACACCTGCCGGACAAGCTCTTCCCCGCCGGGGCCACGTCGGGATGGTGGACGAAAACCGTCCAGCTCGACCTCGAGGCGAAACGGCTCGTGGGCCGCAGCGCCACCGAAAAACCCACGCGATGGTTCCTGAAATGAAGGGGAGAGCCCACATAGCAGGCGGCAGGCCGTCGATGAAGTCTCTCATCCTCGCTATCCCCGTCGTCATCGCGATGCTCGTCGCGTCGCCCCGGGCAGCGGCCGGCGCCGACGATGCGACGCTTCAACGTTCGCTCGACAGCCTCGTGGCGGGCTTCCACGGCACGGTCGGGGTCTACGTCCGTCACATCGGCACGGGGGAGACGGCGGCGGTGAACGCCGACACGATCTTTCCGACCGCGAGCATGATCAAGGTGCCGATCCTCATCGCGACGTTCGACGCGATCGAAAAGGGACATCTGGATTTTCACCAGACGCTCGTTTACGCCGACTCGTTGCTCTATGCCGGCGAGGACATCCTCGGCTCGTTCGGAGATTCGGCACTCATCAGCCTCTCGAGGCTGACGCTCCTGATGATCACCACGAGTGACAACACGGCCTCGCTCTGGTTGCAGCGGCTCGTTGGGACGGGCACGGTGATCAACGAGTGGCTCGCGACCCACGGCTTCGCGCAGACGCGGGTGAACAGCCGGACACCAGGCCGCGAGGCGGACCGTACGGCCTTCGGTTGGGGTCAAACGACTCCGCGCGAGATGGCCGGGCTCGTTACGATGATCCGGAACGGCGAAGCGGTCAGCAAGGGCGCGAGCGAGGAGATGTACCGCCACCTCACGCGAAGCTATTTCACCGGCGAGGCCCTCGCGCCTCTGCCGCCCTGGGTGCAGAGCGCGTCGAAGGTCGGGGCGGTGGACCGGTCCCGGTCCGAGGTCGTCCTCGTCAATGCGCCGTCGGGCGATTACGTCTTCTGCATCATTACGAAGAACCAGACCGACGAGAGCTGGGAGCAC
>JANNFI010000022.1:0-7458 GCA_031379665.1 Ignavibacteria bacterium
GAAGCCCGCGAGGCTCTCGCCCTGGAACCGAACATCGCTTGCACCGCGGCGTTGCTCGTCCCCTCGACCGGCATCGTGGATTCGCACGAGTTGATGCGTTCATACGTCTATCGCGCGAAGGAGCACGGCGCCGACATCGTCTACGGCTGCACCCTCATCGGCGCGGATAAAACCGCGAATGGTTATCGGCTGCGCCTGCACGAGGCGGGCGGTGAGGTCGCCGAAATCGATTGCCGATTTGTCGTGAACGCCGCCGGATACTCCTGTGATCGCGTGGCCTCATACTTCGGCATTGACCCTGACGCGGTCGGGTACCGCATCCACCACAACCGTGGTCACTACTACCGCGTCGCGAGCGTTCGGGGCAAACTTGTGTCGCGCCTTGTCTATCCGATGCCGCCGGCGAAGTTCACCAGTATCGGGATCCACATTACGCTCGATCGCGGAGGACAGGTGAAACTTGGCCCTGACGCAGAATACATCGACCCGGCCCTGCCGGAAACCGAGTGGTACAAATTTGATGAATCGAGGAGGGACGCTTTCTTCGAGGCGGTGGTTCGGTATTTCCCGGTGCTGAGGAAGGAGGATCTCACTCCCGACCAGGTGGGCGTGCGGCCGAAGATCCAGAAGACGGGGGAAGAAGCGAAAGATTTCGTCATCGCCGAGGAATCGTCACGCGGCCTCCCCGGCCTGGTGAACCTCATCGGTATTGAATCGCCGGGGCTGACCTGCTCGGCCGAGATTGCGCGATTGGTGTGCGGGGGGTCAGGATGGATTTCGTAACCCGAGACTGATGTTCAGTGCCGAATCCACCTGTTGCATTCGTGCGGGGGGGATTTTTCCGATCCATCGGATGAACCGCCGCCGATCAACCGTTCGGATTTGATTGCATAGGACTACCGAGTCTTTCGTCAACCCGCCTTCGCTCGAATCGAGTTGGACCTCGGTGGGATGCAGGGGCAGGGAAAATTGCGACGAGATTGCCGCGACGATCGTCACCGGGCTCGTATGATTTGAAAAGTCGTTTTGGATGATGAGGCCGGGTCGCGTCTTCCGGATTTCGGCACCGAGGGTGGGGTCGAAGTTGAGGAGATAGACATCGCCACGCCGGGGGGGTGGAATGTCCCGGGCTCCAGTCAATCGTCATCTCCGAGTGCAAACCATTCTTCTGCTATCTGAAGATCCCGTACCGCACGGATGGGATCAACCTTCTTAAGCCGGGCTCTAAGCCTGGCACGCCCGATTGTCTGCACGAAGTGCCGCACGGCTTTGTCAATCAAGGCGCTCCTGCTTCCCTTCTCGGCGACCCGATCGATGAGTTGAATGGTTTCCTTTGGCAAGGTGATATTGATTCTTTGGTGCATGGTTTGTCCCGGGAGTGACTGGCTGGTAACGATATCATAATATACACACTGGGAGTGTGTATATCAATGGGTGGTGGAACCCAAAACCGCTTTATCTCACCAGGAGCAACTTCCTGACCGTGAAGAAATCCTTCTCGTCGTTCCGGGCGGTCATCCTAAGGTAATATGGGCCGCTACCCACTGGTGAGCCGTCGTTCTCCGTTCCATCCCACATCACAGAGTAGTCGCCCGGTGAGAGCTCTCGCGAGATGAGGGTGTTCACGCGCCGGCCGATCCCGTCGTAGACCGCGATCTCTGTGAACGACGTCCTCGCGATCGAGAAGGCGAGGGCAGTCGACGGGTTGAAGGGGTTGGGATAGTTCTGTGTGAGTGAAAACCTCGCCGGGGTCCGGTTGGTGACCGGTTCGACCTCCGTGACCGGGTTGACGGTGATCCGGCCTTTCATCCCCCCGGCTGCGTGGGGGCTGCAGACGTAATAATGAGTACCCGTCGAGGTAATGACAACGATGCCCCCGCCGTATGGTTTGATGAATCCTCCGGCAATGAGGGTATTACCATTTGCGTTCCAGGTCGCCTGGCTTACCTCCACGACGTTATGGTCGAGAGAAAGCGTGAACCTGACCGTATCACCCAGCTCGATTGTCAGGTTGGGGGGTGAAAAGTTGAGCCCCGAGTTGGTGATGGAGTGGGTGGTGGCCTGGCTGACTCCGGTAAGTATGCTCAGGATGATGAGCGTAAAGATAGAATTTTTCATAGGCTTTAAAAATGGTAACGGCTTAAATGGGACCCTCGGCCGCCCGCCATTCACTCGCAAGTTTTTTATCCTTGTGGCGATAGGCCGTACAGGCCTCCTCGACTTCGCTGTCGATGGCGTCCCGCTTGAATTTGTCGATGAACTCGCTTTCCTGACCTTTATCCGCGATATTGGCATTCATCATCGGCCTTGATCGTTAAAATGATGTACGTATATATACGTATAAAGAGGCGCAATTGTCAACAACGAAACGCGATGGGGAGAGGAAGATGACTTCGTCATCTTCGCCTGAATATCCCGGATATATCCGAAGAAATGAATACCATTGACACCCCATATTGCTTCCGCTGGCGGACTGCGGATTGATTCTGAAGGATAGAATTGGTATGCTATTGGTCGGAATCGGCATATGAAAACAAAAATCAAACGAAAAAAGACCCCCGGGATAGCCCGGATCGTAAGGAAATTCAAACTCGGAGATCCGAAGGCCGATCGGGTCGACTTTGAATATTGGGCTACCCGGACTCCCGAGGAGAGGGTTGAAGCTGTCGAACTTCTCAGACGACGATATTTCAAGTTAAATCATGATCATAAGCCGGGACTTCGAAGATCTGTTCGAATTATTGAACTCCGAAAAAGTTAGGTATCTGGTCGTCGGAGGGGACGCACTCGCATTCCACGGAGCACCCCGATATACGGGGGATATCGACATCTTCGTGGGGAGGACTCCGCGGAACGCCGCGCGCGTCTTGAAGGTTATTGAAAAATTCGGCTTCGCGGGCGTGTCCCTCGAAGTTCAGGATTTCGTCATGCCGGACAGAATACTTCAGCTTGGCTATCCACCCTGGAGAATTGACATCCTGACAGGCTTGACCGGAATACATTTCGACAAGGCGTGGAAGTCAAGAGTTCGAGGACGATACGGGAAGGCCGCCGTTTGGTACATCTCGAAAAGCGATCTCATACGTAACAAACGAAGCACGGGCCGGACGAAGGATCTTGCCGACATCGAGGCTCTGGGTGTTTCCCTGAAAAAACGTGGCACTTCAAAGAAAAAGTCCAAACCGTAACGACTCAATGAAAGGCATCATTCTCGCCGGCGGAAGCGGCACCCGCCTCTATCCGCTCACCCGGGCTGTTTGCAAACAGCTCCTGCCGGTCTACGACAAACCGATGATATACTACCCGCTCTCGGTCCTGATGCTGGCCGGAATCCGGGATATTCTTATTATCTCCACGCCCGTGGACCTTCCGAAGTTCAAGGAAATGCTCGGCGGCGGAACGCAGTGGGGGCTTAAATTAACCTATAAAGAACAGCCATCACCGAACGGCCTCGCCGCATCGTTCATCCTCGGGAAGCAGTTCGTCGGGAAGGGGCCGGTCTGCCTCATCCTGGGTGATAACATCTTCCACGGCCACGGCCTCACCGAACTCCTGCGGAACGCGGTCGACTCCGTCTCGGCAAAGGGAGGGGCGACGGTCTTCGGCTATACCGTGAACGATCCCACACGCTACGGCATCGTCCAGTTCGACAAAAAAATGCGCGCCGTCTCCATCGAGGAAAAACCGAAGCGCCCGAAATCCAACTACGCCGTCACCGGCCTCTATATTTATGACAATTCGGTGCTGAAGGTCGCCGCAGGAATCAAGCCTTCGGCCCGCGGCGAACTCGAAATCACCGACGTCAACAACGCCTACCTGAAGATGGGGAAATTGAACGTCGAACTCCTCGGCAGGGGTTACGCATGGCTCGACACCGGCACGGCCGAGAGCCTCCTCGACGCGAGCGACTTCATCGCCACGATGGAGCGGCGGCAGGGCCTCAAGATTGCCTGCCCCGAGGAAATCGCCTACTCGCTCGGCTATATCAACCGGAAACAGCTCCTCGCCCTCGCCGCACCCTTGAGGAACAACAGCTACGGCGAGTACCTCTTGAAGCTGGCGAGAGACTGACGACCCACGGCCCAGCCTTCACTATGCCGATTTGACCCAACCTGACCCGCAAATGTACATCAATCCCGATTATAAGCCCCTCGTCTCGGTCGTCATCCCGGTAAAAAACGGCGAGGCGACAATCGGCAGGTGCCTCAGGTCGATCAAGCGCTCGTATTATAAGAACATCGAGGTGATCGTGGTGGACGATCACTCCACCGACCGGACCGCCGAGATCGCAGGGAGCTACAACTGCGTCCTGGTCCCGGCGCAGGAGGGGGCAGGGGCGAACGCCGCACGAAACCTCGGGGCGCGCTCGGCGAAGGGTGAGATGTTCGTCTTCATCGACGCCGATGTCGTGATCGGCCGCGAGACGATCCTCGGCATCGTCGAACGGCTCGAGGAGGACGCCCTCGACGCGGTGGTCGGCATTTACACCGCGCGCCACCGGAACGATTCGCTCTTCAGCCAGTACAAGAACCTCTGGATCCGCTACTCGTATATGAAGAGCCCGCCCGCGATCGACTGGATGTTCGGAGCCATCTCGGCGATCAGGAGGAAGGCCTTTGAGTCGATCGGCGGGTTCAACCCCGGGCTCATCGCCCAGCACGGGAACGACGACCTCGAACTGGGAAAGCGGCTCGCGCGCCAAAACGTGAGGATCGAGCTCGATCTGGAGATCGAGGTCGAGCACCTGAAGGAGTACAATCTCGTCTCCTTCGTCCGCAACGAGTTCAAGCGAAGCGCAGGGTTCGTGATGCTCGCCCGACACCTTGGCGAGATGGGTTCCTCGATCGCGCACGGGTTCGTCAACGTTTACCCGGCGTTCATCCTGTCGACGCTCTTCTCGGTGGTTGGCGTGATTTTTCTGGTGGCCTTCCTGATGGGACGTCTCTCACCCTGGTACGTGGCCGCGGCGGCTGGCATCTACTTCGTGATGAACGTCCGGTTCCTGAACTACCTGGAGCAGGTCCGCGGATTTTTCGCGATGCTCGTGATGGTGCCGATTTTGTTCTTGGACCAGCTCGTCTGCCTGGCCGGGTCGTTCGTGGGGTTCGTGAGGTCGATCTTCCGTGGCACCAAAGGAAAATAACGCCTGGTAATGTCACTCGCCGCCACCCCTGCCCTGAATACAATCCGAATCATCTGTCCGTAATCGCCACCCCCGCCGCGAACGCTCCCGTCTCGAACGTTTCCAGCACCGTCATATTCGAGAGGTCGATGATCGAGAAGAAACCCGGGTTCTTGCTTCCGGTGGTCGGGTGGTGGGGTGGCACGAGCGCGGTGACGTTCTCACACGAGATGTATGCGAATCGTCCGTCAGGAGTCACGGCGGAGCCGTGTGGTTGCGGGCCGACGTTCGCGATCGTCCTCGTCACCGAGTCGACCTGCGTGTCGATCACCGAGAGGTCGTTGCTGTTGCGGTTCGGCACGATGATGGACCGGCCGTTCGGCGTGATCGACGGAATGAGCGGGTTTAATCCGACCGGGATCGACTTCACCACTTCGTACGACACACGGTCGACGACCGTGACCGTGTTCCCCCGCTGGTTGGTGATGTAGACCTTCTGATTGTCAGTCGTCATCACCATCTGGTAGGGGAGGAGGACTCCACCTTGTCCGGGCGGCTGGTTGTTCAGCTGGATGAGCGTCGTCGAAAAATCGGAGAGGTCCACGACCATGATATTGTCGGAGAGGTTGCCGGTGACCCAAAGTTCACGACCATCTGGTGTGACCTGTATGCCATGCGGCTTGTCAACGTTCGCGGCCGACACCTCGCCGATGATCTGGAGCGGCTCGGTCCGCAGAATCTTGATGGCGTTGACTCCGGAGGCGAACTGCGCCACGTAGGCGGTGTCGCCGGTCGGGCTCAAGGCCACCTGCGTGGGTGAAATGATTCCGCCCACCTGGTCGATCAATTCGTTGGTGTCGAGCCGGTACTTCAGCACCTTCCCCGACCCGATGAGGTTCACGTAGTACACTCCGCGGGCCTCGTCGATCGTGACGTTGTGCGGCGCCTCCGGGGGAGCGACGAACACGTTCTCCGCGCCGGCCCTGATGTACCGCCCGACCAGGTTCGACGCCCTGTCGATCACCGCCACGAGGTCCTCGGCCTGGTTCGTGATGAGCACCCGGCCTTCTGGAAAAGTTGAAAATGCGATTGCACCTTCGTCGTTCGGGCAACCCTCGGCGACCCACCTGTATAGAATGTCCACCTGGTCCTGCGGGAGCTGGAAACCCGGCAACGGCATATGGGGGAGGGAGACCGGCGCGAACAGCGTGTCGTCGTTGACGTGGAAGATCACGTGGCTCTTCGACGGCTTGTACGACACGACCACCGCGCCGTGGCTTCCACCTTTCATAAGATCCTGCCACGTTTTCATCGAGAACTGGCCGGGGAGCTCGGGGTGGTCGGAAATTCCCCTCAGTAGTTGTTTTGCCTGACCGTGGTCGTCCTCGTACCCAACACCTCCCGTTCCCACATGGCACCCGCTCACCGCGCAGCCACTCGTGAGGATTCTTCCGACGTGTTCGGTATAGTTGATGGTCGTGACGGCGGAATAGTCGTATGGTTGTCCGGTGGCGACGGCCGACGCATTCCCGAATTTCCTGACCCCGCCCGCGAGAACGCCGACCGGCACGACCCTGTAGTAGTAAACGTCGCCGTTCAGGATCGTGGTATCGGTGTAACGGTTCAGGGCTGCGTCGACCGAAGCGATGAGCGTTGCGTTCGACGTGACGAAATCGGGGTCGTCGCTGCGGTGGATGTCGATCGACTGTGGATTGCCGGCATCGTCGGGGTCGGCCCCGTCCGGATGAGCGCCGTGGGGCGTTTTTGCGAGAATGGGGGGGAGGGGAACGGTCCATCCGAGCGTGACGCTGTTGTCTCCGTTGATGGCGAAGAGCCCATAGACCGAGAGACGGCTTTCGGTCTCGACCACCGACGTCGTGTCGATGTTGCAGGCCGCGAAAATCGCCGCCACGAAGAGGAGGAGGAAAAGGGTCGACCTGGTTCTCGTCATAAACCGTGTTGAGGGAAGCGTTGTGGTGTGGAGTGTAGAATCAGGATACGGGTTTTTCGCGTGATCTGCAATTTGAGACGGGGGAGTAACCGTATTGACAATCGGATGTTAACTGGTTATCTTGAATAAATATTCGAATTGAGATTTCATGAAAACGACATATACTGCTGTTGTTAAGAAGGACTCCGGTTGGTGGATCGGGTGGATCGAAGAAGTGCCCGGGGTCAATTGTCAGGAGAGCACCCGTGAGGGGCTCGTAGAATCACTCCGGGTGACTCTGCGTGAGGCGATCGAATTGAATCGATCAGATGCCATCGAAGCGGCCGGAGACGGATTCGAGGAACTTGAAATCGCAGTGTGAAACGACGCGACCTGATTCGACACC
>JANNFI010000124.1:0-7686 GCA_031379665.1 Ignavibacteria bacterium
CCGCTCATGAACAGCGGAACTTCGTTGAATTCAATTCTGGATTTGGATTGTGACGGCGAATCGGCGTGAAGAATTACGAGCAGCGAAAAAACGCAGACGGTCAACCGGACCGTGGTCATCAGACGTGTTGGATTCATAAGAACGGCCCTCTGTGATACCCCCGAACAGTGTCCAATATGCATATTATTTTCTTCAACAGCCATAGTTTTTTTCGTCTGCGCGAGTCAACACAGACTTTCCCATGCATGCACAAGGTACGGAAGTCAAGAGGCGAGGAGCAACACGCGTGTGATGTGCGTCAACAAATAAAATCGGCCCTCAGGCGGGTGATGCGGAGGGAACGGTGAGGATCGCGAGCGCTTCGTCACGGTCTGCGTTCATCAACACTTTTAGCACCTGTCCTTCGCAGGAGTAGGGGATGTCGATGATGAAAATCGTGTCGGCCAGTCCCGCGTACTTCGGTATGAGCGAGGAGATGAAGTTGTGGCTCTCGCGGAAGAACGCCTGGTTGAACACCACTCCCTTGTCGTCCGGATAGAGGGGCAGGTACTTGATCGACGATTCCACGAGGTCCTGGAAGAAGTGTGTGCCGAACGATGGTTCGGGGACGTAACCGCCCTGTTTCCTTGCGATTTCGATCAGCATCGCCGTATTATTGATGTCGGAGTATGACACGCTCACCCCAAGCTTGATGTCGCCGCGGCTTCCCCACCGCCCGGGGCCCATCAGGATGAAGCGGCGTTTCGGGAGGAGCTGGTTCAGCGCGCTCACCGCCTGCCCCACGGCCAGGAGGGCTTCGCGATCCCCGAGCGCCGAATACCGTTCCGGGTCGACGTACACGACGTGTGTGATATCGTTGACCACGCCATTGGTGACGTGACGTGACGCCGAGAAAATGATTTTCTCCGGCGCAACATCGCGGGGTATTTCGGCGGGGTGCGCCGCCCGCCCGTGCGCTTGCGCCCTGCACTGGACGAGGTAGAGGTCGGTGCCGTCGTGCGCGAACTCGACGTCGACCGGCGTCCCCATCTCTGCCTGCAGGGTTTTCATGATTGCGCGCAGGTTGGCCACGAAGGGTGTGTTCTGGAGGAGACCGTCGAAGGTGACGATGAGCGTATCCTTTTCGAAGTCGAACCCCATCGCGCCGGGGAGCTCGATCCGGTCGTTCCTCACCAGGGAGACTATCCCGTTCAGGAGCGGGTATTCGTCCCCGGAGAGCCTGAGCAGCTCCCGGATGTCGACGGTCTCGAAGGTGTTCGTGCGCAAATTGATGACGTCCGCCTTGTGGGGCGAATAGTAGATCTTCTCGTCGAGGGTGACGTTGGCCCGGAGGTTCGGCTGACCGGGGCTCAGGAGAATCGGGTAGTCGTCGCTGAGGCGGTCGACCGCGCGCGTCCCGAGGCCGGTCACCATCCTGAGCAAACCGTCCTCCCGGCGAAGCCGGCGCGACCACCGGTACTCGTTCTGGCTGAAGGCGACCCCGGCGATGGCCGGAAAATAATAATCCCCGACCTTCCTGCCCACCACCTCCTGGATCATAATCCCCATCTCCTCGTGGAAATCGATCATCCCGTGTTCGATCCGGTACTCGATCGGGTCGGGGCTGAACGTCGAGGCGTAGACCTCTGCGATGGCGTCCACCAGGGCCCGGAGCCGCTCGCGCTTCGGCCCCTGGTTGGCGATGAACAGGCTCTTGTACTTTCCCGCGAAGGAGGTACCGAACCGGTCTTCCAGGAGGCTCGAGCTGCGCACGATGAGCGGGCTTTCGCCGAAGTCGTCGAGCGCCGCGGAGAGCCCGCTGACGATCTCGGGGGGCATTGTGGAATTCTTGAACAGGTGCACGACGTACGGATACTCCTGCCTCACCCGGGAGATGTTCTCGTATTTCTGCTCGACGATTTCCTCCAGGTCGTTGTGCTGAATGAAGCGCAGGATGCCGTCGGAGGTGAGATACCAGGTTTTGGGAGTTTTAATTACCGGCAGGTCGGTTTTCGACAGGCGGGTCTTCTTCAGGATTTCCGAGGCCAGGAGGAGGCCGGAGCTCTTCCCCCCGAGTTTTCCGTGACTCTCCGTCGGATGGATGACCCTGCGCAGGAGGCCGTGGAAATCGGAGATGTCGAGGAACCTGAGGGCCACGCTGATGAAATGGGTATCCTCGGTGAGGAGCCGCCGGATCAGCGATACGCGGTAGCCGCGCTCCCTGGGTGTGAGGGAATCCTGGACTCCGCTGGTGAGGCCCAGGTACCTGTCGACGGCCTTGCCGAGCGTTTCGAGCGATGCGCCGGGGTCTTCGAGGATCTTCACCAGGAAGCTCGACCGGTCCTCTGTGATCCACTTCCGGATGTTTTGCAGGATGTCATCGTGGCTCAGGTATTTCGCCGCCATCCGGAATATTTCGTCGGTCACTTCGGGCGCGATGGTCTCCGGCATGACCCTCAGGGGCCGGTTCGCGTCGGCGGAGGAGGACTCCTGCTCGCCGGCGAAAGCCCGGTGGTACCGGGTGAGGAGTTCGCTCGCCTCTTCGTTCCCCGCCGAGGAAAGGAGGTTGAGCATCTTCCGCGACATTCGCGCATAAAGCCTCGCTTCGGTCTTCTCGAGGAGGTCGAGGATTACCCTCCATTGCGGCTCGCCGCCGGGACCCGGCTGCTGGTTCTCAAAAAGGTCCTTCAGCCTCTCGAAGACGATCCGCCGGCCGAGACGGTCGGCGATCGCTTCGATGAGCCGCCGTTCCTCCTTCAGGAACGGTCCCTCGTCGGCCGCGGGCCGTTCATCCATATAATAGACGCTGACCACGCCGACGACCGTTTCGTGGGATACGACGTCGGCGTGAAGGGCCCACGGCGTTTCCATGAATTCGTCCTTCCGGTAGACCTCGCCGGCGTAGCCCACGCTCGCCCGGCAGATTTCGGGGTATTGCCATCCCATCGGAATGGCCGCGACGATCCCCCTGATGATCTCCGGAAGCGAGAGCCCGGACCTGTTGAAGAGCTCCTCCACCGTGTAGAGACAGCTCAACTCCTTCGCCCGTTCACGGAGCGAAACAAGGAGGTCGTCACCGGCCTGCGGTTTATCACCCATCTACGGTCTCCTGATCACTCCCCGTTTTGTCCGGCCGTCGACCTTCACCCTCAGGGGTGATGCGAACTTGACGTGCCTAACCCATTCGGTCTGCGCGACGGTCTCCTGCCGTTCCAGCCATCCCCAGTCGATCGGGGCAGGGCCGGATGCGGACACCGAGAAGTACATCACCCTGAAACTAATCAGGTTATGGAAGAAATGCGAACCCTGGCTCGGGTCCACGGGCCTGTGCGTGTGGCCGGCCTCGATGATGACCTTTGCGCCGCTCACCTGATCCCAGGATACCGGGATGCCGAGCCACGGATCGGAGCTCCCCCACCGACCGAATCCGATGAGAAGGTAAGGCCGTTGTTCAGAGACGAGTTTCTCGTTGATACGTCCGAGGTCCGCGGCGATCGCAGGCGACTGTGCGAGATCGAACCGGTCCGGACGGACGTAGACGACGTCGGTCAGCGTCGTGTCCGTGCCGTTGCCGAGTGCGCTGTCGCTGGCGGCGAGAATTCCTCCGCCATTCTCCGCCCGGCCGCCGCTCTCCGCTCCCCCGGCGGCGAGATCACGGTTGTCGATCTCCACCACGTCTTCCGAGACGACCATCGGCCGGACCTGGAGGAAGCCGAATCGGGCCGGTCGGACGGTCATCGCGAATTCGATCTCCACCGGCGCTCCCGCGGATTTCTCGCACGCTCCGAGAAGGCGGCCGGCCACATCGTTGAGTGGAAGCTCTTTTTCCACGAGCAGACCGGAAAAGTTCAGGACCCTCGGGCCCGCCGACGACGTACCGGATCGGAGCCGTTCCGACCCGGCGTCGAAAGTTGAGGCGAGCAGGCCGATCCGATCGTCCGCCTCCGCGTCGGCGACGGAAAACCTGCCCAGGTACTCCGCCTCGTTGACCGGATCATACGGAGGGTCCTTCCCCATATTGACCGCCCAGAATTCCGATTGCGACCTGTCGATGAGTTCTTCGACCGAGCCCACCGGCGGCGAGGACGCGGGGCGAGAAGGGGAATAGAGCCAACACAGCCCGCCGTCAACGATGGTCTTCCCCAACCCGAGCGCGAGGCTCACCACGCCGTCGCGGGGCTCGGCGCCACCCGTCGCGTAGTAGTTGTACGATCGGGCCACGCCTGAGACGTCGGGATAGTGGCGGTCGCCGCTTCGCGCACCGACCACCTCCTGGAGCATCACCGCCATTTTCTCGTCGGTCACGTTCCGGCCGACCTTTCTGATATAATTCTTCGCCGACCGGAAATAAACGCTCGCGTAGACGAGTTTGATCGCCTCCATCAGTTTCGTGAACCTGGCGTCGGGGCTCGCCTGGTGGTTCGGGATCATCTTCGTCGCGTATACCCCGGCGAACGGTTCGAGGAGGGCGTCCTCCAGGAGGCTCGATGAGCGGACCGCCAGCGGCGAGCGCACCTCGTCGACGATCGCGCGGAGGTCCCCCAGGATCTCCGCCGGGAGGTTCGCGCGGAGGAACCCCCGGGCGATTTCGCCATCGGATGCGTCGGAGAGGGCAAGCTCGGTGAGGCCGTTGAGCGCGATGAAATCATCGAAGACGCCGGTGCGGATGACGGTAAAAGTGGGGATGCTGACCGGGAGCGCCGCGTCGAGGGCCGGGTCGAACCCTGCCCCCCCACCGAGCATCGCGCTGATGTTGATGAGACCCCCCGCCTTGCCGCCGGGCGATCCCCCACCGATCCACGTCCAGGGACGCCCGGAAGTGAAGAACCGCCGTTCGAATTTTCCCTCGTCCGTCAGACCCATCCGCGGTCCACGCACGCCTGCGCGACGCGTCCGACCGAAATGACGTAGGCCGCGTTTCGCATCGATATCCTCCGCTTCCTCGAGACGTTCACGACGTCGAGGTATGCCGATGTCATCTTCGTGTCGAGCTTCGAGAGCACCTCGTCCTTCCCCCAGTAGTAGTTCATGTTGCTCTGGACCTGCTCGAAGTAGCTACAGGTGACGCCGCCTGCGTTGGCCAGGAAATCGGGAATGACGAAGACACCGCGGTCGTTGAGTATCGCGTCCGCCTCGGGGGTGGTGGGGCCGTTGGCCCCTTCGGCGATGATCTTCACGCGTTTCGAGATCTTCGGGGCGGTCTCGCCGGTGACCTGGTTCTCGAGCGCGGCCGGGATCAGGATGTCCACGTCCCGGCAGATCCACTCGTCCCCGGGGAGAATTTCATAGCCGATGTCCCGGGCCTTCGCCTTGTCGATGCCGCCGAAGTGGTCGGTGATCGCGGTGAGGGCTTCCAGGTTCACGCCGTCGCGCTTGAAGAACGAATACGACGCCTTGTCCTTCTGGTCCCAGCTGGAAACGCAGACGACCTTCCCGCCCAGTCTCTGGTAGAGTTCGATCGCGTACTTCGCGACGTTGCCGAAGCCCTGGACCGACGCTTCGGTGTTCGCGGGATTCAGTTCCATCTCCTTCATCGCCTCGCGCAGGGTAAAAACGACGCCGTACCCGGTCGCCTCGGTGCGCCCCTGCGACCCTCCGATGCTGACGGGCTTTCCGGTGATGAACCCGGGGAATTTTCCGCCGTGGATGATTTCGTATTCGTCGAGCATCCAGATCATGCTCTGGGGGTTCGTCATCACGTCGGGCGCGGGGATGTCGATGTTTGGGCCGACGAGCCTGGCGATCTGCCGCACCCATCCCCTGCAGATCTGCTCGAGCTCCCTCTGGCTCAGGTTGTGCGGGTCGCAGATCACACCGCCCTTGCTCCCCCCGAGGGGGATGTCCACCACGGCGCATTTCCAGGTCATCCACATCGAGAGCGCGCGAACGGTGTCGATGGTTTCCATCGGGTGGAAGCGGATGCCGCCCTTCCCCGGACCTCGGGCGTCGTTGTGTTGCACCCTGAATCCCCTGAAGATGTGCACCGATCCGTCGTCCATCCTCACCGGGATGCTGAATGTGAACTCGCGCATCGGGGAACGCAAAAGGTCGCGCGTCGCCTGGTTCAGTCCCAGCAGGTCGGCGACGTTATCGAATTGTTTCCTTGCCATCTCGAACGGGTTGAACGCTTTCGTCGTCATACTGTCATTCCTTGAGCTGATTCATTTTCGGTCGATGATTTGCGCCCACACCCTCTATGACAATCATAATATATGCCAGAGAAACAGGGATATTCCATCGAAATAGAGTGATTACCGGGTGGGAATGGAGATATGTCTGATCCGTTTCGGAATATTATCTCACATTTGAGAAAAGCATCCCGAATGCCACCCCCCGGTCCCTTGTCCCCGGGGAAAATTACCTCAGCGCGGCGACGATGTCGAGTATCAGGGCCGGGAGCGTCGTGAACGAATACTCCCGTTCGACGCGCTCCTCCACCTGGTGGGCGCCGAAACCCCAGGGCCCCGCGTTGACGACCGGCAAGTCGACCTGGCCGATGGCGTCGACGTCGAGCGAATAGAGCTCGCCCCATCCCGGCATCTCGTCCGTGAGTCCGGAGAAGCTCTTTCGTATTTCCGGCTCGAGGCGAAGGTAACTCATATCGGATATATACGGATAGAATTGTCTCAGCGTGACGGCTCGCCCATCGTGGGTGCGGCGGCCGTCGACGACCGACCGGACGGCGGCGCCGAAGGGACCCCGGTCGGGAGCGATGTACGGATAGAACGGCGGCAGGAACGCGAGGACGACAACCGGGTCGGTGTCGTCGAGCAAATCGAGGAGGGCGCCGATCATCGCGAACCCGGCTTCCCGGGCGTCTGCGCCGTGGGACGGTGGTCGAACCGCGGTAAGCGCCGCCTGAACCGTCGATGCCCCCGCCTTCGCCACGGCCATCAGGAGGATCTCGGACCAGGTCCTCGTCGCGACCTTCCAGCGCAGGGGCCGGTGCGGGATGTCCGCCGCGGCGCAATGTTCACGGTGGCTGGTGTCGAGTGCGGCGACGTATTCACTCACGATCCGGTCCGATTTCTCCCGGAGGGTCTGCAGTATCTGTGACGGAGGGTTCGATGTCGTGAATATATTGAAGTACGCCCACCCGGACGGCGACGTCATCACGTTATATCCGTCCTTCGCGTCGGTGACCTTGAGCGTCACCGGCGGCGGAGCGGTGCCCGAGAAGTCGTTGCTGCCGTCGATGCCGACGATGAGGCGTGAGAGGAGGCCCATTGCGTGGAATCCACTGAAATATTCTCCCGCGTGGGTCTGGAACCCGCGAACGTACACGCCGGCGAGCATTTTTCCCACCGTTCCCTCCCAGACGTGCCGTTCAGGATCGCCGGCGTACCGCTCGGTGGTGTAATCCACGTTGATCACGCCGAGCAACTCGCAGGGCGTGCCGCCGGTGAGCGCGGCCGCGGCATGCGCGTCGGAGGGGTCGGCGGCGGGATTACCCTTGAGCGCAGAGATCAGGCCGATCGCCCGGAGCACTCCCGACGACTCCACCTCTTCGTCGCAGGTCGCGACGAACAATACCGAGACGTCCGGCGGGGAGTTCCGCCAGCGTTCCATCAGCTTCATCGCCACCGCGATTCCCGATTTCATGTCGAGGGAGCCGCGCCCGTACAGGAAGCCGTCGTCGTCACCGCCCGGGGGGTGAAGCCGCTGGCCGGAGGATTCGGGCACTGTATCGAAGTGACCCATCAGGAC
>JANNFI010000145.1:0-1791 GCA_031379665.1 Ignavibacteria bacterium
CTCGGAGATCTCCCGGGAGACTTCGATCCGTTCCGCGCCGGAGTGGTAGGTAAGGGACACCCGGTTGGTCGGCGCCTGCATCTTGACGCCCGAGGGGTCCACATTCGGCAGTGTCGCGAGCGTCTCGAGGAACTGCTGGTAATCGTCCTTCCCCACGCCGAACACCGGCCTCACGGTGTCGCCGGCCGGGAGGATGTACGAAAGGGTGGCGAGCGTAAAATAGATGCCGCCGTAACTCCCCGTGACGCGGCCGTCGGGGTGGTGGATCTCGTCGAAGCAGAGGTGGCCGATGACGGTGATCGTCACGCGCTCAGACCTTTGCGGTGAAGGGGTACGTGCCGTTTTCCGCGAGGCGCCAGATGGCCTGGCAGGAAAATTTATTCTCGTAAATCGCCCTGCGTAAAATGACGGAGTCGACCCCCGCGCCCGTGAGCGCCTCGACAGCCCTGAGGTCTTCCAGGGAAAGCACGCCTCCGGAGACAGTGACGCGCAGGCCCGTGGACTGTGCCAGGCGTTCGAGCATAGGGGTGTTCAGAATGCGCAGGCCCCCGGCGGGGTCGAGCTCAGTATAGAGGAGGCGGCGGAAACCCATTTCCTTCGCGACGGCGCCGATCGCCACCGGGTGCCCGGGCGAGCTTTCATCTTCTGTATCTTCGAGATCGTCGTTCGCGTCGGTCGTGCCCGTCGCCGGGGCCCGGTGTTCGATGGCTGCGACGACTTTCCCCGGCCCGTGTTTCTGAATAACGCGGGCGGCCGTATCGGGCGAATCTTTGAGCAGGCCCGGGCGCAGGACGATACGGCAGGCGCCGCATTCGAGCAGGCGGTCGGCGTCCTCTTCCGAGGAAATGCCGCCGCTGATTTCGATCGGAATGTCCACACACGAGAAGAGCCGCCGGACCACGTCGAACTGCGCAAACCGCCCGAGGCGCGCGCCGTCCAGGTCCGTGACGTGGAGAGTCTTGGCGTTCTCAATCCGGAGGAGTCGGGCTATCTCGACCGGGTCGGTGCCGACGGTGTTCCCAGCGCCCGCACCAGCGCCAAGCCCGTCGATGGGATAGGCGGAGACGCCGTTCTGGATGTCGATGGCCGGGATGATGAGGAGCATTGGAATGGTATGAGATTGGAGGAAAAATGCAGAAAATATACCTGAAATTCAACCGCCGCGAGGCGGCGCACCGTGTGGTTATTAGGGGCGATGGATCAGGATGCGCCGAATTTTTTCCGGCGGTTGCGGATGTAATCGACGAAGATGAATTCACCCAGATTGTCGAGGGTGGAGTAGTAGGCCCTCCCCTGGTTCGCCCGTGTCAGCTCCTGGACGAAGTTGATGAGGTAGGGATCGCGGGCGACCATGAACGTGCTGATGGTAATCCGTTCGCGGCGGCAGGCGACCGCCTCGTCGAGAGTCTTGTTGACGATGCGCGGGTCCAATCCGAAGGAGTTCTTGTAGAGGCGTCCGGCGTCGTCGTAGATCGCGGAGGGCTTCCCGTCGGTGACCATGAAGATCTGCTTGTTCGGGCTCTTCCGCCTGCGAAGAAGCATCCGGGCCATCCGCAGGCCGGCGCGGGTGTTGGTGTGGTACGGTCCGACGTTCAGGAACGGCAATTCGGCCAGGCTCACGAGCCGCGCGTCGTCGCCGAACACCACCAGCGCGAGGTAGTCCTTGGGGAACTTCCGGATGATCAGCTCGGAGAGGGCGAGGGCCACCTGTTTCGCCGGCGTGATCCGGTCCTCGCCGTAGAGGATCATACTGTGGCTGATGTCGAGCATCAGGATCGTCGAGCAGGAGGT
>JANNFI010000066.1:0-6917 GCA_031379665.1 Ignavibacteria bacterium
GGCGTTGCCCGGCTTCCCACCTGCGCGACATACGAAACGGAAAAGTCGTGCGTCACCAGGGCGGTGAGCATCGCGATCACTGCGGCCGACACCAGGAGAAAGTTCGCGTAGATGGACCCGTACGCGGCCGCAATGAGGTCCGCTTGGCCCGCACCAGTTCCGGTATGGCGTGATGCGCTTCGGGCAAGCGATAGAAGGGGATGTGCGCATTGAGGTGATGCACATGGTGGAAACCGATGTTGCCGGTGAACCACTGCAGGATTTTCGGAAGCCGGTAGAACGAGCTCCCGTGGATCGCCGCCAGGCTGAATTCCCAATCGTTGCTGGGGCGCCAGTAGGTATCCTCGAACTGGTGTTGTACATAGAAAAGCCACATGCCGAGAGATGAGGTCGCGATCGTGATGGGGATCTGGACCGCGAGAAACGTCTTCCACCCCACGAGTAGGATCATCCCGGTGGCCACCGCTGCGATGGCGAGGTTCGTGAGGTAGACGCTGATCTCGACCTTGCGGAGCGCGTTCATCCTCGAGATGGGGAAACGGTAGAGGACGGCGAACATGAATGTCGGCACGAAGACGAACAGGACGATGGGGTTCCGGTAGAGACGGTACTTGAATTTTCCCCAGCGCGATTTCTCGAGGAATTCATCCACCGTCATCGTGTAGATGTCGCCGATACCGCGCTTGTCGAGTTTGCCGGCGCCAGCGTGGTGGATCGCGTGGCTCTTCCTCCAGTAGTGGAACGGCGTCAGCGTGAGTACGCTGCCGATCATCCCGACGATGTCGTTGGCCTTCTGAGACTTGAAAAAGGAAGCATGACCGCAGTCGTGCTGGATGATGAAGATCCGCGCCATGAAGCCGGACGAGATCACGGCGAGCGCCAGCGTAAGCAGGTAGCTCACGTCGAGGCTCAGGACCATCAGGTACCAGAGTGCGAAAAAGGGGAGAAAAGAGTTACAGATCTGCCAGAGGCTGCTTCGAACGCGCGGGGCGTGGTATTTGGGAATAATGCTGTTCCAGAACGTCTGATCGATTACCGGTTTACCTGCTTCCATCCATCCTCTGTGTTATTATCGCAATTTTGTGCCCCTATAATTTAGCAGAATCTGAATGAAAACGAAGAAGTTTTTTTCGGGGTGTGGCGCCGCACGGTCCCGCCATTCGTTCTTTTTTGCACGAATTTTCATAAATTCAAGGAATTCCGGAGGATACGGGACCCGGATCATCGGTTTCCCCGCGAATTCACCAATCCAGGAGAAAATGCTCAATGGCTGAAAAAAAGACGGTTGTCAGGCAGGTACGGGGGATCACCCTCGCCGCGAAAAGCGATTCGAACCACTGGGTAATGATGGACGGAGGTCCGGCTGTCGGCGGGAGCGGCGCGGGATCGAACCCCAAGGAACTCGTGTTGATGGGACTCGGAGGCTGTACCATCAGCGACGTGATTTCCATCCTCAACAAGAAGCGCGCGCCGGTCACGAACGTCGAAGTCCGCCTCTCGGCGAAGGTCGCCGAGGAGCACCCGCAGGTCTTCACCGACGTTCACCTCGAATACGTCGTTACCGGCGACGGGGTGAAACCCGAAGACGTCGAGCGCGCGATCGAACTCTCGACCACGAAATACTGCGCGGTCTCAGCCATGCTGAAGCCGTCGGTGAAGATCACGCACTCCTACCGAATTGTTCCCTCGGGGACGGTGGAACACGCTGATACCCCCCGCGCTGAGCAGGGGAGGCCGTAGGGATGGAACCGGGCCAGGTCGTCCTCTATTTCGCGCTCCTGTTTTTCCTTTTTGTCAACGTCAGGAAGTTTTTCAGGCGCAGGTCGGTACCTCAGCTCGATCCGTCCGCGATCCCGGCAGGGGCCGTTCTTCTGGATGTACGGACGAAAGCTGAGCGCTCCAAGGACTCGATCCCGGGGTCGATCCACATCCCCCTCCAGGAACTTGGTCCGCGCAGCGGGGAGCTGGAGAAATACCGGAACAGACAAATCGTCTGCTACTGCAGGAGCGGCAACCGGAGCCTGGCGGCCGCCGTGATGTTGAAAAAACTGGGCCATTCCTCCGCGAACCTGGTCGGGGGGATATCGAACTGGAAGCTCGCCGCCGGAAGCTGATCGCCTCTTGACCTGGGCGATACCCCGTCCTGCGAAGTTCGACCCGTGCAGTGGCGGAGTGCCCGCCAGCTCATCCTTCCGTTCCCTCTTCAGGTTCAAAAAATATTCCCCCCAGGCACTTGACAATTCAATCCTGTTTGGTTATATTAAATCGCCTATAACGAACATATTAAATGTATCAATATTCAGCCCATTTCCCCAATTATCCGTTTCCCTCGAGACTTCGAAGATGAATTCGATGATTAAAAAGGCTCGTGATGCGTGGAAAACGATCTTCACCCAGGGCCTGACACCCCAAGGGGTATCCCTCTGCGTTGCATCCGGTATAACGCTCGGACTCTTCCCGGTACCCGGCACCACCACAATATTGTGCGCCGGCGCCTCGCGCCTGCTGCGCATCAACGCGCCGATCACCCAGGCCGTCAACTGGATCGCCGCTCCGCTTCAGCTGATCCTGATAATCCCGTTCATGAAATTCGGTGCCTTGCTCCTGGGAATGGATGGTTCGCTGCTCTCCGATGCCGCGGCGGCCAGGATTTCTGGAGAGGGGATCGTTACGGTGCTGGGGGAATTCGGGACACTTCTCCTGGCCGGTAGCCTGACCTGGCTCATTGTTTCAATCCCGATGTTTCTCACGGCCTACGGGCTCGTCCGGGGCGGTATTCGTGTAACCCGCGGGGCGGCCCCGGCTGTCAACCGCTTCCGGTCGGGACTGCGGAACCTCTGATAAATGGACATATCGCAGACAATGTACTCCCCGATCCTCATCTTCTTCGTTACGCATTGGTTTCTTTCCCTCTTCGCGCAGACTGTTTTTCTCCACCGCTACGCCGCCCACGGGATGTTCGGCATGTCCCGGTCCTGGGAGAAATTCTTTTTCATTTTTACATTTGTGAGCCAGGGTTCATCCTTCCTGAACCCGCGCGCCTATGCCGTGATGCACCGGATGCACCACGCCTACAGCGACACTGAAAAAGACCCGCACTCCCCGTCGTTTTTCAAGGACATCATCCACCTGATGCTCGAGACCAAGCGCGTGTACCTGGGGCTTGTCGACGGATCGATCGCGGCGGATAAGAAATTCCTCGGGCACTATCCGGAGTGGATATCGTTCGAGCGTTTCACCGACCGCTGGGCGCCCCGGCTCGGATGGGTCGTCGTCTATCTTCTCTTCTATGCGCAGTTCGCGCCGTCGCCCTGGTTCTTCCTGCTGGTGCCGGTCCACGCGCTGATGGGACCGATCCACGGCGCCATCGTGAACTGGTGCGGACATAAGTACGGCTATCGGAATTTCAAACTGGGAGACCATTCGAAGAATTCCTTCAATTTCGAGGTGCTCCTGATGGGGGAGCTCTTCCAGAACAACCACCACCGGTATCCGAACAGGCCAAACTTCGCCGTGCGGTGGTTCGAATTCGATCCCACCTGGCCGCTCCTTCGGCTCCTCGACCTGGTCGGAGTAATCAGTCTCCGGGATGCGGCGGGGACCCCGGGGCAGGATGGACGGCGTCCGTGATCACCGCCCTCAGGATATGCTTCTCGTCCCTGTTGCTGGTGATCCTCGCCGTCATCGTGGCCACCAGCCTCGAAAGCAATCTTTTCACCGAGTTCCCGGACCTGCTCCGGATCCCCTGGATGCGGGCCACGCTCTGGGATTTCTACGCCTTACTGGCCCCGTTGCTCTTCTGGATGTGGTACCGCGAGCCTTCCGTCGCCGGTCGTGTCGGCTGGACGCTGGCGTTTGTCCTCCTCGGGAGCATCGGCACGTCGTCCTATATCCTGGCCCGCCTGTTCTCCGTGGACCGGAACGCCGGTATCGGCGAACTGCTTCTCCGCCGGGAAGGGAAGTGAGCCGATGACGGTATCCATCCTGATAGTCCTTGCCGCCCTCGTGGCGTTGATGACCGTCCTCTGGTCGGTGTCGGTCCGGCTCCGGAACGGGGCCGTCGCCGATGTGGCGTGGGGAGCCGGATTTGTCCTCGCGGGGTTGCTCTATTCCGTGATCGCCCCTGTCCGCGTCCCGGTCGCATGGCTGATGACGGCAATGCTCGCAATCTGGGGACTTCGGCTGTCCTCGTTCATCTGGAAAGAGAGGGTCGCGGGGGGTAAACCCGAGGATGCCAGGTACGCTGATTTCAGGAAGAAGTGGGGCGCCGCGGCAAACCGGAATCTCTTCGGGTTCTTCCTGCTCCAGGCGGTGCTGATCGTCGTCGTTTCATTGCCGGTGGCGCTCGCCTCCTCCGGCACGCTCCTTGGTTTTGGCCCTGCCCAGTGGGCAGGCCTGCTGGTCTGGGTAGCGGCGTTCGCCGGAGAATGGGTCGCGGACCGCCAGCTCCAACGGTTCAAGTCGGGTTCCGAGAACCGGGGAAAGGTGTGCGACAAGGGCCTCTGGAAATACTCCAGGCATCCGAACTATTTTTTCGAGTGGCTCCTCTGGGTAGGGCTTGCGACGATGGCCTCCGGTGCCGATCTCTGGTGGATCGGGCTCGCGTCCCCCATCCTGATGCTGCTCCTGCTCACCCGCGTCACGGGCATTCCCCTCGCCGAAGAGCAGTCGCTGAAAAACCGCGGGGAAGCCTACCGCCGTTACCAGCGGACGACCAGCGCGTTCGTCCCGTGGTTCAGGAAAAAGGAGCTGGCCGCATGATCATCGACAGGATCGTTGAGAAGAATCTTCTGCCGGACCCGCTCATCCGGATCGGCATACGACGGCTGCTCAAACAGCGGCTCGCCGGGGAACGGAAGCCGACCGCCGAGCTCCAGCAGGCGCACATGGCCGAACTCGTGGAGTTCCTCCGCCGGAGCCTGATCGCGGTCGAGACCGCCGCGGCCAACGAACAGCATTACGAGGTCCCTGCCCGGTTCTTCGAGCTCGTCCTGGGAAAATACCTGAAATACAGCAGCGGGTACTGGAACGACCATACCGCGACGCTTGACGACGCCGAGAGGAACATGCTCGAACTGACGATCGCGCGGGCCGGCGTCGTCGACGGGATGGACGTCCTTGACCTCGGCTGCGGCTGGGGGTCGCTCTCATTGTTCATGGCTGAAAGGTTTCCCAAGTGCAGGATCACCGGCGTCTCCAACTCCGGGACGCAGAGGGAGTTCATCCTCGCCAGGGCGTCCGAACGGGGCCTGCGGAACCTCGATGTGTTGACCTCCGACATCAATATCTTTGGCACCGATCGGACGTTCGACCGGATCGTCTCGGTCGAGATGTTCGAGCATACGCGCAATTACGAAAAACTGCTGGGAAAGCTCTCCGGCATGCTCCGCTCCGACGGCCGGTTGTTCGTCCATATCTTCACCCACCGTGAATTCGCCTACCTCTTCGAGTCGAAGGGTGAAGGGGACTGGATGGCGAGATATTTCTTCACCGGCGGCATTATGCCGAGCGACCACCTGCTGATGTATTTCAACAGGGACATGGCGGTTGAGCAACACTGGCGGGTCGACGGAACGCATTACCGGAAGACCTCCCTGGCCTGGCTCCGCAACATGGACGACCACCGGGTGGAGATACTTGATATTTTCTCTTCGGTCTATGGCCCGGGCGAGGCGAAAAAATGGTACTCGTACTGGAGGGTCTTCTTCATGGCCTGCGAGGAGCTCTGGGGTTATGCGGGCGGGCGTGAGTGGTTCGTGAGTCATTATCTCCTGAAGAAGGTCTGACCCCATGCAGAAGGCGGCGATCATCGGGACCGGCATCGCGGGAATGGCGTGCGCGTATTTCCTCAGGGGGAAGTACGACCTGACGCTCTACGAGCGCAACGATTACGTCGGTGGGCATACGAACACCGTGACGGCGGACGAAGATGGAACCGAGGTCCCGATCGACACCGGGTTCATGGTGTATAATGAAGTGACCTATCCGAACCTCGTGAGCCTGTTCCGTGAACTGGACGTGCCCACGATGGCGACCTCGATGTCGTTCAGCGTCCAGCACAAGCCCTCGGGCCTGGAATGGTGTGGGACCGGCATCCCCGGTCTTTTCGCGCAGCGGAGGAACATCCTCCGGCCGTCGTTCTATCGCTTGCTGGCGGAAGTGAACAGGTTTAACAAGGAATCGATCCGCATCCTCGACGACCCGGCGTTGGAAGGACTCTCCCTGAAGGAGTTCGCGGCCTCGCGCGGGTACAGCCACGACCTCCTCGAGCGGTACCTCATCCCGATGAGCTCGGCGGTCTGGTCCACCGACCCGTCGCGGATGCTCGGTTTCCCGGCGGTGACGCTCGTCCGGTTTTTCCTCAACCACGGGTTCCTCGGGCTCGATACACAGCACCAGTGGCGGACGGTCATCGGCGGAAGCAGGGTGTACCGTGACCGGTTGATCGCCCCGTTCAGGGACCGGATCCATTGCGGACGCGCGGCGGTGAAGGTGACGCGGGTCGGGAACGAGGCGCTCGTCGCCGACGCCTCCGGTCACTGCGAATCGTACGACACGGTGATACTGGCCTGTCACGCCGACGAGGCGCTCACGCTGATAGCCAACCCGACCGGCCGCGAGCTTTCGCTCCTCGGACAGTTCGTTTACCAGAAGAATATCGCCACGCTCCACACCGACGCCTCGGTGATGCCGGCGGCGAAAAGGGCGTGGTCCTCCTGGAACTACCGTCTCGACCGGCGCGACGGCCGGCTGGTCCCCTCCACGGTCTATTATATGAACAGCCTTCAGCGTGTCTCCGACAGAAGGGACTATTTTATTTCGATCGGCGATCCCGGGGCGGTGGACCCGGGCCTGGCGCTGAAGACCATCGTGTACGACCACCCGGTGTTTACGGTCGGCGCGATGAAGGCGCAGAA
>JANNFI010000108.1:0-5247 GCA_031379665.1 Ignavibacteria bacterium
GTGCGGTGGGCGGAGACGATGGTGACCTCGAACGGTATCCCGAACTCTTTCAGGATGACGGCGGCCTGGTTCATTATTTCCAGGTCCGACTTGCTTCCCATGATGATGCCGACGAGCGGTTTTTTCATGCCTTCACCTTGAGCGTGTCGCGGACGAAGCGCGCCTTGGCGATCGCGCCCTCGCGGGTGGAATCCAGGATCGTGACGTGCCCCATCTTGCGGTGGGGTTTCGTGCCGTTCTTCCCGTAGATGTGGACCTTGGCGCCTTCGACGGCCAGCGCCTCATTCAACCCCTCGTAGACCACCGGTCCGTCGAAGCCCGGTTCGCCCAGCAGGTTCAACATCACGGCGGGTGAGAGCGTGTCGGTCGCGCCAAGGGGCAGGCCGAGGATCGCCCGGAGGTGCTGTTCATACTGCGACGTGACGTTGGCGTCGATCGTATGGTGCCCGCTGTTGTGCGGTCGCGGGGCGATTTCGTTCACGAGCAGGCTGCCGTCGCGGGTGAGGAACATCTCGACCGCCGCGAGGCCGACGATTCCGAGTTTTTCCGCCACATTAACCGCGAGCGCCTCGGCCTCCTTCCCGACCCCGGGGGGGATGTCGGCGGGTGCCACAAGGTAATCGATCAGGTTGGCCTCGTGGAAGACCATCTCGACCGGCGGGTAGACCTTCATCTCGCCGGTTCGGCTGCGCGCGACGATCACCGCCAGCTCTTTTTCGATGTCGACCAGCTCCTCAATGATGCTCGGGCTGGAAAAACCCTTCGCGAGGTCGGCGGCGGAGTCGATCCGCAGGACGCCCCGTCCGTCGTAACCCTCGCGGCGAAGTTTCTGGATGGCGGGAAAGAAGGCGCGGAACTTAGCGAGGTCAGCGGCTCCATCGAGGTACTCAAAGCCCGCCGTCGGGATGCCGTGCTTCCGGAGGAATTCCTTCTGGTTCCCCTTGTCCTGGATGACGCCGATGATCTCGGGGGAAGGGGAGACGAGGACGCCTTCGTCCTCGAGCTTCTTCAATGCCGGGACGTTGACGTTCTCGATTTCGATGGTGAGTAGTTCGACCTGGCGGCCGAAGGCGTAGACCGCGTCGAAGTCGGTGAGATCGCCGATGACGAAATTGTGACAGTAGGGTTCGCAGGGGGCGTCGGGGCTCGAGTCCATGATCGAGAGGTGGAGGTCGAAGTTCATCGCGGCCTGCGTCAGCATTTTCCCGAGCTGGCCGCCGCCGAGGATTCCGATGCGCGGGTGGGCCGATGCGCCTTTTTTCCTGCTCGCGGGGGTCATTGATCCCCGGGATCCCCAGTCGGGGACTTTTCGAATCGTTCGTTCATGGATCGGTCTATCGTGACGTTTCGCAGGCGCGGGGAGGGGGAGGCGGCATCAGTTGGCCAGCGCCCTCAGCGTGAATCTCGGGATCGTGACGCGGATGAACTCCCCGTGCTCTCTCCGGATAAGGTATGTCCCTTCCATCGAGCCCTCGAAGGATTCGAGGATGCAGAAGCTGTTATAGTCGTAGGACTCGCCCGGGGCGATCTCGGGCTGCTTGCCCACCACGCCCTCGCCCTCCACCTCTTCGCTCCGGTACCCGCCGTGGTTGATCATCCAGTGTCGGCGAAGGATCTGGATCTTCTCCTTGCCCTGATTCCTGATCCTCACGAAGTAGGCGAAGACGAATTTCCGGGCCATGATGTCCGACTGGCCGTCGATGTACACGGGACGGACCTCGATCGTGATGTCCTCGGTTATCGCCGTATAGTGATGCATGCTGAACTTTTCGCCGGGCACCGCAGTCTGCGATCGTGTGTAATCGTTGTCTGAAGGAATAGTACGAAAATTCCCAAAGAATTGAAAGCGAGAGGCGAACCGAAGGGGTGGACGAAGGGGTATCCCGGCTATCTGTCACCCGGGCGTGTCACCCGGGCGTCATCCGGCGGTACGCTTTCTTCAACAGAGTCTGGAAGTGGTACACGCCCTGCTCCATCTCCACCGAAAACCTGCCGCGGTCGTACGCCCTGGAGGAGAGGCCGGCCTGGACCCTCTCGCAGATCTCGATGTCTTCCTTCTGGACACGGTCGCTGTAATCGAGGTCGTTGGCGATCCGCTTCATTGCTCCGTCCGAGGAGACGTCGTCATAGTAGTAGTCGAAGAGGACGCGGGTGCACTCGGGCGAGACGGGGACGACGTGGTTGACCTGCAGGCGGCCGGGGAGGATGTTCAGCATGATGTTCGGGAAGAGGAAATAGTAGTACGCCTGGCCGTCGCCGGTGCCGTAGACGGTCTCCTTCCCCGTGAAGGGGCTGTACTGGAGCGAGAGACTGTCGTACGTTTCCGTCACGTACTGAGCGTAGTCGAGAAGGTCGCAGAGTTCGGGATGGACGTAGGGCAGGTGGTACCCCTCCAGGTAATTGTCCACGTAGACCTTCCAGTTGCATCGGAGGTCGTACGCAACCCGCCGGTGAAACCGTTTCGAGCCGAGCGATCCGGCGGGGATCTTCGTGTGCACCGGGCCGAGGAGCTTGTCGGGGGGCGGCATTCCCGGCTCGAGCAGGGCGAAGAGCATACCCTCCCACGCGGCGAGCCCGACCGGTACGAGTCCAAAGTCCTTCTTGTCGAAAAACTCGACCCGGTCGAAGCGCGGCATCCCCCTCAACATCCCCTCGAGTGTGTAGGTCCAGCCGTGGTATTTGCACTGGAGCATCGCGCACTCGCCCGACTCCTCGACGACCAGCGGTCCGCCCCGGTGCCGGCACACGTTATAAAACGCTCTCAACACGTCGTCCTTGCCTCGCACGACGACGACCGGGTTTCCCGCGACCTCGGCGGAAAGGTACGCCCCCGGCCGGTCGAGGCCGGCGGCAGAGCCGAGGTACTGCCACGACCGGGCGAGGATGGCCTCGCGGTCGAGCGCGAAAAACTCGGCGCCCGTGTACCACGACGACGGAATCGTCTCCGACTTCGCGATCGGACGGACGGTGAGGTCAGATTTCAGGAACGGCATTTTTTTCATTTGCGCTGCCTGCCTCCCGTGACGATGAGGAAGAAGCCGGCGACCATCAGTCCGCCGAAGCTGAGGAGGAGTTTTACCCGGTCTCCCAGGAACCCGCCGATCTCGAGTTCCTGCGGCGGCAGGAGGAATACCACCCAGGGACACGACGGTGTGCCCGAGGTCCCCGGGCAGTACGAGAGTCCGAGCGTCCACGCGGAGTCGCGCGTCGCGGGAATCATCACGGAATCGACGAGGACCCAGCCGTTCCGGTCCCGGGGGAATTGTGCCGCGTCGCCGGGCCCGACGCTCCGCGAGAGGAGCACCTGAGCGCCGGCGTCGGCGACGGTGATGTCGATGATTCCGTCGAGGAGCGTAAGGTCGCGGGAGAAGGTTTCGTCCGGACAATCGCGGCCGGATCTGGCATTGCGTCCGGCACCGGAGCCGGTCCCGGGAGCAGGCCCGGAAGCAAGATAGATGAGGTGGAGGCCGGCCGCGTACGGCTGAAACCGGGCCGAGACGGAAACGGCGCTGTCGGCGAACGGCACGGCGAGGTCTTCCGTTCGTGCGTGGACCAGGTTTTCCGTCCTCATCGATCGGTACGTGAGCCCGGCCCCGATCGTACCCCCGACCAGGCAGATGATGCCGACGGGGAGAAGGAGCCTCAGTCGTTTGCCATCCATAAGGCTGTCAATGTATCAAGTTACTGCCAAAGATTCAACGGCGCCGGGGGTCGCGACCGGGAGTGCGGTGCGCCCGATGCATGTCCGCCCGATGCGTGCGCTGCTGTAGCAAATCTGGAAATATTTTTATATCTTTGCAAAATTCAATCCCCGCAATGCCCAAGAGAACCGACCTCAAGTCCATCCTCGTCATCGGGGCCGGGCCCATCATCATCGGCCAGGCCTGCGAATTCGATTATTCCGGTACCCAGGCGTGCCAGGTCCTCCGCGAGGAGGGATACCGCGTCATCCTCGTCAATTCGAACCCCGCGACGATCATGACCGACCCGGAATTCGCCGACGCCACCTACGTCGAGCCGATCACCCCCTACTACGTCGAATGCATCATCGCGAAGGAGCGCCCCGACGCCATCCTCCCGACGATGGGCGGGCAGACGGCCCTGAACATCGCCGTGGCCCTCGCCGAAAGCGGCGTGCTCCGGAAGTACGACGTGGAACTCATCGGCGCCAAGCTCGAGGCGATCAAGAAGGCCGAAAACCGGGAGCTGTTCCAGAGGACGATGCGAGAGATCGGGTTGGAGACGCCCCGGGGCGCCTTCGTCAGAAGCGTCGACCAGGCGATGGAATTCGCCGAGACGATCGGATTCCCGATCATCATCCGCCCGTCGTTCACGATGGGGGGGTCGGGCGGCGGCATCGCCTACAACGTCGAAGAGTTCCGTCCCAAAATGGAGCACGCCCTCACCGTCAGCCCGATCCACCAAACGCTCGTGGAGGAATCGGTGATCGGGTGGAAGGAGTACGAGTTGGAGGTGATGCGCGACCTGAAGGACAACGTCGTCATCATCTGCTCGATCGAGAACTTCGACCCGATGGGAGTCCACACGGGTGATTCCATCACGGTCGCCCCGGCGCAGACGCTCTCGGACAAGGAATACCAGGCGATGCGCGATGCCGCGAAGAAGATCATCCGCGCCATCGGCGTGGAGACCGGCGGTTCCAACATCCAGTTTGCCGTCAACCCGGACGACGGCCGGATGCTGGTCATCGAAATGAACCCGCGCGTCTCGCGCTCCTCGGCCCTCGCGTCGAAGGCCACCGGCTTCCCCATCGCCAAGATAGCCGCAAAGCTCTCCGTGGGATACACGCTCGACGAGATCCCGAACGACATCACGAAAAAGACCCCCGCCTCGTTCGAACCGACGATCGACTACTGCGTCGTGAAGATCCCGCGATGGGACTTCGAGAAGTTCCGCGGGGCCGACGACACCCTCGGCATCCAGATGAAATCGGTGGGCGAGGCGATGGCGTTCGGGCGGACGTTCAGGGAGGCGCTCCAGAAGACGCTTCGGTCGCTCGAGAACAGCCGGTACGGCCTCGGCGCCGACGGCAAGGACCCGTTCAACCCCGCGGACCTTTCGCCCGCGGAGAAGCTGGAACACCTCGAGACCATCAGGACCAGGCTCCACACGCCGCGGTCCGACAACATTTTCCACATCCGGCACGCGATGCAGCTGGGGATGTCGGTGGGGGAGGTCCACGACATCACCGGCATCGACCCCTGGTTCCTGCACAACATCGGGCAG
>JANNFI010000144.1:0-2581 GCA_031379665.1 Ignavibacteria bacterium
TGCCGTCTTCGCTCCAGGCCACATCGTCGAATCCACCCTCGCAGGATATGTCGTCACAGAGCGTGCCCCTTCGCGCGTCGGGAGAGAGTTTCAGCCTGACCATCCGCGGGTCGGCGGCGACGTCGATGATCACCCTGTGGATCCGGATGATGTCGGAATCGCCCGGGATGGGGTACTTCCACTGCTGGAGTTCGGGTTCGCCCACCTTCGTTTTGACCAGGTACATATTGCTCACGTGCCGCTGGTCCTGCTGGAACGTCGCAATTTTCCTGGAATCGGGCGACCAGCTGAGGATGGGGCTGTCGCTCTTCTTCCATCCGGCATTGTCCGTGGCGTAGCCGAAATTCTCCACCCCGTCGGTCGTCAACGCCTTTTCCGTCCCCGTGGCGACCTCTTTCATATAGAGGTTCCAGTTCCGGATGAAGGCGGCGTACTTGCCGTCTGGCGACGCCACCTCGTTGCGCGAGCCCCCTTCCGGCTCCGGCTTCACGGATCCTTTCTCGAACAGGTCCTTTTTGGAATCCGCCGTCATCGTCTTTCCGTTGGCCGGATTGAACAACTTATACTCGGCCTTCGTTGCCGTGAGAGTTTTGTACGAGATCCTCCCGTCGGGCAGCCACTGCGGCCGGATGGCATTGTCGACCAATTTACCGGTGTTGCCGCCCAGCATGGTGGCCGCGCGCTGGTAATCGGCGTCGGTGAACGGCTTAACGGTCTGGCCGGTGGCCGCGTTCCCCAACAGGAAGAGGAAGGCGAGGAGTGTCAGTGTGTTTTTCATGTCGGAATTCAGAAAGAGGAAGTGTGTGGTTGATGAAAAGTGTTTGTGAGATCCAGGTCTCCGGGACGTCACCCTTGAATCCACTCAGCTGCCTGCATCGTGAGGAAATCTTCGATCGGGATCCCCCCCTCCCCCACGAGAAGAGCCCTGTGCGGCTTGAACATCAGAGCGAACTTTCCCGCCGACCTGCCGACACCGCGGGACCGTCCGGATTTCACCTCGAGGGTGATCAATTTCCGGCCTGAACGCACAACGAAGTCCACTTCGGCGTCGCCCTCTCGCCAATAATAGATTTCCATCGCACCCGCCGCCCCCGAGGTTGCCAGGCCCATAAGGTGGGCGCCAACTGCCGATTCGGTGAGCCGACCCCAGAATTCATGGTCAGCCCGCGCTTCATCAAAACCGAGCCCTGATTGAGCGCTCATCAACGCGGTGTTGAGCACCTGGAATTTCGGGCTGGAAGCGCGTCGGCGGACGGCCTCCCCCGCAAATTTATGAAGTCCCGTCAGCATGCCCGCGCCGCCCAGCAGATCCAGATAGTGCGCCAGCGTAGTAGTGTTTCCGGCCTCGTGCAGCTGGCCGAGCATTTTTGTATACGACAGGATCTGGCCGGAATAACGGCATCCGAGCTCGAAGAGCCGTCTCAGGAGGGCGGGCTTGTCGACTCGGGAGAGGAGGAGCACGTCCCTGGAGATCGTCGTTTCGATCAGCGAGTCGATGATGTAGCGGGACCAGCGTTGGTGATCGGTGACGAGCGGTGCGGACCCGGGGTAGCCGCCATAGAACAGGTACTTTTCCAGCGGCCAGCCGAACGCCGCGTTCATCTCGACGAACGACCAGTGGGGCAGGTGAAGTGTCTCGAAACGGCCGGCGAGGCTTTCTGTAAGGCCTCTCGAAACCAGCAGAGGCGCAGAACCAAGGATGACGACCCTGAGCGGGGTACGGGCGGCTGTGTCCTCATCCCAGAGACGTTTCACGGCCCCGGACCAGCCGGTGATTTTCTGGATTTCGTCCAGCACAAGAACGGCCCCACTCTCCGGTTTCTTGCGGGAGACCTGTCGTGCTGTCTGCCACTGTTGGGCGATCCAGTCGCGGCTCTGGAGTGTCGGTTCGTCGGCGCTGGCAAAATGGGCCGGGAGACCGGAGTCCGAGACCACCTGGCGGACAAGCGTCGTTTTGCCGACCTGTCTCGCCCCCGTGACCGCCTGAATGAACAGCCGGGGTCCCTTCAGACGGGCGGACAATGCCCTGGAATATGGACGGATGTAGCCTTTTGGCATATTACTCAATACGTTGAGTAATTTTACTCAATATAATGAGTAAAGTCAAGTTTCCGCGGGGACGATGTCATTTAATCTCCTCAGAAACAATCTCCTGCGCCGAAATGACCTTCGTGACCGGATACGGCAGGAACGACCCGCCCCACTGGGGCGCGAGGTATTTGTCCCAGAAGTTCCAGTAGAGGAGGCCGTCGTCGGTTTCAGGCTCGAGCAGGTAGGCGGCGAGGGTCCCGAGCGGCTGCGCGGTCCTGACGATCAGCGTGCCGGCGGGGATCTCTTTGCGTTCGTCGATGTACTCGACCCTGACCGAATCGGACGTGTAATGCCCCTGGTTCAGCCTGGCGGCCGGCTTCAAACCGATGGTCTTGATCGTCTGGACGTCCAGCGTCACGGTATCCGTCATGCGCTCGACCCGTATTCCGTGCTTGCGCAACAATTGAAGGACGTCCGGGTCGGAATACTTCAATAGATAGGCGAAGGGATACCTCACGTTCCGCTTCGGGACCCAGTTGGCGTAATAGGG
>JANNFI010000020.1:0-15036 GCA_031379665.1 Ignavibacteria bacterium
CACCAACGACAGGGCGATCCTCACCGGCAAGATCATCGAGGACGAGAAAGTGATGGGCACCATCCACATCGCCTTCGGCGACAACAAATCGATGGGAGGTTCCGTGCGTGTGGCGAGCCACCTCGACGGCCTGGTGAGGGAACCCGACGTCTGGTTCGACGACCGTCAGATCATGGCCGCCGGAAAATTTTTAATAGAGTTCTGACTCAGGCCGCCTCGGCCAGCGTATAGAGCTCGATCTCCTTTTCCTTCCCCTTCAGCCTGATCCTGCCCATCCGTTCGGGGGTCAGAGAACTCGACAGCGTGACGTTCTTGAGCAGGTCCCCGGAGAGGAGGAGGTTTTTGTTGACGGTGGTGCATTCGGTGCGAATCCTCGAGGCCGTGTTGACGGTGTCGCCGTTGAAGACCACGTCGCGCTTGACGTCGCCGATGAACCCGGTGACGACCGGGCCGTAGTGGAAGCCCGCCTTGAACTCGGGGACGTATCCGTACACCTTTTCGTACCTGTCGGAAGCGCGCGCGACGGCGGCCGCGATCCTGAAGTAGCAGTAAATGCTGTCGGCCGGGACGGTGTCGCGGCGTTTCGACCACGTGACGACCACCTCGTCGCCGACGTACTGGTAGATCTCCCCCCGGCTTTCGACGATGGCGGGGGTGATGTCGAAGAAGAAATCGTCGAGGAACTCGTGGTATTTCTTGTGGCCCAATTTCTCGGCGATGAGCGTCGACGATTTAAGGTCGAGGAACATGAAGACCCGCTCCTCCTCGACCGGCTTGTGGTATTTGCCGCTGATGAAGTTGATCAGGGCGTTGTGGCCGAGCATCCTGTTCACCTGCCGGACGAAGTTGATCGTCGAAATCATCACCAGGGAGTATCCGGTGATCTTCAGGAACCCCTGGCCGTACATCATCGCCCTGATCGCCTCCGAGTCCAGGGCCTCCCCAAAACCCAGTCCGTGCACGAGGGCCATGTGCGCGATCGTGACGCCGACGGCGCAGACGTAGACGATGACGACGTAGCACGCCGTCTGCATCAGGAGGTAGGGGAGGAACCGCATCCGCTTCCCCTGTTTCTGGAACCAGGTCAGTTCCGCGACGGTGATGAGCGACCCGATGAAGAAGCCGGCGATGGCGCCATTGAGCACCGAGTGGAGGAGGATTGACGAGGGGTCTCTCGATTCCACCAGGACCGGGTAGAGACCGGCGACGATCATGCACGACACGATAAACCCACTCGCGGTGCGCAGCAGGTATTTTCTCCGGGGGGGTATGCTCATCGCGCCTCCCAGAACATCGCGACCGCGCCGAGGAAGTCGCCGGACCTGCTTGTGAGCGGAAACGCGCTGACTTCGATGTGCCGGGGCGCATTGTCGAGGCCGCGGATCCAGAAGCGTCCGCTGGCCGGGCGTTGCTGGTCGAGCGTCTGCATCAATGGGAGGTGTTCGGGGAGGAGGGGTTCCCCCTCTTCATCGGTGGGGATGAAAAGCCTCGACCAGACGCTCGCCTGGAGCTCGCCGGTTTCGGAAAACTGTTTGCCGAGGATGACTTCGGCAGCCGCATTGAAATAGAGGAGCGTCCCGGCGGGATCGACGATGAACACCGGCCCCGCGAGAGCCTCCGCGAGTGACTTCATATGCCGGACGATGCTGTGTTCGGTGGCCATCGGGGTGTAACTCCTGGGTAGTGAGGGGGGTAATTTACGCCTCAACGCCCTGACTGTCAAGCGGCGTTGCAACTTCCTCTCATTATCCCTATTTTGGGTGTCGGACGTCCCAAGGCCGTCCCGATCCGGCGCCCACGGCCCATCTATCAGATGCAGATGCGGAGGCGGCTCCGCACCCGGAGGGTTAAACCATTTCCGTTCCTGGCTGTCTAAATTCCGGTATCTCGAGTTTCCTCCCCCCGGGGGCGGCGACCCACCCTGTCGGCACTTCCATACGATGACCAATGAAAAAACGCATCCTGATCATTTTGATCCTGATCTTCTCGTTCGGCATCGGCGGTTACCTCATCTGGGGGCCGGACGACACCGAGTACGCGTACAGGACCGAGGCGATTACCCGTGGCGAGGTCGAGAAGGTGGTCCGGGCGACCGGCACGATCAACCCGATCCAGACCGTCAAGGTCGGCAGCCAGGTGTCCGGAACCGTCGCCCGGCTCTACGTGGATTTCAACTCCGTGGTCAAGCAGGGGCAGATCGTCGCGGTCATCGACTCGACCTTCCTGAGCGCCTCGGTCCGTGAAGCGGAGGCGAACCTCCAGCGCGCGAGCGCACAGTTGAACGAGGCGCAGCGCGCGCTGAACCGGACGAAGGAGCTCTTCGCCAAGGACCTGATCTCCCAGGCCGATCTCGACGCGGCCCTGACGACGTATGAAACGAGCCACGCCCAGTCGAAACAAACCGAAGCCGCGCTCGAACGCGCCATGGTCAACCTCAGGTACGCCGTCATCCGGTCGCCGATCGACGGCATCGTCATCTCCCGCGATGTGGACGTCGGCCAGACGGTCGCGGCGAGCCTCTCGGCGCCCCAGCTCTACGCGATCGCCAACGACCTGAGCAGGATGCAGGTCGAGGCCAGCGTCGACGAGGCGGACATCGGCCAGATCGTTGCGGGGCAGGAGGCCACCTTTACCGTCGACGCCTATCCCGATGAAAATTTCGAGGGCACCGTCGCCCAGGTGAGGCTCTCGCCGATCACCGTACAAAACGTGGTCACCTACACGGTCATCATCGAGGTTCCCAACCCCGATCAGAAACTGAGGCCGGGAATGACGGCGACGGCTTCGATAATGATCGACAGGAGAGACGATGTGTTGAGGGTCCCCGCGGTCGCGTTGAGGTTCCAGCCCCCGGCTGCGGTCCTCGAAGCGTACAACGAGCGGCTCGCCGCCGATTCAGGAGCGAACACCGGGATGCAGGCCGGCGGCGAAGGCACCGGCGAGCGACGCCGTGACGGGGTCCAGGCCGGTCAAAGTCAGGACGGCCCCCGACGAGAGCGCTCGGGAACACGCCGGGCAGGCGCCGCGGATTCGGGCAGGGGCGGACGACGGCCGAACCGTTCGCAGGACGGCGCTTCGGGCAACGCTCAGGGGTCGGGCGACAGGCAGGGGACGGGTGGAATGCGTGGAATGCGCCGACCCAACGTCGCGATGGTCTGGGTGCTGGGAGCCGATGAAAAAATTTCGCGGGTTCGCGTGCGGACCGGCCTGAGCGACCAGCGGTATGTCGAACTGCTCGACGGAAAATTGCAGGAGGGCGACAAGGTCATCCTCGGGGCGATCTCCGAGGACCGGAGCGCGTCGGGACCGCGCACAACCAACCCACTTCAGCCGCAGATGGGCGGAACCGGCGGCGGCCGAAGGGGGCCCTGAGGGGGACGCGATGAGATACTTCGAAATCCTGCGCATCGCATTCGATGCGCTCATCAGGAACAAGATGCGGTCGCTCCTCACGATGCTCGGGATCATCATCGGGGTCGGGGCGGTGATCGTGATGGTCGCAATCGGGCAGGGCGCGCAGGCCGAGGTCGAGGCGCAGATCTCCTCGCTCGGAACGAACGTGTTGATGCTCTTCCCCGAGAGCACGAACCGGGGCGGCGTGCAGGGCGGTTCGGGGACCGGCACCGCGCTCACCGAGGAGGACGGGCAGGCCATCAGGACCCAGTGCCCGGGCGTGGCCTACATCAGTCCGATGCTCCAGACAGGCGCACAGGTGATCAGGGGGAACATGAACTGGCAGAGCCGCGCGTACGGCGGTTCACCGGATTATTTTTCGATTCGCGACTGGCAGATCGACCGGGGCGATTTCTTCACCGACCAGGACGTCAGGGCGGCGACCAAGGTCTGCCTCCTCGGTAGGACTGTCGCCGATCAACTCTTCCCCAATGAGGACCCGGTGGGGGAGACCGTTCGGATCAGGAGCATCCCCTTCAGGGTGGTGGGGACGCTGATGCCGAAGGGCCAGAATATGATGGGACAGGACCAGGACGACCAGGTCATCGTTCCCTACACGACGCTCCAGAAGCGTCTCCTCGGGCACTCCAGGTCGTGGGGTTACCTGGTGGGCGCGCGGAGCAAGGACGAGATCGACGCCGCGATCGCGCAGATCTCCGACCTCCTGCGCGTGCGGCATAAGCTCGGCCCGAACGACCTCGACGATTTCACCATCCGGAGCCAGACCGACATCGCCCAGGCGCGCAACGAGGCGTCCGGTACGATGTCGATGCTCCTGGCGAGCATCGCGGCCGTCTCCCTCCTGGTGGGGGGCATCGGCATCATGAACATCATGCTTGTTTCCGTCACCGAGCGGACCCGCGAGATCGGCGTCCGGATGTCGATCGGGGCGCGCCGGATGGATATTCTCTCGCAGTTCCTGATGGAGGCGATCGTGATGAGCCTCCTGGGCGGCGCGATCGGGATCGTGCTCGGCATCGGCGGGTCGCACCTGATCACCGCGATCGCCGGGTGGTCAACCTTCATCTCGACCGGCTCGATCTTCCTCTCGGTGATCTTCTCGATGCTGGTCGGTGTCTTCTTCGGTTATTATCCGGCGCGGAAAGCTGCCTCGCTCAACCCGATCGACGCGCTTCGCTACGAGTAAATCCGCACCGGGCCCGGGGCCGCCGCGAACGCCGCGAACGCCGCGAACGCCGCGGATGCGACTGATGCCGCAGGTGTCGTGGATGCCGTTGACGAAGGCGCGCAAATACTCCCCCGGCCCCATAGGATTTCACCCCGCCGTTCGATACATTTCCTTCTTATTCCGTTCCCCCATAAGGACATTCGCGCACCGTGCCTTTCCACATCCGATCCGATTTTAAACCGAGCGGCGACCAGCCGGAGGCGATCCGCCAGCTCTCAGAGGGTATTACCCGGGGCGACCGGTACCAGACGCTCCTCGGCGTGACCGGGAGCGGCAAGACGTTCACCGTCTCAAACGTGATAGCGGAGTTCGGCCGCCCGACGCTCATTATGTCGCACAACAAGACCCTCGCCGCCCAACTCTACGCAGAATTCAAGGGGTTCTTCCCCGAGGACCGGGTCGAATTCTTCATCTCCTACTACGATTACTACCAGCCGGAGGCCTATATGCCGGTCTCCGACACTTACATCCAGAAGGACGCCTCTGTCAACGACGAAATCGACCGGCTGCGGCTCCGGGCCACGAGCGCGCTCCTGAGCGGCGACCGGAACGTGATCGTGGTGTCGTCGGTGAGCAGCATTTATGGCATCGGCGCACCCGACGAGTGGCTGGAACAGATGGTGGCGATCAAAAAGGGGCAGAAGATCGAACGGAACGTCCTTCTTCGGAAGCTCATCGATATTCATTACGTGCGGAACGACTTCGAATTCAAGCGGGGGCTTTTCAGAGTGAGGGGAGACGTCGTGGAAATCATCCCCGCGTACGAAAACGAGCGGGCCCTCCGGGTGCAGTTCTTCGGGGATGAGATCGAAAAGATATCCTTCATCAATCCGCTCACCGGTGACGCGCTCGGCGAGGTGGGCTCGGAGGTCATCTACCCGGCGAAGCACTTCGTCACATCCCCGGCCACACTCGAACGGGCGATGGGCGGGATTGAGAAGGAGCTGGAGGGACGGCTCGCCTTCCTCCGCCGGTCGGGGAAGCTACTCGAGGCCCAGCGGCTCGAACAGCGGACCCGCTTCGACATCGAGATGATGGCGGAGATCGGCTACTGCAACGGCATCGAAAACTACTCGCGGCACATCGCGGGGAGGGATGAGGGCACGCGGCCGGCCTGCCTCTTCGACTATTTTCCCGACGATTACCTCCTGATCGTGGACGAGTCCCACGTGACCGTCCCGCAGGTCGGCGGGATGTGGCACGGCGACCGGAACCGGAAGCACACGCTCGTCGAGCACGGGTTCCGGCTCCCCTCGGCGCTCGACAACCGCCCGCTCACGTTCGAGGAATGGGAGGTGATGGTGAAGCAGGTGATCTTCGTGAGCGCCACGCCGGGCGCCTACGAACTTGAAAAATGCCGGGGGGTCGTGGTCGAGCAGATCATCCGTCCGACCGGCCTCGTGGACCCCGACGTGGAGGTGCGTCCGGTTCACAACCAGATCGACGACCTCATCAAGGAAATACGCGAACGGAGCGCCAGGAAGGAACGTTGCCTCGTCACGACGCTCACAAAGCGAATGGCGGAGGACCTCTCGAAGTACCTGAGCGACATCGCGATCAGGGTGCGGTACATCCACTCCGAGATCGACGCGTTGGAGAGGGTCGAGATCCTGCGCGACCTGCGCCTCGGCGAGTTCGACGTCCTGGTGGGGGTGAACCTCCTTCGCGAGGGCCTGGATCTCCCCGAGGTATCCCTGGTGGCGATCATCGACGCGGACAAAGAGGGTTTCCTCCGGTCCGACCGTTCGCTGATCCAGACCGCGGGCAGGACCGCGAGGAATGCTGCCGGAAAGGTGATCATGTACGCCGACAAGATCACCGGTTCGATGCGCAGGATGATGGACGAGTCTGACCGGCGACGCAAGATCCAGATCGCTTATAATACCAAGCACGGCATCACGCCCACGACCATCTACAAGACGCACGAAGAGATCATCGCCAGCACGGCCGTCGCCGACGTGCGGGGGATACGGGAGCCGGTGGCCCGGAGCTGGGCGCCGATGATCACGGAGCAGGCGGTCCGCAATATGGCTCCGGAGGACCGGGTGAGCCTCCTGGAGGAACTCCGGGAGCAGATGGCGGCCGCCGCCAAGGACCTCGAGTTCGAACGCGCCGGCGAGATCCGCGACGAGATCCTCAAACTCCAGAAAGTCGGCTGATCGTCCATTCCGCCTCCCGATCAAGGGAGGTTTATGAAATTTACACGCACCTTTAGTCCACTTGTTACCGGAGTCGCCGGCGTCGACCGAATCGGCGGCTTCAATCTCATCGCCGGTGTCGCTGACCTCCTCTTTCCACCGCTCTGCCTCGTCTGCCGTCAGCCGCCCGCCGTCCCACGCGACCGGCTGTGTACGGCCTGCCGGGGATCGATGTCTGTGGTCGCGACGTGGCACCCGGTGCGCCTCGGGGCTGAGGCGAGATTGACATCGGGGGGGATGGCGGACGCCTTCCTCACGATGTTCCTTTTCGAGAAGGAGGGAGCCCTGCAGCAATCGCTCCACCTGATGAAATATTCCGGGATGCACTCCCTCGGCGTGATGTTCGGGAGGGAGCTCGGGACACTGTTCGCGACGACATGGGGCTTCGAGGGCGCTGAGTGCCTGGTCCCGGTCCCGTTGCACGCCGCGCGCTTGCGCGAAAGGGGGTACAACCAGAGCGAACGGATCTGCGCCGGCATACGGGAGGTCACCGGGACCCCGATCGTCACCGGCACGCTTGTCCGGACCAGGAACACGCCGTCGCAGACGACGCTGAAGATCCACCAGCGGGAGGAAAACGTGGCGGGGGCGTTCCGGGTGCGGAAGGGGAGGGAGAAATTGATCCGAGGCAGGTCGGTCGTCCTGGTGGACGACGTGATGACCACCGGCTCGACCCTTCTCGCCTGCTCGGCGGCACTTCGTACCGCGGGTGCCCGGTCGGTCCTCGTCGCGACGCTCGCGGTCGCCGAACGGACGTCGTGACCGGCTCGGATAGGGCCGGTCTATTGAAAATTGTCAGGGATCTTATTACATTGCTTCACCTCATCGGATTTTAGGAATATTCCTGTATTTCCACCTTTTCCCTTTCATTTTCAAGAATTTGGAGACTACAATGGCAGTCAAAGTCGGTATCAACGGGTTCGGCCGCATCGGACGCAACGTGTTCCGCGCCGGGCTCGGTTCGGGTGAATTCGAGATCGTCGCGGTGAACGACATCACCGACGCGAAGACCCTCGGGCATCTCCTGAAGTACGATTCGGTGATCGGCAACCTGACCGCCACCGTCGAGGTGAAGGATGGCACGATCTACGTGGACGGCAGGCCCCTGAAGGTCCTCTCTGAACGCGACCATACGAAACTCCCCTGGAAGGACCTGGGTGTGGACGTCGTGATCGAATCGACCGGGCTGAAGCACTTCACCGACGAGGACGCCGCGCGTGGGCACATCACGAACGGCGCGAAGAAGGTCATCATCAGCGCGCCCGCGAAAAACCCCGACGTCACGATCGCGATGGGCGTGAACGACGGGACGTACGACCCGAAGAAGCACCACGTGATCTCCAACGCCTCCTGCACCACGAACTGCCTCGCGCCGGTCGCGAAGGTGCTGCAGCAGCATTTCGGCGTGAAGAAGGGGTTGATGACAACGATCCATTCGTACACCAACGACCAGAAACTCCTCGACCTGCCGCATTCTGATCTCCGTCGCGCCCGCGCAGCGGCCCTGAACATGATCCCGACCTCGACCGGCGCCGCGAAGGCGATCGGGCTGGTCATCCCCGAATTGAAGGGGAAGCTCGACGGCGTCGCCATCAGGGTCCCCACGCCGAACGTGTCGCTGGTGGATCTGGTGATCGAGTCGGAGAAGCCCGGCACGAAGGAATCGGTGAACGCCGCGATGAAGGAAGCGGCGAACGGACCGCTCAAGGGCATCCTGGAGTACACCGACCTGCCGCTCGTCTCGAGCGACTTCAAGGGGAACCCGCATTCAGCCATCTTCGACGCGGGCCTGACCTACACGATGGACACGATGATCAAGGTCGGCGCCTGGTACGACAACGAGTGGGGGTATTCGAGCAGGGTCATCGGCCTCCTGAAGAAGATCATCTCCACCCTCTGATCGCAACGGCATTCCGGCGACGGCCGGTTTCCACCCCGGAACCGGCCAGCCGCCTCCTCTTCCCACACAGCCTATGAACAAGAAGTCGATCGATTCGATCAACGTCAGCGGACTCCGGGTCCTCGTGCGCGTGGATTTCAACGTGCCGATGGAATCAGGGAAGATCACCGACGACATCCGGATTGTGGAGTCGCTCCCGACCATCAGGAAAATCGTCGACGGCGGGGGACGGGCGATCCTGATGAGCCACCTCGGACGGCCGAAGGGGAAACCGAAACCGGAGTTTTCGATGAAGCCCGTGGCCGAACACCTCGCGCGGTTGCTCGGCCAGCCGGTCGCCTTCGCCCCGGACTGCATCGGCGAACCGGCGCGCTCGACGGTCGCCTCGATGCGCGACGGCGACGTACTCGTGCTCGAGAACCTCAGGTTCCACCCGGAAGAGGAGGGGAACGACCCGGCTTTCGCCAAGGAACTGGCCTCGCTCGGCGACCTCTACGTCAACGACGCGTTCGGGACGGCCCACCGGGCGCACGCCTCCACCGAGGGCGTGACTCGTTTCCTCAAACCCGCCGTGGCCGGGTACCTGTTGCAAAAGGAGCTCGACTACCTCGGCAGGGCGGTCGGAAACCCGGTGCGCCCCTACGCCGCCATTATCGGCGGTGCGAAAATATCAGGGAAAATCGACGTTATTTCCAACCTCCTCGATAAGGTAGATTCCCTGCTGATAGGCGGGGGGATGATGTTCACGTTTTATCGCGCCCAGGGTCTGGAAGTGGGGAAATCGCTCGTGGAAGAGGATAAAATCGCCCTTGCCGGCGAGATTTTAGAGGCTGCGGCATCGAAAAAAGTGAGGTTTTTACTCCCGGTTGATTGCGTCATTGCCGATAAGTTCGAAAATCAGGCAAACCGGCGAACCGTGGGAGTGAAGGGCATCACCCCGGGCTGGATGGGTCTTGATATTGGTGATGAAACTATTAAATTATATACAAGGGAACTCGACAGTGCAGCGACGGTCGTCTGGAACGGCCCCATGGGGGTCTTCGAGATGGAAAATTTTTCCGCGGGAACCGTCGCGGTCGCGAAGGCGCTGGCCGTCAGGACAGCCGCAGGCGCGACGACCATCGTCGGAGGCGGCGATTCCGCCGCCGCACTGAGCAAACTCGGCTACGAGAAAAAAGTATCCCACGTTTCGACAGGCGGGGGCGCCTCTCTCGAATTTCTTGAAGGGAAAATCCTCCCCGGAGTAGCAGCCCTCACCGACGCCTGAGTCGCTCTAAACGCCTTTCACCACCAGCACTTTCGGGGCACAACAATGTCAATCAATCGTTCCACCGGCGGAAGTTTTTACCGCACCTCGATGTTCGGCGGTTTCAGCTTCTTCCCGCCCGTCATCAAGAGCCTGCTCATCGCCAACGTGGCCGTCTTCGGCCTTCTGCTCTTCCTCGGCCTGTTCACCATCGACGGCTTCCCCCTTTCCCAGTTCGTAGGAGAGGTCATCCCGCTCTATCCCATCGGCGGCGGGTTCCAGGTGTGGCAGCTCGTCACGTACATGTTCATGCATGGGAGCTTCATGCACCTCCTGTTCAACATGTTCGCGCTCTGGATGTTCGGCCTCGAACTCGAGAACGAATGGGGTTCGAAGAAATTCCTGACCTACTACACGATTTGCGGACTCGGCGGCGGGCTCGCCAATCTGTTCATCGCCCCGCTCTTCGCGCCGGCGGCCGCCACTGTGGGCGCCTCGGGCGCGATCTATGGCGTATTGCTGGCTTTCGGGATGATGTACCCCGACCGGCCGATCTTCGTCTATTTCCTCCTGCCGATCAGGGCCCGCTACTTCGTGATGATGTATATGGTGCTCGAGGTCTACGCCGGTGTCTCATCGACGAGTGACGGCGTCGCGCACTTCGCCCACCTCGGCGGCGCCGCGGTCGGCTTCGTCTACATTCTCTGGGACCAGAAACGTTTCCCCTTCCAGGAACTCATCTCGCGCCAGAAGGAACGGTACGTCCCAACCGAGAAGGTGAACGAGTACTCCACCGCGAACCAGGGGCGGATCTACGACGCGAAGTATTACGAACTCAGGGATCGGGACGAGAAGATTTCGCAGGCCCGGATCGACGAGATTTTGGATAAAATCAGCCAATCCGGGTACCAGAGCCTCTCCGAGTCGGAGAAGAAGCTCCTCTTCGACGCCAGCAAGAAGCTCAACTGACGACTCCACCCCGCCGATCGGCCGTGAGCCAGGCGGGGGCCGCTCCCGGAAGGCAAAGCTCGTTGCATCCCGCGCAGGCCGTCCTGATCGCGGCCCCGGTGCCGCCGCACACCCCCCTTGTTGCTTCTGACTCGCCCCCCGTGCTATATTACCCTCCTGTCGCTGCATCGAATCAACAATTTCAACATTATCCTCCGGAATCATGGATATCAGCATTCCCATCCTGAATAACGTCCTCGACCCGCTCGCCGGGGCGTCCAACCACGCGACGTACAAGGTGGGGATCCGCAGGCGCACCCGGCAGGTGATGGTCGGCGGAGTGCGGATCGGCGGGACGGCCCCGATTTCCGTCCAGACGATGACCAAATGCAAGACGTCCGACGTCGACGCGACCGTCCGACAGATCGAACAGTCCGCCGAGGCCGGCTGCGACCTCGTCCGCGTGACGGTGAACGACAAGGAGGCCGCCGACGCCATCGCGGAGATCGTCCGGCGCTCACCGCTGCCGATCGTCGCGGACATCCACTTCAACCACGTCTTCGCGCTCCGCTCGATCGAAGCGAACGTCGCCAAGGTGCGGCTCAACCCGGGGAACATCGGTTCGGCGGAACGGATCCGCGAAGTTCTCTCGGCCGCCGCCGCGAGGAACATCCCGATCCGCATCGGCGTCAACTCCGGCTCGCTCGAGGAGGACATCCTCGAGAAGCACGGGTATCCGACGCCCGAAGCGCTCTACGAGAGCGCGATGCGTCACGCTGGGATCTGCGAAGAACACGGTTTCCGCGATGTGATCATCTCGGTGAAATCCACTGACGTAAAGCTGATGATCGAGGCGTACCGGCTGGTGGCCCAGCGGACCGACTATCCTTTGCACCTCGGCGTGACGGAGGCGGGAACGACGAGGGTCGGAACGATCAAATCGGCGGTCGGCATCGGTACCCTCCTCGCCGAGGGGATCGGCGATACCATCCGGGTCTCGCTCACCGACGACCCGGTGAAGGAGGTCGAGGTGGGGAAGGAGATCCTCCGGTCCCTGAGCCTCGCGTCGCGCAACGTCGAACTGATCGCCTGCCCCACCTGCGGGCGGCTCGAGGTGGACCTTTTCGCCATCATGGCGCAACTCGAGGAGAAGCTCGCGGGAGTGAAGAAGCCGGTGAAGATCGCGGTGCTCGGGTGTGTGGTGAACGGCCCCGGCGAGGCGAGCGAGGCGGACATCGGCATCGCCGCCGGGAAAGGCGTGGCGATTCTCTACCGCAAGGGGGAAGTGATCAAACGCGTGAGGGAGGACGAGATCGTTGCGACCATTCTGGAAGAAGTGGAGAAGTTCCAACCTGAAGTGTGAGTATTATCGGCTTTGTCCGGTCGGTAGGATGCGGCCCGTGCCAGGCCGCGACGGCCGACCCGCGGTTGTTAAACGCTAAGGCGTAAACTCCCTGTACCCGTAACTCCCCCCGACCCTGCTCACCGTCACCCTGTAGGTAACCCCCGGCGTCAGCGCCGGTTCGGAGTTCGCGATCCTCATCGCACCGGCCGGCACCTGTCCGTGCGTCAATCCTGAGACGATGCTGTCGCCCCCCGCCGTCACCACTCCCCAAACCAATGTCGTCGGCGCTGCGGCCCTCGCGACGCTCACCGCATACACCGAACCGCCGGCCCAGGAGTAGATCGGGGTCAATCCCGTATCGACGGAAATTCCGATGTCGCCTCCCGTACTCCCTGTGTCGTCCCCGGAGAAAAGACCCCGTCCATACGGAACGTTAAACGATCCCCCGCCGAACCGTATCGTGTCCGAGTCGGAGAGCCGCACACCGGAACCGAAAAATGTGCCCGAAATCCTTTCCATCGTCACCGACGTCAGCGTCATCGAGCCGGAGACCAATTGATATCCAAGCAAAGCGAGATCGGCGATCGGAAGGTTCCTGCCCAGGATACCGTGGTCCGGGGGGTAGCTATCCGTCGTGAGCGGGACGCTGTCGGAAATTTCAAAATAAAAGAGATCAAAACTGGGTTCAGGGCCAGCGGGGCCAGCGGGGCCAGCGGGGCCGGCGGGTTCAGCAGGGTGTGCGGGACCGGCGGAGTGGGTAGCCTCGGATGCGCCGGCGGTTTTGCCCGCCGTCTGCAGGTAGGCCGCGACCTGGAGCGTGGTACCGGAGCTGTCCATCCGCGCGATGACGCCGGTTCCGGAGGGAGGCCAGACGCCGACCCCGGTGCCGGAAAATGCGTAACTGGTGGAATCGTCAAGATTGAAGGAGAGGGTGGCGCCGGGGCCGGCAGGAAGATCGGAGTCCGTCGACCCGTCGTCGCAGGATAGGGAGGCGATGAGGAATGCCGCGCAGGCAACCGACCTGATGAAATTTCCGTTCAGTCCGGCGGCCGTGCGCTTCATCCGGGCCCGGCCGGTCAGAACCGGGAGAGTTTTAGGGCGGCGTCCTCGATGTCCTTCTCTTGCAGGAGTACTTCGTGCTCGAGCTGGCGTGAGAAGGGGACAGGTGAATCCTTTGAACCCACCCGCATCGGCGGCGCGTCGAGGTGCGCGAAGGCGTGCTCGGCCGCGAGCGATGCGATCTCGCCCCCGAAACCGCCGAAGAGCGGATGCTCGTGGGCGACGAGCAGCCGGCCCGTCTTTCGCACCGCCGCGAGGATCGCATCGGTGTCGAGCGGCCGGAGGCTGCGCAGGTCGAGGATCTCGCAATCGACCCCGTGGTCGTCGGCGAGCCTGGCGGCCGCCTTCAGCGCCTGGTGGACCGGATTGCCCCAAGTAACGATGCTCAGGTCGCGGCCCTCTCGAACGACGCGGGCTTTTCCGAAACGCACCGTGTGCGTCGCCGATGGCCTGGGCGATTTCGCGAAATACTGGTTATAGAGGTACTTGTTCTCGATGAAGAGGGTGAACCCTGGACTCTTCATCGCGGTTCGCATCAAACCCACGGCGTCGTCGGCGAACGACGGCATCACGACGCGGATCCCGGGGATCGAAAGGAACGTCGCGTCGAGGCTCTGCGAATGGTAGAGCCCGCCGCCGATGTAGCCGCCCGAGGCGAGGCGCATCACGATGTTCGGCGCGAACTGGCCGTTGGTTCGATAGTAGTCGTGGGCGCACTCGATCACCTGCTCCATCGCCGGCCAGATGTAGTCGGCGAACTGCGCGCCTTCTATCACGATCCTGATGTCGTCGCGGTAGCGCGAGAAACCATTCGCCGTCCCGACGATGAAATCCTCGGCGATCGGAGCGTTGAACACCCTCTTGTTTCCGAACTCCTGCACCATCCCCTTGGTGACGTTGAAGACGCCCCCTTTTTCCTTCGAGGCGACGTCCTGACCCCAGAGGAATGTGTGCTTGTTGGACCTGAACTCTTCCTTGAGCGTCTCGTTGATCGCTTCGCGGAGCGTAAGAAGCGGGGCATCGGCGGGAACTTCCGTGACGTGATGGTCCTCCGACCCCTGCTCGTAGGCCGGGGGTATGACGAAATGCAGGGCCGACTTAGGATCGGGTTCCGCTTCGGCTTCCACCCGCGCGCCGGCCTCTTCGACCGCCTTCGTGTTCTCCTCCTCGAGGCGCGTGATCTCGACCTCGGAGAGGTCGTCGTTGGCGATGAGGTCGTTCCGGAACCGGGCCACCGGATCGGACCGGCGCGCCTCTTCGATCTCCCTGGCGTCACGGTACAACTCCTGGCGGTCGGAGTTACTGTGCGAGAACATTCTGACGCAATCGGCGTGCACGATGGCGGGGCCCTTGCCGTCCTTCACGTAGTCGAGGGCGCCTTGCATACCCCTCCAGGAGTCGAACACGTTGGTCCCGTCGACGCGCTCGATCTTCACGTTGGCGAATCCGGTGAAATTGTCGGCGACGCAGAGGTTGGCGGCCCCTTCAGCAAGCGGGACCGAAATGCCGTACCGATTGTTCTGGATGACGAAAATCACCGGGAGCGCTTCGCGGGCGGCGCCGCTGATCGCCTCATACACATATCCTTCCGAAACGGCTGAATCTCCGAAGCTCGCGAACGCGATCTCGTCCCCCTTGTACCGGCGGATGGCGCGGGCCGTACCCGCCGCGTGAAGGGCGTGGTTGGCGGTCGCCGAG
>JANNFI010000026.1:0-20380 GCA_031379665.1 Ignavibacteria bacterium
CCGGTCGGACATCTTTTCGTTCGGGGTGGTCCTCTTCGAAATGCTCACCGCCAGGACGCCGTTCCGCGGGGAGCACGAAGCCGCGATGATGTATTCCATCCTGAACGAAGAACCCGAACCGCTCCAGAAGACGCTCCCCGAGGCGCCGGCCGAACTTCTCCATGTCATGAGCCGCGCGCTCGAGAAAAACCCCGGCGACCGCTACCAGTCCATCCAGGAGATGGCAATCGATCTGCGACGGATGAGGAAAGACTCGTCGAAGGTCTCACGTGCGTCGATGCAGTCGATGCCGGCCGCGGGATTCACGAGCGCCGACGCGGCACCCGGGACGCGCAGCGCCTCCTTCACGGCATCCGGCGCCGGGGCTCCGCCTCCGCCGGAGGGCTCGGCCGGTTCCCACAAGACCACCACCGTCACGCTCAACATTCCTTCGGTCAGCCGGGGCGCGATGCTGAAATGGATCCTGCCCGGGGTGGTCATCGTCGCGGGAATCATCGGATATTTCATCTTCTTCGCCGGCGGCGACGCCGACACGGGAGCGCGCATCCCGGTCGCCGTGGCGGATTTCCAGAACCAGACGAAGGAGGAGGAGTTGAACGGACTCTCCGGGATGCTGATCACATCGCTCGAGCAATCGCGCCGACTCTCGGTGATGACGCGATCGAGGATGTTCGACGTCCTGAAACAGCTGGGGAAAATGGACGTCGCCCGCATCGACGAGTCGCTCGGCCGCGAGATCTGCCGCCAGGCGAACGTGGGCGCCCTGGTTGTGGCATCGGTGAGCAAATTCGACCAGCTCTACATCATCGACATGAAGGTGCTCGACCCAGAGAAGAACGAATACCTTCTGACGCTGAAAGAGGAGGGGGAAGGGAAATCGAGCATCCCCGGTATGATCGACCGGCTCTCGGAAAAAACACGGCTCGGGCTGAAAGAGAAGGCCGCGGACGTCGACGCAAACAGCCAGGCGGTCGCGGAGATGACGACACCGAGCATGGAAGCGTACCAGGCGTTTTTCAGCGGCGAAGAGTTCATCAACAAGCTGAAGTTCGACAGCGCCGCGGTTGAATTCCGACGCGCCGTCGCCTTCGACTCGACGTTCGCGGTGGCGCACTATCGCCTCGCGTATGCGCTCAGCTGGAACCAGGCGCCGGGAGCCGAGGCGGCGATCGGGCACGCGATGCGGTACGTCGACCGGGTGCCGAAAAAGGAAAACTACCTCATCCGTGGCGAAGACGCCATCGTACGCCACGAGGTGGACCGCGGCCTCGCCATCTACCGGGAAATGCTGACGCTCTATCCCGACGACAAGGAGGCCAACTACCTGCTCGGGGACTACGCCTTCCACAGAATGGATTACCCGACGGCTGAAGCCGCTCTCGGCAAGGTGCTCTCGATGGACCCGACATTTTCGAGGGCCTATCAGCATCTGAGCTGGACCTACCTGTTCTCGAAACGATTCCCCGAGATGCGTGAAGTGGCGCGCCGGTACGTGAAAAATGTCCCCTCCGAGAGCGCGTACCTGTGGCTCGCCGAGTCGTTCGCCCAGGAGGGGAAGTTCGACAGCGCCCTCGCGGTCTGCCGGGACGCGATGAACGTCAGCGCCGACGACGTTGATATCCGATCAATGGAGGGGGCGATGTATCTGAACCGGCAAGAGTTCGACAGGGCGGCGTCGGTGTTCCGGGACATGGCCGAATCCCCCGGGAGCGATCCCGACCGGATTCGATCCGGACTGAAGGGGCTTGTCACGGAGGCCGTCTGGTCCGGCAGGTACCGGGAGGCTCTACGGCGACAGGACCGGTTGATCGCGTTCGAGACCGCGCAAAAAGATTCCGCGCTCCTTACCGCCGGCCTGGCCTGGAGGGCCCACCTGGCGATCGTCCTGCGGGGTGACACCTCCGAGGCCCGGACGTTCATCGGGAAGGCGCTGGCATTGAAGGCCTACGGCGATCAGGATTTTTATCTCGGCCTGGAAGCCTATTACGCCGAGTCGGGCGAGTTCGATAAAGCCAGGGAGATCGTCAGGACATCGCTCGCCGTGGTCCGTCCCTTCGGCGTCCGGTACATCGATGCGCTCAGCGAATACCGGATGGGCAACTACGGTTCCGCGATCCGGTTGTTCCGGGAACAGCCGTTCCTGGTCCACGACGGGTTGCTCTTCCTGGCGAAATCGTTCAGCGCCACGAACCAGACCGACAGCGCGCTTGCGGCGTTGTCGCGGCTGAAGAATTTTTACGGCGGAATGTTTTTCGGAATGGCGGACAGCCGGTCGCTCACCGAGGCGAAGGCGGACTACCTCGCCGGGATGATATACGAAAAAACGGGCGACCGGAGAAAAGCCGTCGAACATTTCGGGAGGTGCCTCGACCTCTGGAAGAACGCCGACCAGGACATCCCCGAACTGATCGACGCAAAAAAGCGGTATGCCGCGCTCAAGGGGATGACACAGCGATGATCGGTCAGGTCGTCTCACATTATAAGATCCTCGAGAAACTCGGCGAAGGCGGAATGGGCATCGTGTATAAGGCCCACGACACGAAGCTCGACCGCACGGTCGCGCTCAAGTTCCTCCCGCCGCAGGTTTCCGCCACCGAGCAGGACAAGACGCGCTTCACGCAGGAGGCGCGCGCCGCCGCCGCGCTGAACCATCCCCACATCTGCCACATTTATCGGATCGACGAAGTCGACGCCCCGCCCGCCTCGGGCCGCCAGGGCGAGAAAATGATGTTCATCGAGATGGAACACGTGGACGGGCTGACCCTCCGGAAGAGGATCGCGGCAGGCCCGATCCCGCTCGGCGAGGCGTTGAACCTCGCGACGCAGATCGGCGAGGGGCTGGAGGAGGCGCACGGCAAGGGGATCATCCACCGGGACATCAAGTCCGACAACGTGATGGTGAATTCGCGCGGACAGGCGAAGGTGATGGACTTCGGGCTCGCGAAGCTCAAAGGCGCGCTGAAGCTGACTCGCTCGTCGAGCACGGTCGGCACGCTTGCCTATATGGCGCCCGAGCAACTGCGCGGCGCCGAGGCCGACGCGCGGTCTGACATTTTTTCGTTCGGCGTCCTTCTCTACGAGATGATCACCGGCAGGGTCCCGTTCGAGGGAGCCCACGAAGCCGCGTTGATGTATTCGATCACCAACGAGCCCCCCGTCCCCCTCGAAAAATATCTGCCCGGAGCGCCCTCGGAACTGTTGCACATCATCAACCGCTCGCTCGAGAAGGACCCGGAGGACCGTTACCAGAGTGTGCACGATATGGTGATCGACATCCGCCGGATGCGGAAGGACTCGACGAGGGTCTCCCACGTGTCGATGAGCGCGATGCCGTCGACGTCGCCGGCCGGGCAGACAGGATCGTATCCGTCGTCGGGCGCCACGCCTGCGCCATCTGCGGTTACGCCTCGGCCGACGGGAAGTTACGGTGTCGGATCCGGCTCCGGCGAGGTACCCGCCGGCGCTGGAACCCCATCGGGAGAATATCAACCCCAACCACCGCAGGCAGACCACGCGGGCCCGGCGTCGGGAGTTTCCGCACGCCGTACGTCGTCGGTGACCATCCAGATCCCGACCGGCGGGAAAAGTTGGATGATGATCGCGGGGGTCGTGGTTCTGATCGGGCTCGCAGTGGTCGGGTATATGAAATTCGGCGGGAGCGACGAACCGACGGGGAAGCTTTCGATCGCCGTGGCCGACTTCCAGAATCGCACGAACGAACCCGAGCTCGACGGCCTCTCGGGGATGCTGACCACCGCGATGGAACAGTCGAAGCGCCTCTCGGTCGTCACGCGGACGCATATGTTCGACATCCTCAAGCAGATGGGGAAGGCCGATATCGAACGGATCGACGAGTCGGTCGGAAAGGAGATCTGCGCGAAAGCTGGCATCGGCGCTCTCGTCACCGCGTCGATACAGAAATTCGGCAAGCTCTACATCATCGACCTGAAGGTGCTCGACCCCTCGAAGAACGAATACCTCTTCACGGCGAAGGAGGAGGGCGAGGGGCAGGAGAGCATCCCGGGCATGCTCGACAAACTCTCGGAAAAGACGCGCGCGGGGCTGAAGGAGAAGGCCGACGAGATCAAGGCGTCGGGGACTGACCTCGCGGTCGTGACAACGTCGAACTTGGAAGCGTACCAGCACTTTTTCAAGGGCGAGGAGCTCATCAACAAGCTCGAGATCGCGAAGGCGGTTGAGGAGCTGCGTCAAGCGGTGGCGCTCGACTCGATGTTCGGCCTCGCGTGGTACAGGCTCGCGTACGCGCTCGACTGGTCCACCGCCACGACGGGAGACCGGAACGACGCACTCCCCAGGGCGCTGGCTCTCATCGACCGCCTGCCGGACAAGGAAAAATACCTGCTCCGATCGATCGCGGCGAGGGAGAACGCGAATTTCGCCGCGTCCGTGAAAATCCTGAAGGAAATGGAAACCCATTACCCGAACGACAAGGAGATGATGTACAACATCGGGGACTGGTCGTTCCACGACAACGATCTCGCGACCGCGGCGGAATACCTGAATAAAACGCTCGCCATCGACCCGACGCACGACAGGGCGCTCCAGCACCTCACCTGGACGTACAGGGACGCGGGCCAGTACGTGAAAATGCTCGAGACCGCGAGAAAGTATGTCGAGGTCGCGAAATCCTCCGAATCGTTTGAGCTTCTCGCCGCGGCGTTTTCGCACACGGGGAAGCTGGACGAAGGCCTCACCGATTTCGCAAAGCTGCGGGTATCCTATCCCCGGAGCGGCGACGTGGTCAGATCGATCGCCGGTTTTTACCAACTACAGGGGGAGTATGACAGCGCGGAGGCCGGGTTGAGGCAATTCGTGGATTCGACGGGGAAACTGCGCAATTCGGCGGCCTATGGCCTGATCGACCTCTACGGTTTCACCGGCCGGCATCGCAAGGTCGCCGAGGTCGCGACGGCCCAGATCGAACGCGCCCTCACCAAGAAGGACACAGTCGCCGCCGTGAACCTGATGCTGAAAGTTGCCTTCGCAGACATCAACCTGACCGGTTCGGTGAAAAAGGCTGGTGAACTCCTCAACCGGACATATCAATACAATCTACCCACGTCGGACCTGGATTACTGGTTCCCGAAGACCTGGCTCGAGATCCTGGTAGACCCGCGGAAAGACATTCATCCCGATATGCTCGGGAAACCGTGGTCGCCGATATACCTGAGCGCGCTGGCGAGCGCCCGGAACGAATGCGGTGACGCCCAGGCCACGGCGGACACGATCATCCTTGGCGGACCACCGTTCGTGAAGTTCACGCTGATGTGCCAGATCGCCGAATGTTATTACGATGCCTCCAGGTACAACGACGCCCTGAGCGCACTCAACCGAGCCATGGTGATCACCGAAATGGCTACATCGTCCGGGTACCCGCAGGCCGTCGTCCTGATGGGAAAAATATACGAGGAGATGGGCAATACCGCCCTGGCACTGGAGTCGTACGGGAAATTTTTGAAAATATGGAAACAGGCGGACCCGGACCTGCCGATGCTCGTCGACGTGAAGAAACGCGTCGCGAAACTCAAAGCGGTCTCGTCGAATTGATCAACGGACTATGATCGGCGAAACGATATCCCACTATACGATCCTCGAGAAACTCGGCGAAGGCGGGATGGGCGTGGTCTACAAGGCGGAGGACACGAAGCTCAAGCGGCACGTCGCCCTCAAGTTCCTTCCGCCCCACCTCGCGGCGTCGGAGGGCGACAAGGCCCGCTTCATCCAGGAGGCGCAGGCCGCCAGCGCGCTGAACCACCCGAACGTCTGCACCATCCACGACATCCAGGAGTACGAAGGCCCCGGCGGCTCGAAACAGATGTTCATCGTGATGGAGTTCGTGCAGGGACAGACGCTCCGGGACCTGATGGGGGGGAAGAAGGGCGCAGATGCGGGGTCCGGCACACGAACGCTCCTGCCGCTGAACCGCGCCACCGAGATCGGCATCCAGGTCGCGGACGGACTGGCCGCGGCGCACGAGAAGGGTATCGTCCACCGGGACATCAAGCCTGAGAACATCATGGTCCGCAAGGACGGCATCGCCCAGATCATGGACTTCGGGCTGGCCAAGCTCCGGTCCTCGCAGGGCACCCGCCTGACTCAGCAGGGGAGCACGGTAGGCACCGCCGGATATATGTCGCCCGAACAGATCCAGGGCTCCGACGCTGACCACCGCTCCGACGTGTTCTCGCTCGGCGTGGTGCTCTACGAAATGTTCACCGGCGAACTGCCGTTCAAGGGCGTCCACGAGACGGCGCTTTTGTATGAGATCGTCAACGTCGATCCCGTCCCGATGTCCTCGGTTAACCCGGAACTCAATCCCGAACTTGACCGGATCGTTTTCGAGTGCCTCCAGAAGGACGCCGACGAACGCTTCCAGTCGGTGAAGGACATCTCCAAGGAATTGAAACGGTACAAACGAGAATCGAGCCGGCAGCGGGCAACCCGCACGATGTCGACGCGGCAATTTCCGAAGGCCCCCGGAACGCCTGGCGGGTCGGGGTCGCACGAATCGGGCTCGATCGGCGCCCCGTCTTCCGGTGTTACCGAAGGCGCGGCTGTTTCGACCGGCTCGGGTGTCCATCCGATATCCGGTGCGGCCGGTCGTTCGTGGGCGCGTTTCCTCTGGCCGGCGCTTTCCCTCCTCCTCGCCGCGGCCGTAGTCTTCCTCGCGATGAACCGGGGAGCGGACAATCCCGCCCCGTCGCTCCCGGTGATGCGGTTCCCCGTCACGCTCTCCGTGTCGTCGCCGCTCGTGCTCGGCGCGGCCACGCTCGCGATCGCCCCCGACGGAAAACATTTCGTCTACCTCGCGGGTGACGCGGCCAACCCGCAACTCTACCTCCGCTCGCTCGACCGTCTGGACGCGACGCTGATGGCGGGGACCGACGGCGCCTCAGACCCGTTCTTCTCCGACGACGGCCAATGGGTCGCCTTCTACACGGCCGGGAGGATCAGGAAGGTCTCGATCTTCGGCGGCGGATCGCAGGACGTCTGCGACGTCGAGGGCTTCATGCGCGGGGGAACGTGGTCCGGGACCAGCGACATCTTCTTCGGCCACCTCAACCGCGGCATCTTCCGCGTGCCGGCCGCCGGCGGGACGCCCGCCGAGGTGACACTCCTCGACACGTCGAAAGGTGAGATCAGCCACCGGTTTCCGCAGGCGCTCCCCGGGGGGAAGTGGGTCCTCTTCACGGTGAAGTTCAATAACATCTCCACGTTCGACGACGCCATCATCGCGGCGGAGAACATCGAAACGCACGAGCGCCGCGAGCTCGTCCGCGGCGGGTCCTACGGGCGCTACGTCGAGACGGGCCACCTGATGTACGCGCGGGGCACGGCGCTCTACGCCATCCCCTTCGACGCGGAGAAAGTACAGATCACCGGCACCCCCCTTCCGGTCCTGGACGGCGGAATGCTGAACCCTTTCTCGGGCACAGCCAACTTCGAGGTCTCGCGGACGGGTATCCTGATCTACACACCGGTGGGTCCCGCGGGCACCAACAACGTCGGGATCTGGTGGATGGACCGGCAGGGGAAGTCGACGCCGATTACAACTGAAAACAAACCGTACGACAACCCGAAGCTCTCCCCCGACGGCACCAGGATCGCCCTGACCCTTCGAGCGGCGAACGACGACATCTGGGTCTACGACATCGGTCGGAAGGGGCTGAGCCGCCTTACTTTCGGCGGCGGGAACAGCGACCTCGCGATCTGGACGCCGGACGGGAAGCAGATCATCTACTCTGCGGAGCGGGGCCGGGGAATTTCGTACTTCAGGAAAGCGTGGGACGGGAGCGGCGGGACCGATGAGATAGAGGTGAAGGTGAACCCCAGCCAGCTTGCAGGTCCAAGCATCACCCCTGATGGAAGCCGGATCATCTTCGGCGCCGAAGGGAACATCTGGACGAAGGATCTCAAGGAGAACGGGGCTGCGACCCAACTCCTCACCACTGCGGCCTCATACGAGGACGCCCCGCGCCTTTCACCCGACGGCCGCCTCCTGGCCTACGGATCGAACGAATCGGGCCGGATTGAAATCTACGCCGTACCTTATCCGGGGCTCGGGGGGAAGTGGCAAATTTCGACGGGGGGGGCTACCTCGGCCGCCATTTGGTCGCCGGACGGGAAAGAGCTCTACTATACCCAGGCCGGAAAGCTGATGCAGGTCGACGTGTCGATATCGCCCGACGTGAACTTTTCCACCCCGCGGGTACTCTGCGCGCTTCCTCCATCGACATTCGCCGTCTTCGGGATTTCGAACGACGGGAAGCAGTTTCTCGTGGAGCTGACGGAATCTTCGTCGATCGTTGCCACGCAGGTCAACGTCGTGGTCGGCTGGTTCGACGAGCTGAGGCAGAAATTCCTCTCCGTGAAAAAGTAACGCTCGACCTGACGGTATGACCGGTGAGGCCCCCAACGCGAAGAACCGGACACCGCTCCTGCTCCTCCACGGCGCCCTCGGCTCCGGCGCACAAATGTTGCCGCTTGCCGATCTGTTCCGGGGCCAGCGGACGGTTTTCGCTCCCGATTTTCCGGGGCACGGGCAAGCGGCGGACGATGATCGGGGCGGGCAGGCCAGGCAGGCTGGACAGGCCGGGCAGGCTGGAATTGCAGTGGACGGGGAATCGAAATTCAGCATCGACCTCTTTTCCGATGCCATTTGCGGCTTCCTCGACCAGCACGGAATTGAGAATGCGGATATTTTCGGTTACAGTATGGGCGGGTACGTCGCGCTCCACGTGGCGCGGCACCATCCCGGCCGTGTCGGCCGCATCGTGACGCTCGGGACCAAATTCGCGTGGGATGAGGCGACGGCTGAAAAGGAATCGTTGCGGCTCGACCCCGCCACGATCGAACGAAAGGTGCCTGCATTTGCGGCGCAACTGCGCGAGAGACACGGAGGGGCGTGGCAGCGGGTGGTCCGGTCGACGGCCGGGATGATGCTCGATCTCGGCGCGAATCCCGCGTTGACGAAAGCCGATCTCCGATCGATCCCGCACCGGGTCCTCGTCGCCGTCGGCGACCGCGACGCGATGGTGACGGTCGACGAAACGATCGGCGCGGCCCGCAGCCTGCCGGCGGGGGAGTGCCTCGTCCTTCCGGGGACGCCGCACCCGTTTGAGCAGGTCGACACGGAACTACTCGCGTACCACGTCCGTCATTTTATTTCAAAGGAATAATTACGTTGATCGGTCAAACGATTTCCCAATACCAGGTCCTCGAAAAACTCGGCGAGGGCGGGATGGGCGTGGTGTACAAGGCCCGCGACACGAAGCTTGACCGCGACGTCGCCCTGAAGTTCCTTCCCCCGCACCTCGCAGCGTCGGAGCAGGATAAAGCTCGCTTCGTGCAGGAGGCCAAGGCCGCCGCGGCGCTCAACCATCCGAACGTGTGCTCTATAATAGACATCCAGGAGCACGAGACCCCGGGCGGGGGGCCCGGAACACCCAGTGCGCCCGGTATCATCAAGCAGATGTTCATCGTGATGGAGTTCGTCGACGGGATGACGCTTCGCCAGAAGATGGAAGCCGTGGCCGGCGGGTCGCAGCCCTATCCCGCGAAACAGGCGATCGATTTCGGTATCCAGGTGGCCGAAGGGCTCGCGGCGGCGCACGAGAAGGGGATCGTCCATCGCGATGTCAAACCCGAAAACATCATGGTGCGAAAAGACGGCATCGCCCAGATCATGGACTTCGGCCTCGCGAAACTGCGCGCGAGCGGGAGCAAGATCACCCGGTTGACCAAACAGGGGAGCACGGTGGGGACTGCCGGCTATATGTCACCCGAGCAGGTGCAGGGCCTTGACGCCGACCACCGCTCTGATATTTTTTCGCTCGGCGCGCTCCTCTACGAACTGTTCACAGGCCGCCTTCCGTTCAAGGGCGTCCACGAAACGGCGCTTATGTACGAAATCGTAAACGTCGAACCGGAGCCGATGTCGGCGGTGAACACAGCGCTCGATCCCGAACTCGACCGCATCGTCTATGAGTGCCTGCAGAAGGACCCGGAAGAACGCTACCAATCGGTGAAGGAAGTCGCGCGCGACCTGAAGCGGGTGAGGCGCGAATCGAGCAGGGCCAGGATGTCGCGAACCTTCGCCGTGCAGCCCGGCCTGCGACAATCCGGATCGTCAGCCGGATTGTCGTCCGGGTCAATGCCAACCGGCGGAGCCGGGCAAGCCTCGTCCGGATACGATGCACTCACCCCGGCCCCGAAAAAATCGTCCGGCGGATGGGCGATGTGGATTGCCGTGCTCCTGATCGGCGGTCTCGGCGTCATTGGCACATTCTGGAGACCGTGGGCGACGCCCGAGCACGCGTCAGGACCGGTCACCCGTCTCACCATCAGGTTCCCGGAAGAGGGCCTCATCCCCATCGGCAGCACCGGCATCGGCATTTCTCCCGACGGCAAATTCCTTTCGCTCGCCGGGCAGTCGGGGCTTGAAATACAACTCTTCATCCGCCCCTCGGACCGCGAAGCCCTCGAACCGGTGCTCGGGTCCCGGATCCCGGCCGGCCAGGTGTACTACCACGCGTTCTCTCCCGACGGTGAGTGGCTCGCTTTCACCCCGGGAAACACGATCAAGAAAGCGTCGGTGTTCGGTGGGGCGGCGGTGAACGTCTCCGACGTGGACGGTCAGCCGCGCGGGCTATGGTGGGGGACCGACGGAAACATCTACTTCGGTCATATCAGCAGCGTGATTCAGAAGGTCAGCGCTTCCGGCGGCGTTCCGGAGCCGGTGACCACGCTCGACACATCCGCCGGTGAGCTCAGCCACCGGTTCCCGGCCCTGCTCCCCGACGGGAAGAGCGTCCTCTACACGATAAAATTCAACAACATCACGACGTTCGAGGAAGCGGCCATCGCCGTGTTCGACGCGAAGAGCGGTGAATCGAAGACGCTGATCCGCGGCGGATCGTACGCCCGGTACGTCCCCACCGGGCACCTCGTCTACGTAAAGGGCAGCTATCTCTACGCCGTCCCCTTCGACCTGGAAAAACTCGAAGTCTCGGGGACGCCGAAAAAACTCTTCAAGGGGGGCTGGATGAACCCGTTCTCGGGCGACGCCAACCTCACATTTACCGACGACGGCACTCTGCTCTACGTCCCGCGCGGGATCGAATCGTACAGCGTCAGTCAGATCAAGTGGATCGACTTCGGTGGCAACACCACGGCCCTTGTCGACACGACGAACTCGTACTGGACCGCCCAACTGTCGCCGGATGGCGAGAAACTGGCCTTGCACGTGCAGGCCGCCAACGACGACATCTGGGTCTACCACATCGGGAGGAAAAGCCTCACCCGGCTGACCTTCGGGGGCGGCAACAGCGGGTTCCCGGTCTGGACGGCCGACGGGAAGTACGTGATCTACGCGGCCGAGCGCAACATGAGGAACGACATCTACCGCAAGGCGTGGGACGGGTCGGGCGGCGAGGAGCAGCTGACCAATACCGGAAAGACGACGTACCCCCGGTCGCTCAGCCCCGACGGGAAGACCCTCGCCTTCGCCCAGGACGGCGACGTCTGGACGCTCGACCTCGGGGGAGGTGGAAAGAGCTCCGCGTTCATCGAAACGAAATCGACGGAATGGAACCCGGTCTTCTCCCCGGACGGTCGTTACCTCGCATACGAATCGAACGAATCCGGACGGAACGAAGTCTACATCGCGTCCTATCCGTCGAAATCCGGAAAGTGGCAGGTGTCCTCCGGCGGCGGTTCGAATCCCCTCTGGGACCCCTCCGGGAAGGTCCTCTATTTCACGCAGGGGACATCGATCCTCGGGGTGGACATCCGGGCCGGCACCGCATTCGATTTTTCCGCGCCGAGGAAGGTGGTCGTCCTCCCGCCCGACGGGTCCGCGATCACCGGAATTTCCCTCGACGGGAAACGATTCGCAATGATCACCATCCCCTACGCCGATTTGAACACATCGGAGGTCACTCTCGTGACCTCCTGGTTCGAGGAATTAAAAAACGCGTTCGCGGGTCAATGAGGAGAATCGCGTGATCGGTCAGACAATATCGCACTACCAGATACTCGACAAGCTCGGCGAGGGGGGAATGGGCGTCGTCTACAAGGCCCGCGATACGAAGCTCGACCGCGACGTGGCGCTGAAGTTCCTTCCCCCGCACCTCGCCGCGTCAGACCAGGACAAAGCGCGGTTCGTGCAGGAGGCGAAAGCGGCCGCCGCGCTCAACCATCCGAACGTCTGCTCTATTATAGACATCCAGGAGTACGAGACCCAGGGCGGGGGTGGCAAGCAGATGTTCATCGTGATGGAGTACGTCGACGGCCAGACCCTGCGGGCAAAAATGCCCTCGATCAACCCCGGCAAGGCGATCGACATCGGCATCCAGATCGCTGAGGGACTCTCGGCGGCCCACGAGAAGGGGATCGTCCACCGCGACATCAAGCCCGAGAACATCATGGTCCGCAAGGACGGCATCGCGCAGATAATGGACTTCGGCCTAGCGAAACTGAGGGGAAGCGGGAGCAAAATCACCCGCCTGACGAAGGAAGGAAGCACGGTCGGGACCGCGGGATATATGTCGCCGGAGCAGGTGCAGGGGCAGGACGCGGACCACCGCTCGGACATATTTTCGCTCGGCGTGTTGCTCTACGAACTCTTTACCGGCGAACTTCCCTTCAAGGGCGTCCACGAGACGGCGCTGATGTACGAAATCGTCAACGTCGACCCCGCGCCGCTGAGCGCGGTGCGGCAGGACCTCGACCCCGAGCTCGACCGCATCGTGCTGGAATGCTTGCAGAAGGACCCGGACGAACGGTATAACTCGGTGAAGGACATTGCCAAGGACCTGAAGCGGTTCAAGCGGGAATCGAGCCGCGCGCGGGTCAGCCGGATCACAGCCGCAAGGCCGGTGATGAGGGGCTCCGGGACGGGCCCGGCGAGCGGGGCGGGCGGGCGGTCCGGCGCGGGCGAAGGGTCGGGCGACGCCGGCGTTCCGGAAGCCGCGGCCGCGCCATCACGGAGACGGGAGATTATCGCGTGGAGTGTCGCGGCAGTACTGCTCGCCATCGCGGGATACCTGATGAGCAGGCCGTCGCCGATGATCCCAGTGGCGAAAATACTTCTCCGGTCATCGATCGTGACGCCCGACAGCATCTATATCCATTCGTTTGGAGCGGGCCTCGGGCCTCCGGTGATTTCGCCTGACGGACGGGCGATCGCATTTTCAGGAGTGAGGCCGGACGGCGCCAAACGGATTTATGTCCGGATGCTCAACGAGATGGAAGTCCGCGCGCTCCCCGGGACCGGAGGCGGCAACGAACCCTTCTGGTCGCCTGACGGAAAATATGTGGGATACTTCGATGGTGGGGGCAGGATGAGGAAAATCGATCCGGCAGGCGGGTCGCCGACTACCATCGCCTCCGTCCCGAATCCCAGGGGAGGCACGTGGAATTCCGACGGCACCATTGTTTTCGCGCCCGATTACCAGAGCGGGCTCTTCCGGGTTTCGGCGGACGGGAAAGGCGAGCCCGTGCAGATCACCACGCTCGATTCTTCGCGCAACGAAGGATCGCACCGGTGGCCTTTTTTCCTCCCTGACGGGAAACACTTCCTCTACCTCGCCCGCGCCGCGGCCGAGACCGGGGAAGCGGAGGGTGACGCGGTGTTCGTCGCCTCCCTCGACGGAAGCACGAAGAAGATGGTCGTTCAGTCGTCGTTCAATCCGTCCTTCGCCGATGGGTATCTTCTTTTTGCCCGGAGCTCGGTGCTCATGGCGCAACGGTTCAACCTGGAGTCACTCACCCTCGAGGGAGACGCCGTCAAGCTCCAGGATGGAGTACTGACCGACCTGTCGTATAATATGGCGGTGTATACCGTCTCGAATACCGGGACTCTTCTCTACCAGACGGGGAAGGCGGAGGCCGGCGCCCGCCCGATGTTCGTTGACCGATCGGGCGCTGTTACGCGCCTGATCGACGACCGTGGCGAGCAGGACCATCCGCGGCTGTCGCCGGACGGGACACAGCTCGCGGTTTATTTCTTCGACACCCGTTCCCGCAGGAGCAACATCTGGGTGTACGACCTCCGGACGGGGGGAAGGCGGCGTCTCACCACGCGCCCGGCGGGGGATTTCTACCCCGTCTGGTCTGCCGACGGTTCCCGCATTTTCTTCGTGTCAGGGGGGGTCAGCAACGCGGACATCTATGAGCAGCCGGTCGCGCGCAGCGGCGGTGAAAAGTTTTTCGCGAAATTCGCCACGCAGGAACGGGTCCTCGACTGCTCCCCCGACGGCAAAACACTCCTCATCGAGACCACTTCCCCGTCGGCCGGCAAGGGGGACCTGTGGCTCGTCCCCGCGACCGGCGACGACCGGACGCCGACGCCGTTCCAACAGACAAAATTCGACGAACACGACGGCCGCATCTCGAGGGACGGCCGATGGGTGGCGTATGTGTCCGATGAAAGCGGCGGGGATGAAATTTATGTGAAGCGCTTTTCCGCGCCGGGATCGGATGCCTGGAAGGTCTCCTCGAGCGGTGGAAACGTGCCTCTCTGGGGTCCCGGGACGGACGAATTGATCTATGTCAATTCCGGGAACGAGGTCGTCGCGGCGACTCTCCGGTTCTCGGGTGATGCCGGCGAAGTCGTCGTCGTCAAACCCCTTTTCAACCTGCCACCGTTCACTTTTAATTATGACATCGCTCCCGACGGGAAAACCTTCGTTCTCACCCGCAGCCTCGAGATGCAGAAATTCCCGCCGTTGTCGCTCCTGGTGAACTGGGACGAAATCCTGAACACAAAATAATTCCGAAGACGAGATGCACACCGAATTCGCTACTCACCGATGATCGGCACGACCATATCGCACTACCGGGTCCTCGAAAAACTGGGCGAGGGGGGAATGGGCGTCGTCTACAAGGCCCGCGACACGAGGCTCGACCGCGACGTCGCGCTGAAGTTCCTTCCGTCGCACGTCTCCGCGACGAAGGAGACCACCGCGCGTTTCCTCCAGGAGGCGAAGGCCGCGGCCGCGCTCAACCACGCAAACATCTGCACCATTTACGGCGTCGAAGAACACGCCGACGCCGACGGCCCCATAGGATCGAATCGGATGTTCATCGCGATGGAGTACATCGACGGGGGGACGCTGAGGGAAAAGCTCCCGCTCGCCGGAATCGCCGACGTTGTCGCGATCGCCGCGCAGGTGGGCGAGGCTCTCCACGAAGCCCATTCGAAGGGGATCGTGCACCGGGACATCAAGGCCGACAACGTGATGCTGACCTCGAAGGGGGGCGTGAAGGTGATGGACTTCGGCCTCGCGAAACTCAAGGGTTCGCTCAAGCTCACCAAGACCTCCTCGACCGTCGGCACGCTCGGCTATATGGCGCCCGAACAGATCGGCGGGGGTGAGGTAGATGCGCGGTCGGACCTATTTTCTTTCGGCGTCTTGATTTTCGAAATGCTCACCGGCCGCCTGCCGTTCAGGGGCGAGCACGAGGCGGCGATGGTCTACTCGATCATGAACGAACAGCCCGAACCGCTCACAAAATTTCTTCCCGACGCGCCGGCCGAACTCGTCCTCCTCACATCCAAGGCGCTCGAGAAGGAACCGGCCGAACGGTACCAGTCGGTGGCGGAAATGCTCGTGGACCTGAGACGCCTGAAGAAGAGCACGACGAGAGTGTCGAGGTCGTACCCCCTCCAGGCACGACCGGGGGACGGCGGCATTCCGTCTTCCAGGATTGCCACGCAGGGTGGGTCCGGTTTTCACCCCGCCCAAGGGTCTGGATCAGGAACGGTACCCGCCGGTGACGGGGGAGGAAAACGTCCAAAAAAAATACCGCTCATCGCGGGAACCATCATACTGATTGCGGCGGCCATCGTCGTCTTCAGAATGATGAAGGAAGACCGCATCATCCCTTCCGCGGCGAACGTTAAAATGTCGAGGCTCACGTCCTCGGGAGACGCCGGATACGCGACGATCTCACCGGACGGAAAATATGTTGTCTATGTCAAGGGAGTGGAGGGGGAGCGCGGTCTCTGGATCAGGCAGGTGGCGAGCGGCACCGACATCAACGTGATCCCTCCCTCCGATGTCAGGATCATCGGGTCGTCGTTCTCCAACGACGGGAACTACGTCTATTATACGGCTGCCCTGCCCGAGGCCCCACTCCTGACGGTGTACAGGACACCGGTCATCGGCGGCGCGCCGCCACGGAAAATCATCGAAAATGTCGACAGTCCGGTGTCCCTGTCACCCGACGACAGCCGGCTCGCCTTTTTCCGTGTCTTCCCCGGCACGGGGGAGGAAGCGATCTTCATCGCGAACGCCGACGGATCGGGCGAACGCAAACTGATCAGCCGGGACGGGAAAAACCTGTTTTACGCCGGCGAAGGAGCCACGCCGGCGTGGAGCCCGGACGGGAGCGTGATCGTCTCTCCCGCGGGAACCACGGTCGGAAAGTTTTCGATGGACATCGTCGCAATCCCGGTCGACGAGCCGGCCGAAAGAATGATGACGCAGATGCGCTTGAGCGACATCGGACGGATCGCCTGGTATCCCGATGGCCGGGGCCTCATCGCCTGCACCAACTTCGAAGGGGAACCGGCCACCCAAATTTCGTACATTTCCTACCCCGACGGGGAGGTCACCAGGATCACCAATGATCTGCTGTCGTACGGTCCCTCGAGCCTGAGCATCACGAAGGATGCCTCGGCCATCGTCAGCGCGCAGTCGCAATCGAATTCGACGGTGATGATCGTGCCCCGGGGCGATGCCTCGTCGATCCGCGAGGTCACCAGGGGGGCGACCAGGAACGACGGTCAGGGCGGGCTGGATTGGATCGACAACGAGCGAATGGTGTACACATCCTATTCCAACGGAATGAGCCACCTCTGGGTGGCGGGATCGGGAGCATCAGACCCGAGCCAGTTGACGTTTAGCGGACGATCCGCCAACGATCCGTCTACCTTACACCCCGGCGGCGTGATATTTTACGTTTCCAACAACGATACCCTTCCCTGCATCTGGCGGATGAACGCCGACGGGAGCAACGCCGCGCGGGTCACCGACGACGAGGACTACAACCCTGAGGTTTCCCCCGACGGCCATTGGCTCCTCTTCGATAGTTGGAGGTCCGGTGCGCGCTCCCTCTGGAAACTGAAGATCGGATCGGCCGATACCGCCACGATGTTCCGTCACGGCGCCGTCGAAGCGCGATTTTCCCCGGACGGCCGGCTCGTCGCCTGCTGGCTCCACGACGAGAAGATCCAGCGGTCGCGGATGACCATCCTGTCGTTTCCAGACGGAGCGACGGTGAGTGCGTTCGATTTTCCAGGGGCTTCGGGCCAGCCCGATTTTCAGTGGGCCCCCGACGGGAAGGCCATCCATTTCTCCGAATCGCGGAAGGGTGTGGACAACATACGGGCGTATGATTACCGGACTGGAAAGGTCACCGATGTCACAAAATTCACCTCCGGAGATATCTATAACTTCGCCTGGTCCCCCGACGGTAAAAACCTCGCCGTGGCCCGCGGCCAATCCACCAGCGATATCGTGCTCATCACCATTTCGAAGTAACCAATGACCGGCCAGACCATATCGCATTACACCATCCTCGAAAAACTCGGCGAAGGGGGGATGGGTGTCGTCTACAAGGCGCGCGACACGAAGCTCGACCGCGACGTCGCGCTGAAGTTCCTCCCCGCGCACCTGGCCGCCTCGGGCACCGACAAGGCCCGCTTCATCCAGGAGGCGAAGGCCGCCGCCGGATTGAGCCATCCGAACGTCCTCTCAGTCATCGACATCCAGGAGCAGCCGGTTGCCGCGACCCCGGGGGCGCCGCCGGAGAACCGGATTTTCATCGTGATGGATTTCGTGGACGGCCAGACCCTCAGGGAAAAGATGGGCTCGATGTCGGCCAAGCAGGCATCCGACATCGGCATCCAGGTCGCCGACGGACTCGCCGCCGCCCACGAGAAGGGGATCGTCCACCGCGACATCAAGCCGGAAAACGTAATGGTCCGGAAGGACGGCATCGCCCAGATTATGGACTTCGGCCTCGCGAAGCTCCGGGGGAACGTCACCCGTCTCACCCGCGAAGGCAGCACCGTCGGCACCGCCGGTTATATGTCTCCGGAACAGGTGCAGGGACAGGACACCGACCACCGCTCCGACATCTTCTCTCTCGGCGTGGTGTTGTACGAGCTTTTCGCCGGCAGGACTCCCTTCAAGGCGGCGCACGAGACCGCGCTGATGTACGAAATCGTCAACGTGAACCCGGAACCGATGTCGGCGGCGAAGCCCGATATCGACCCGGAGCTCGACAGGATCGTCCTCGGATGCCTCGAGAAGGACCCGAACGACAGGACCCAATCGGCCAAGCAGGTATCGATCGACCTGAAGCGGTTCCGGAGGGAATCGGGCCGGCAGTCGGTCAGCAGGATCACCGCGACGCGGCCCGCGATGCAGGCCGCGTCGTCGTCCTCGTCCGGAGAGATGCAGCCATCGGGGCAACCGCAGGCGACGACGACGGCGAAGCGTACGATCGTCCCCTGGATCGTCACAGCTGTTGCGCTCGTCCTCGCCGGAGCGGCGTTGTTCCTGTATAACCGCGCCTCGAATCTCGAAGCGCCGCTTTTCACGGCCTCGATCCAGCCGCCCCCCGGCGGCGAATTCCTCCTTCAGGACGGCGGGCACCTGGCCCTCTCACCCGACGGCACCACGCTCGTGTTCGTCGTGATCGACACCTCGGGTAAAACTTCGCTCTGGGTAAGGAAACTCGATTCCAATATCCCGAGACAGCTGCTCGAGACTGACGGGGCCGAATATCCATTCTGGTCGTCCGACAGCCGTTTCATCGGATTCTTCGTGCCCGGCAAGTTGAAGAAAATACTTGCGAGCGGTGGTCCTCCCTTCGCCGTGTGCGATGCGCCGAGCGGCCGGGGCGGCTCCTGGAACGCCGACGATGTGATCATCTTCTCGCCCCGGTTCGACCGGACCGGCATCGACCGTGTCTCCGCCGGCGGGGGACCGATCACGCATGTCACCGTCCTCGACAGCACGAGGAACATGGCGAACGCCCGGTGGCCCCAATTCCTGCCGGACGGAAAGCATTTCTTGTACACGACACAGGCCGCAAAACGGTCGTCCGACTTTACCGGCGCGGTCTATGTCGCCTCGCTCGACGGAAATGTCGACAAACACCTTCTGGACCTTTCGACGAACGTGGAGTGCCGCGACGGAAAGCTCCTCTATGTCCGCCAGGACGCCCTCGTCGCGCAGAAATTCGACACGGGCACGCTCGAGCTCTCCGGCGACGCCATCCCCGTCGTCAATAAAATCGGCTATGCGCCCAACCGGAGCAAGGGGGTGTTCTCGAGTTCCATCGACGGCGTGATGATCTACATGACCGTTTCCAGTCAGGGCCGGACACTCTCCTGGATCGACCGCCAGCAGAACCTCCTCGTCCCGGCGGGAAGCGTCGTCATCGACGGCACGGCGTACCTTGCGGCCGACGACAGCAGGATCCTGTACGACAGCTACGACCCGATCGCGAGGAATTTCGACATCTGGACGCTCGACATCGCGAGGGGCTTGAAGAGCCGCCTCACCTTCGACCAGGCGGACGACTCAAACCCGATCCTGTCGCCGGACGGAGGCCGTTTTGTCTACACGTCGTGGAAGGAGGGGGTCAACCTGTACGTCAGGAGCATGGCTGGAACGGACACAGCCGAACTCCTCGTGAAATCGATCACCTCCGCCCAGAGCACCGACTGGAGCAGGGACGGGCGGTACATCCTTTTCCAGGACGTCGAACTGACCGCGGACTGGGACATCTGGTATGTTCCGCTGGAAGGGGACCGGGTGAAGAAACCGTTCGTGAAAACGGAATTCAGCGAGGCGAATGCGATGTTTTCACCGGACGGGCGTTGGGTTGCCTACCAATCCGACGAATCATCGCGCAACGAAATTTATGTGCGGTCTTTTCCGCCGGGGGAGGGGAAGTGGCAGGTGTCGACCGGGGGAGGGCGCACTCCGATCTGGGACAAGACGGGAACGATGATCTACTATAATACCGACCAGGGCGTTATGGGAACTATGGTCAATGGTTCGGGGGCCGCCTTCACTATCGGCGAAATGAAACTCGTATTCAGAAACCCCTCTCAGGCCGGCCTGCTGCTCCACGGTGTGACCTCCGACGGGAAGAAAATCCTGGTAAGCCATCTCCCGACCAATCAGGTCACGATGCCGCTCACGCTCGTGACCGACTGGCGCAGGAAGCTGGACGGGCGGTAATCAACCGCCCCTCAATCATATAGCCCTGGATTCAACCGGGCAGATTTCCATTAATCATTTTTCCGTATGATCGGCCAAACGATATCTCATTA